>CAZJBN010000007.1:0-58902 GCA_964543955.1 uncultured Bifidobacteriaceae bacterium
TCTCGCGGCGGATGTGCTGCTCGCGCGTCTGGAGCGTCAGCACGGTGGCCATCTGTCCCTGGGCATCGACCGAGACGCCGATGATGCGTCCCGGAATGTGCCGGACGTGCTCCTGCTTCGTGGCGAAGAACGCGGCGTGCGGTCCGCCGTACCCCATGGGCACGCCAAACCGCTGCGAGTTGCCGAACACGATGTCGGCGCCCATCTCGCCAGGCGGCGTGATCACCGTGAGCGCCAGCAGGTCGGTCGCGACCGCGACGAGGACACCCGCCGCGTGCGCGCCCTCGATGAAGCCGCGGAGGTCGTCCACGCGGCCCGCTTCGTCGGGATTCTGCAGCAGGACGCCGAACACGGGGCCGTCGAAGCGCATCACATCGGCCGGACCGACGCGGAGTTCGATGCCGAGCGGTTCGGCCCGGCTGCGGAGGACGTCGAGCGTCTGCGGGAACACCCGATCGGAGACGAGAAAGATGCCGGCCGCGTGGCCGAGCTTGCTGCCCTGCACGCGGTGCAGCAGGCCCATGGCCTCGCCGGCCGCCGTGCCTTCGTCGAGCAGGGACGCGTTGGCCACGGGCAGACCCGTCAGATCGGCCACGAGCGTCTGGAAGTTCAGCAGCGATTCGAGACGGCCCTGGGCGATCTCCGCCTGGTACGGCGTGTAGGGCGTGTACCACCCGGTGTTCTCGAAGACCAGCCGCCGAATCACGCTCGGCGTGAGCGTGTCGTGGTAGCCGAGTCCGATGAAGCTCCGGCACACCTGGTTTCTGGCGGCAATGGTCTCGAGGCGGGCGAGATAGGTGGATTCGCTCTCGGCGGCGGCCAGCTGCAACGGGCGCTCGAGGCGGATGCGGGGCGGGACGACCTCGTCCATGAGCGCGTCGAGCGACGCGGCGCCGACGGCTTCGAGCATGGCGTCCACGTCCGCGCCGCGCGGGCCGATGTGGCGGAGCGCAAAGGTGTCGATCGGGTCGAATGTCGTCACTTGGCCAGCAGCGCCTCGTACGCGGTTGCGTCCATCAACCCGTCCGCGGCGCCGGGCGAGGCGAGCCTGACCTTGACCATCCAGGTCTCGTGCGGCCTGCCATTCACGTCTTCGGGCTTGTCCTTGAGGCTCGTGTTCACCTCGACGACCTCTCCCGAGACCGGCGCGAAGAGCTCCGACACGGCCTTGACCGACTCGATGGTGCCGAAGACCTGCCCTTCGGTCAGGGTCGTGCCAACCTCAGGCAACTCCACGTAGACGACATCTCCCAGCTGCTGCTGGGCGAAGTCCGTGATGCCGACGGCGCCCACGCCGCCGTCCACCTGAATCCACTCGTGTTCCTTCGTGTACTTGAGATTGGTCGGGTATGCCATGGCAGGTCTCGGTCGCGCTCTCGCGCTAGGACTTCTGTCGCTTGTAGAACGGCATCGGCGTGACCCTTGCGCTGGCCCGCCGGCCGCGGATGTCGATCTCGATCTCGGTGCCCGGCTCGCGGAGGGCGGGCGGCACGTAGGCCATGCCGATGGCCTTCTTCAGGTACGGCGTCTGCGTCCCGCTCGTCACCACGCCCACGTCCCGGCCGTCCTTGACCACCTGGTGGCCGTGACGGGCGATGGCGCGGTCGATCATCTCGAAGCCGACGAGGATGCGCTCGACGCCCGCGGCCTTCTGGGCGTGGAGCACGTCGCGGCCGAGAAACGCCTCCTTCTTCCAGCCGACAATCCATCCGAGGTCGGCTTCGACCACGGTGTGCGCGGTGTCGATGTCGTTGCCGTGCAGCCGCATCCCGGCTTCGAGGCGGAGCGTGTCGCGCGCGCCGAGCCCTGCGGGAACCAGCCCCGCGGGTCGTCCGGCCTGCAGAAGCGCGTCCCAGAGCCGCGGCGCCATGGCCGCCGGCACCATGACTTCGAAGCCGTCCTCGCCGGTGTATCCGGTGCGCGACACGGTTCCGCGGATGCCGGCAATCTCGCCGTGTGCGAACCAGTAGTACTTGATGGCCGGCAGGTCGATCGCGGTCAGCGTCTGCAGGATCTGCTGGCTCGCCGGACCCTGGATCGCCAGCAGCGCATACCGATCGCTGTTGTTCACGACGGCAATGCCGGGGACGGCTTCGGCGGCGCGGGCACTGATCCACGGAACGTCGGTGCCGATGTTGCCGGCATTGATCACCAGCAGGTAGTGGGAGGGGCCGAACCGGTAGACGAGCAGATCGTCGACGAACGTCCCCTCGGGCGTGGTGAGCGCCGAGTATTGAATCTGTCCGACCTGCAGCTTCGACGCATCGTTGCTGCTGATGTGCTGAACGGCGTCGAGGGCGCCGGGGCCGGCAATCTCGACCTCGCCCATGTGGGACACGTCGAAGAGGCCGGCTGCCGTGCGCACGGCCATGTGCTCCGCCGTGATGCCGGAGTACTCGACCGGCATGTCCCAGCCGCCGAAGGGCACCATACGGGCACCCAGGGCCAGATGCGAAGCGTGGAGGGGGGTTCTCTCGAGCGGGCCGCCAGCATCAGTCATCGAATCGTGTCCGCGGCCTCACCGGTGCCGTCGAAGACACTAGACGGTACTATGCCGTCCCGGAAGGGTCAAGGATGCACCGGGCTCATTCGGCGCGCGCCCGGCTGGCGACCAGCGTGACATCGCTCGCCCCGTCCAGGTCGGGCGACACGTCGAGATCGGTGTCGAAGGCAATCCCGGCGTGAAAGCGCATCGGCGACAGGCTGGCCACTGCGCAGCGTGTGACCCGGCCCGAGGCCACGAGCCGCGTCCGGTCGTCCGCGACGAGGTGAAGGTCCATCCGCGCGCCGATGTACAACCGGACGGGCGACTCGATGAGCGCGCCCGATCGACCGATGTCCTTGATGCGGACGGAGGTGCCCGGTCGGAGCACGGCCTCACCCGACCAGCCCGCCTCGGAGGGCTCGAATCGATCCGACCGCCGCCGGTTCGTGCTCGGCGGCGGGACTGGCGACGGTCCGCCGCTCTGGCCAATCATGCGCAGCCGGCCGCTCGGGCGCTGTCCGAGCGTCGCGCCGGCCTCACCATCTCTGAGGCCGAGGAGCGCTCGCAGTTGCTTGTTCGACAGGCTCATTTTGAGGAGTACCGGATCCAGTCGCTTCCAGGGATGCAAACTCCTCGCCGCACGCGACCCGCCTGCTCCCGAAACGGAACTCCAACCTGACAAACCGCTTCGAGGCGGAAATTGGCGTCGTCGTGGGCGCCGGCGGGCTGCCCACCAGCGATCCGGCCGCCAAAGTCCGCCTGCGCTCCGCCTTTTTTCGTCGGCCTCAGGCCTTGTATCGCGCTCGGCGCACGGACTCCCCGACGATGATGGCCAGGGCGATTGAGGCGATGAGGCCTGCCCAGACCATCCACGGGGCGGTGGTGACGCCTCCCGCGGTTGCGGCGCCCAGGGCACCGCCAACCAGCACGCCCGCCAGGAGGAATCCGGCGACGACTTCGAGCACCAGCCAGACGATTCTGCTCATGACTGCTCCTATATGCCTCCTGCGATGCGGCGGGCGACGAGCGCCCGCCGCACCGAGGCGACTTCTACACGGCCGGCAGGCCGCCGGCGCACGCGATGGCGCCAAACCACGCAAGCTCGACCTTCACGGTCCATTCGAAGTGGCACCCGTGCCAGAGCAGGATGTTCCACCGGTTGATGTCGAGGCATGCCTCGAGGTCGTACCAGTACTGGTTGACGGTGCTCGAGTAATCGTTCCAGCACTCAGGAACGATCCGCGCGAACTGGATGCCCGGCTGTCCCGAACGCGCGGCTGCAATCCTCTGCATCCCGACGACATCGCCGCCCAGCATGCTGACGAACGCGAGGGCGGAGGCGACGGGTGCCGGCGCCTGCACGCCGCCATCGAGTACCGTGCGCAGCCGCCCTGCGGCCTCGAGCGCGGTCGATCCCTGGAGCACGGCCCGCACCGCGCCAAATTCTTCTTTGCTGACCTTCGACGCGATCAGCTTCGCCCCGCGGCCGCCACGTGCCACGTGTACTTCGCCGGCGGACAAGGTCACCGTGACGCGATCGCGATCCGTGGACACGACGATCGTCGCGCGATCGCCGGCTGTCCGCTTCTCGACGCGCACGTCCTTGTCCTGTGCGACCAGCACGGCTTCGCCTCCCGCCACAGCTGCCGTGAACGTCACGCCAGCCTCCGTCCGCTGCAGTGTCTTCGACTGGTCGGCCGCCGCCTGACCACCAGCGATCACCTGTATTGCCATCACCAACCCGCTCGCGACCGCCACACGGCCCTCGAATCTCCTGCGCTGAGCCATGGTCATCCTCCCGCGACTTGCTGTCGAGCGGCGTCTGACCTCGAGTGTGCTGTCCTCCTCTACCTCGCCGTCGTGTTTGGCCGAAGGTGTTCGGCACGCTCACGCGGCACTCAGGGCCGGACCTGGGCGGCGCCTTGCGCGCCCGCGTCATCGGCAACCTGCTGCCGGGGAGGCCGGGGATCCTGGCACTTCGGACCCGGCCGGAAGCGGAGATACGCATTCAAAGTGTGATACGAGATGCCCAGCCGCCGGCATGCCTCGCGCTTGTTGCCGCGGCTTCGCTCCAGCATGAGGCGCGCGTACCGACTGCCCCATGCGCGCATCGTGTCGTCGGCTTGTGCCGCCGGCATGACGATGGTTCCGTAGTCTCCCCGCAGGCTTGCGGGAAGATCGTCGAGCCGAATCTGGCGGCTCTCGGATGTGGCGATGGCGCCCTCGATCATCCGCTCGAGCTCCCTGACGTTGCCAGGCCACTCGTACGCCATCAGCGCATCCACGGCCGCGGGCGTCATCGTCAAACGGGTTCGTCCTTCGTGACGCGAGAGGAAATACTGCGTGAGCTCCAGGATGTCGCCCTTCCGAACGCGCAGGGGCAGCACGCGGACCTCCACGCCGCTCAACCGGTAGAACAGGTCGGCACGAAACACGCCCCGCTCCACCAGTCCCGCCAGGCTCCGGTTGGTGGCCGCGACAATGCGGACGTCGACACGCCGTCCACCGGTACTGCCGACGCGCTCGACGGTGAGATCCTGGATGGCGCGGAGCAGCTTGGCCTGCGCCGACAGCGAGAGGTCGGATACTTCGTCCAGGAAGAGCGTGCCGCCGTCGGCGTGCTCGAACTTGCCACGGCGGCCTCGCACGCCCGTCGCCGTCCGATCCTCGATGCCGAAGAGCTCGGCTTCGATGAGTGTCTCGACGAGCGCCGCGCAGTTGATCGCGACGAACGGGCCCTGTCGCCGCCGGCTCAGCTCGTGGACCTGGCGCGCCACCAGTTCCTTGCCGACGCCGCTCTCGCCCTCGATGAGAATGGTGAAGTCCGTCGCCGCGACGCGTTCGACCCGCTCGCGGAGCATCTGCATGACCTCGCTCGAGCCGATGAGCGGCGCCACCTCGTCGCGGACCTGGGTGACCAGCGCCGAGACGGCAACGCCGGCCCGCTCGGACTCGAGCACCACGGCCGCCAATGCGGCGGCTGATTCCAGCAACTGACACGTCCACCCATCCGGACGGGAGGTCGGATCGAAGGAGGCCTCCAGCACGACCCGCGGACCACCCGGCCGAAGCGGCACGGCAAAGGCCGCATAGTCCCGCGTGAGAACCGGTCGGCCAACCTTGAGATCCGCCGCGGTCGCCACTTCGGTGAGCTGGACGTTCCGGACGCGGGCGAGTCCCGACAGCCGCGCGGTAAGCGCACCGCTGATCTCGGCAACGCCGCTGGCGCCGAGGGCGGCGTCGGCCACCTCCCGCACCAACGTGTGCAACCCATGACGTCGATCCGGCTGACGTGGCTCCTGCTTCGTGCGAACGACCGGCGCGGTATCCATGGCCCCCACTCCTCTCTCGGTGACGAGCGGAGGGACGGATTCCAAGGGAAATGCCAACCGCGGCCTCGACCGAATTTCAGCCTGTTTCTGCACTTCTGCCTCCGGCCGCCTCGCGATCCGTTCACGCGACGGGTAGTTAGTTCCCAGACCAACGTCCATCCCGAACAGGTAGCGGGAACCAACTACCCGAGATGGACTTCCATGAGCTCGACCATCCGGTCGAACTCCATGGCACCCCGATATCGCAGCGGCTCGAGGCCGCTGATCTGGCATCGTCCGACGCGACCCCCGACAATGAGCCGTCGACCCTCGTGGCAGGCCGTCAGGTGAAGTTCGGTCCTGGCGCCCGGTCGCAGCCTGGCGGTCGACTCGAGGAGCGCGCCGAGCGGGCCGATGTTCACCACGCGAACGACGAGGCCCGGACGAAGCACGGCGTCCTCGTTCCAGCCCGTGCTTTCCGGCGCCAGGCGCGGCATCCGCCGCCTCTCGCGCAGGCGCTCGGCTCGCAGCCCGTGACGAGGCGCCACGGACTGCGGGATTCCGGGCTGGTGCCGTCCCTGACTCGCCGAGGAGCGCGGGACCTCGGCCCACGCTTCGGTCTTCGCGCCAGTCCCAGCGAGCTCGTGGTCACCTCGCTCGGGCATCCGTTCGGCCTGGCTCGCTACGATCGCCACCCACCGGCTCCCCGATCGAATCGCAGCAGGCGCACGCGTCCGGTGGCCCCCATCACGCGAAGCGCCAGCTGCGGGCCGCGCGATGCGGACACATAGAGCGTCCCGCTCGTGGCGGACCCGGTCGGGCTGAACGACAGGAGCGACGTGCGTCCGATCCGGATCGCGTCGCTCCCGGCCTCCAGCGTGCCGTTGCCGCCGATGTCCGGCACCGATTGATTGATGCGCAGGGCCACGTCTCGCACGTGGTCCGACAATCGCTCCTCCGGTCCGATCGGCCAGTCGATACCGTGGGCGATGTCCGCGGTCGAGACACCGTTGCCGTTGCCATCGACGAAGACCTGCCACCGCGCCTCCGGACCGTCGCCCGTCCATCTGAGCGCCACGCAGGCGCCCCGGCGCAATGCCTCGAGCTGCGCGCGAACGACCTGGCCTTTCAGGTACTGCGCGCCGACCTCAGCCCGATCCCGATCCATGGCGCCGGCGACCGCCGGAATGGCGGCCGCCGTCACGATGGTCGCCACTGCCGTCGCCACGACGATGTCGACAATGGCCAGGCCGCGAGCGCTACCTGGGACCACCCGCCTTCTCCGGCTTCGGCTGGACGGTCACGAGCGGCTTGAGCTTGAGGAAGCTCTTCTCGCCAATGCCCTTGACGTTCATGAGCTCCTCGACCTTCTTGAAGCCGCCGGTCCTGGTGCGGTGCTCGATGATCCGCTGGGCCGTGCTGGGACCGATGCCCGGCAGCGATTCCAGGTCCGCGAGCGTGGCGGTGTTGAGATCGATGGCGGCCTTGGCCGCTGGCGCTGGCGCCTGTTGCGCCATGGTCGGCGAGGGAACGGTCGCGAGAAGCGCGCCGGCAATGAGCGCGCACAGCAGATACTTCGGCATGGGTCCTCCAGTCGCACGGATGTGCGTCATAACCGGGGGACCGTCGTCCATGCCCTGTAACGGAGGTCAAGCGCCACCAGCATGCGGAGTCCGATCGCCCGGTAGCCCTCCATCGAGCAACGGCCACGCCGATTGCGTCGCACTCCGTTCAAGTCGCTGAGCACGCGGGAGTTCGCTGAGGATCTGGCGCCTCGGCAGGCAGAGCGTGGCGCGGGGAAACGTGAACGCCGGTTGCGCGCGGGCGGGGACGCCCGCCGAAATCACGAGAGAAACGGGCGATCAGCGGTCGGCAACGCCGGTTGCGCGGCGGCAACGACAGTTGCACGTCGCAGGCACGGCTACGGTGTCGCGCTTGCTGAGACTTCGGACATCGCACGCGCGATGAGTCCGGTCGCGTTGGCCACCGCGAAGCTGATGCCCTTGAGGTTGCGCGCCGGCGACACGCCGGTGATCGGCCTCGGGTATCCGCTGGCGCGAATCGTCAGGCGGGAAGGTACGGGCCGCTCGAGCGGCGCCTCGGTCGCGACCGCCATCCGCACGCCGCTCTTCGTCCGATCGATCGGTGCGGCCAGCTGGCCATCCACCACGCACTGCCCGCGCGGCAGCGTCCAGTCCACGGCCACCGCGATCGCGCCCGGCAGGCTGCCCGGCAGCCACTCGACGCCCTCGGACGGCCCCGCCGCGACGATGTAGGCACCCTGGGCGCGCGCGCGGGCAAGCGCCGCACCAAGCGCATCCGCGTGCGCGGGGTTGCTCGTGCCGAGGCTCAGGTTGATGAAATGCGCGCGCTGCTCGAGCGCCCAGCCAATCGCGGCCACCAGCGCGCTGGCCGTGGCCTTGAGCTCCTGCTCGAACACGCGTGCCACGAGAATCGCGGCTTCCGGCGCCTTCTCGCGAATGACGGCCGACACGGCGGTCCCGTGTCCGAGGCGATCGATGAAGTCCGGATGCCTGCCGCCTTCGGCGTCGATGCCCACGCCCTCGATCGATGCCCCGCCAATGTGGGGATGACCGACATGGATGCCGCTGTCGATCACCGCAATGCGCACACCGCGCCCCGCCTCGGTGCGGGACGGATCCATCTTCAGCATGCCGGGCTTGA
This sequence comes from uncultured Bifidobacteriaceae bacterium, assembly GCA_964543955.1. Classification (GTDB taxonomy): domain Bacteria; phylum Acidobacteriota; class Vicinamibacteria; order Vicinamibacterales; family UBA2999; genus VFZN01. The sequence continues at coordinate 8,482 of CAZJBN010000007.1, forward strand.
GCCACGTCACGTCCGTCATCGCATCAAGTATAGAGGCTGGACGACCGCAAGGCGGTCACGCCGATGCGCACGGCTTCACGTTCCCGTTGGCGCATTGTCGGCGACAGGGTGTGCAAAGAGCCTGGCAAAGGCGCCGTCGCTCAGCAGGAGGTCCCGCGGCCTGCCGACCTCGACAATGCGGGCGTCCTGCAGGACGATGACGCGATCGGCGCTCATGGCAACGTCGCGGCGATGCGAGATGACGAGCGTGGTGCGGTCACGCATGATCGACTGGTAGCTGTCCACCACCTGCCGTTCCGAAATCGGGTCCAGCGCGGCGGTCGGTTCGTCCAGCACCAGCACCGACGGCTTGGCGAGGAACGCGCGCGCCAGGGCGAGCCGCTGCCGCTCGCCAGCCGACAGCTGCCAGCCCCGCTCGCCGACCACCGTGTCGTACCCCTGCGGAAGGCCGTCGACCAACGGCGAGAGCCCCGCCGCCGCCACGGCGCGGCTCAGATCCTCCGGCCCGGACTCGGGCTGGACGTACCGCAGGTTCTCGGCAATCGTCGCGTGAAGCAGGGTCGGCTCCTGTTCCACGAGCACCACGTGCCGGCGGAGGGCGTCGAACCGGATCACCCGAAGGTCCCGGCCGTCGAGCGCAATCGTCCCGCGATCGGGGTCGAGCAGCCGGAGCATCAGCGCGGCAATCGTGGACTTGCCGCTTCCGCTCACGCCCACGATGGCGACCGACGTCCCCGGCGTGATCGTGAACGACACATCGTCCAGGATCTTGACACCTCGCTCGGTCCTCAGCGAGACGTTTCGGAACTCGACGCGGCCCTCCACCGCCGCGAGCGACACCGCGAGGGGCGCTTCTTCGACGTCGATGGGCGCGTCGAGCAATTCGAGGACGCGCTGCCACGAGACCTTTGCCGTGGCGAGCGCCGTATAGAGCCCCATCAGCGCCTGTACCGGCGCCATCACGCGCATCTGGTACGCCAGGAACGCCGCGAGCGTCCCCAGCGTCAGCGTCCCCTCGATCACGCGCCATCCGCCGTACAGGAACACCGTCGAGGCGCCGAGCGACAGCAGCAGTCCTGGCAGCCCTCCGGCCAGGTACGTGACGCGCTGCATGGCCATCAGCGCATGGATGAAGCGATCGTTCAGCTGCCGGAAGCGGCCGGCCTCGCGGTGCTGCGCATTCGACGCCACGACGAGCGTCGTCGCCTGCAAGGTCTCGATGAGGAAGCTCCCGATGTCGGCGCTCCGCTGCCTGAGGTCCGCGACCCGCGTCTCGAGCCGGCGCCGGTAGTAGACGAGCGCCGCCAGGCTCAGCGGCATGACGGCGCCCGTCAGGAGCGCGAGCCTCCAGTCGAGCCACAACATCATCCCGATGCAGCCGATGAGGAACAGGATGTTCCCGACCCAGGCCAGCGCCGCCTCCGCCGCAACGCGCTGTATCTCCCCGATGTCGCTGTTGATGCGCGCCACGATGTCGCCCAGCCGCGTGCGGGCGTAGAACCGCGGCGACAGGCGCTGCAGGTGCTGGTAGAGCGACAGCCGCATGTCGAAGAGGATCTCCGCCGACACGCGTGTGTACCGCAGGCCGCTGACGACGTTCAACACGTAGCTGAAGAGGCCGAGCGCGGCAAAGAGGAGCACGATGCGCTGCAGGGCCGCCATATCGCGGCCGAGGAGCGCGTGGTCCACCAGGTCGCGCGTGAGGAACGGCGTGATGAGGGACAGCGCCGTGCTGAGGAGGCTGATGCCCATCACGAGCGCCAGGCGGCGCCAGTAGGGCGTCAGGTAGGCGAAGGCCCGTCGGAGATCCGCGCGCGGCGGACGCGCCTCCATCGCCCGGCCTCAGCGGGCGGAGGTGGTGGACGCGCGGGCCGGCACGACGAAGAGCTCCGTCGTCTGATCCGCGTTCATCTGGATCGTGCGCAGGTAGCGATAGGTCGCCGCGTCGTAGATGTCGATGGTGGCGCCGGCGACGTAGACGTACAGGTGCTTCCCGTTCGAGCTGACGCGCAGGCCCATCCGGGGCCGGCCGGCGAACTCGGCACGCGAGACGACGGCGTTCTTCTCGAGATCGAACGTCCAGAACTCGTAGCGGCCGATGTCCGACTTGATGCCGTAGGCGCGCTTCTGGTCCGGCGCCTGCGCGAACGAGACGGACTCGGCAGGGCCGAGCGGGCTGAAGTCGACGGTCCTGGCGGCGAGGTTCACGCGGCCGATACCCATGATCCGCCGGTTCTGCACCGGGTCCTGCAGCGTCAGGAGGCCCGTGAACGTGCCGGGCGGATCGTAGAAGTCGTGGACGGGTCCGAGGTTCAGTCGGCCCATCCCGGCCTCGGGCGCCTGCTGGTACGGCCAGGTCTCGACCTCCTCGAAGTCGCCGGCGTCGACGACGATGACCTCGTCGCCGAAGAAGTACAGCAGCTTCCCGTCGGGCGAGAAGCGCACGTTCACGAACTCGCGCTCTTCGTTGCGCGGCCACGGAATGGTACGGGTCACCTTGCCGGTGGCGAGGTCGAACTGCTGCAGCGTCGGCGGGCCAATCTCCCATCGATCGACGAGCTTCGTCGCCGTGCGCGTGAGCAGGAGCAGGTAGCGGTTGAGCGGATCGGCCTGCATGCTGATGACACGCGTGCGGCGATTCCCCTCGCGCAGGTTGTAGGTCTGGATCGACTTGCGCGCGGCGATGTCCACGACCTCGAGCTTCTCGTAGCTCGAGTCCAGGACGTAGAAACGCGTGCGATCCTGCGAGGGGACCAGGGAACGCGGAATGCCGTTCTGCAGCACGATCCGGTCAACGAGCTTCTCCGTGGCCTCGTCGATGATCTGGATATCGCCGGCATACGTGCCGATGTACATCAGCCCGTCGCCGCCGGACACGCGCGGCGCATCGGGCTTGCCCTGCGCGGACGCGAGGGTCGCAATCGCGGCAGCAGTGATCGCGATGACGGCCGGGACGACGTGCCGGGTGCTCGCTCGCTTCACCATGCCGTCATCCCGGGAACACGAGATCGATCTTCCGCCAGTCCTTCTGCGCGGCCGCGCACTTGGCCGTCCAGTCCGGCGCGTGGTTCAACTGATCGGGCACCTGCGCCGGCCAGAAGCAGCCCATGTGGCAATCGAACAGGTCGCGTTCGACCGGCTGGCACAACCCGGCAGTGCCGCCCGTGCGGTCGGCTTCCCAGCCTGGCGAGAACACGAGCGAGCAGCCCGGCGGGATGTGCGGAGGCTCCGGCTGCTGCGGCGGCCCGCCGCCCTGCTGCAGCGCGACGACGTCGACCGCAGTGACCTGTTCGACGCGCTCGGCCTTGCGATTAATGGCGCTGAGGTGCTTCATCGTCTGCTCCATCGAACTGGCGGAGGAAGGCGGGGTTCTTCACCGCCAGCTCGCCGTAGATCTCCAGGCACGTGTGCGTCCAGCCCCGAATCCACTCGCAGTAGTGGAGGTTCGGACCGGTGGTGGTTCCGTAGCGCGTGTGCGCTTCGTGATAGCAGCCGCCGGCGCAGATGGGACGGGCCCAGCACGACTGGCAATCCGTCTTGTGATCGATGTGGTGCGCCTCGAGGAACGTCGCCTGCGTCTCGCGATCGACGCCCTCGGTCACCGAGCCGAAGCGGTGCGCATCGGACCCGGCAAACCGATGGCACAGCGCCACCTCCCCGTCGGTCGCCACGCCCATCAGCCCGATGCCGGCGCCGCAGGGGTACGCCTTCGCGTGTCCCTGGTGCAGCTCCTGCAGCGTCTCGCGGACGTTGGAGAAGCCGTGGTGCCGATTCTCGAGGGAGGCCTGCAGGAAGTCCGCGGCCAGCTCGCGAAACTGCGCGAGCAGGTGATCGAATCCGCCGTCGGAGATGGCGTGTCCTCGCTGGGGCGCCGTCGTGACCGGGGCGAAGCCCACTTCCCAGAACCCCATCTCGTCGTGCAGGTGCCTGTAGATCCGCATGACGTCCAGCGTCTGCCGGGTGAGCGTCACGCGGGCGCCGATCGGCCGCGTCGTGTGCCGCGCGAGCAGCGCCTTGATCCGCGGCGCGGCCATCGCGTAGCTGCCCTGCCCGTTGCTGAACACGCGGAACTTGTCCTGGATCTCCTGCGGACCGTCGATGGAGATCGTGACGCCGATGCGCTCGTCGGCGAGGAAGTCGATGACCTCGGGACGAAGCAGCGTGGCATTGGTCGTGAGGCTGAAGTCGACGTCCTTGCCGAGCTCGCGTCCCCGCGCGCGTGCATAGGCCACGGCCTTCGTCAGGACCGGGAAGTTCATCAGCGTCTCGCCGCCGAAGAACGTGATGTGCGCGGCGCGATTGGCGCCGCTCTCGCGGAGCGCGAAGTCGACCGCCGCCCGCGCCGTCTCCTCGCTCATGAACTTGGGCTGCGAGCCATTCTCCGTATCGACGATCTTGTCCTCACCGTACTCGTAGCAGTACTCGCAGCTCAGGTTGCACTGGTTCGTGACGTTGACAACGAGCGTCTGGAGCGGCACCGGGGTGAGTGGCAGGATCCTGGGCCTGGGGGGCGGCGCTTCAGCTCCGCCTGTGGCGGGACTGACGTCCCGCCCTACGATGTCTGGCCCTGCGACCTCACGCCGTACGACCGCCCTGACCCGCTGCAGCTCGGCCAGCGTCTCGTCCACCTCGCCGGCACCGAACCGATCGGCCAGGCCCGCGACGATCGCTTCGAGCGGCTGCGGTGCCTCACGCAACAGGGCCACGACAGCATCGGCGCAGTCGTCGAACGCGAACACCGCCGCGCTCGGCACCATGTAGGCGAAGTGCCGGCCCGAGGCCTCGAACGCGTGAAATTCGCCGACGGAGAGCAGGCTCACGGAATCACCGATGGATCGAACTTCATGTACAGCGGCACCGTGACGAGCAGGTGCGACCGCCCGCGGATCGGCGCAGGTGGCGGTGCCGACATCCCGGGCGGCACGTAGGTGGCCACGACCCACACGTCGCCGACGTTGTTCCTCTCGCCGGAGCGACTGGGGTTCGGGCCCTCGATGTTCGGCGTGAACAGGCCCGTCTTCGGATCGATCGCGCCGACAAACTCGGTGTCGTTGTCGTCGAAGGTCGCGGTGTACTCCTCGAGGCTCCACGTCACGTCCATCAGGTCCAGCTCGAGGTCGTCCGGAGTGCCGGGCTTCCTGTCCGGACCGTGGTGATAGCCCCAGGCCTCGAACTGCGCGAACATCTTGGGGAACGTCACACCGCCCACCCGGGCCATGTTCCAGGCCGGCGTCACGCGGATCGACTCGACCGTGTCGTACACCGCGAGGGCACCAGGCTTGACCGCACCGGCCACGACGATGTCGCGGGGGCCAATGGCGGCTGTCGGCGCCACATCGACAGTGGCCGTGATGACATCACCCGCCACGCTCACATTGGAGACGGTGAGGCCCGGGCCAAGGTCCACGTCGCGCCCCTGCAGGCCCGAAGGCGGGTTGGCCGCGAAGATCCTGACCGTCTGACCGCTCTGACCGGTGCGGAGCGCTCGGCGATCCACACCCAGCAGGCGCGTCTCCTGGCCGAGTCGGCTCAACCGGACGTCCATGCCGAGCTCATCGTGCGCGCCAGTGAACCACCGTCCCTCGATGCCCTGCCAGTCGCGATCGACGAACATCACTTCGCGAAGCGCCGTCTCGTCGTCACCACCGACCGTGGAGCGGCCGCGCCACTGGTAGCCGGTGTAGATGAGGGCCCGGCCGCTCCGCTTCACCTGCTCCCCTGACCGCGCATAGGTATACGTGATCTCGGTCGTGAACTCGTCGGGCGCGTCCGGCACCGGCGTCATCACCACTCGTCCGAACACGGGTCCTTTCCCGGGCTCGTGTCCGGCGAGCGTCCACGTGCCGCCGAGCCGTGCCGGCCGCATCGTCGCCGACCATTCGGCCCACTCCGCGGTCTGGAGCGGGAACGCCTTCGACAGGTGATCGACGGCCTTCTCGACGGGATGGCGGGTGTCGGCCGGACGGCCGTCAGGTCCGCGGTCGCGAGGCGCCGGCCCCATGCGTCTGAAGCCCTGGCGGTCGACGAGCGGATACCAGCCCCGGTGCATCGCGATCAACAGGTCCCACTCGCTCGGCGTGCGGCGCTGCGAGATGACACGGCCGAGCGAATGACAGGCCGCGCAGACCTCCACGTCGGAACTCGCGGTGTACTTCTCATCGACGAGACGTCGCTCGACCTCGTAGGCCGCGGGTCTGGCCTCTTCCGGCGCGAGCCCGAGATGATTCGACAGGTACTTGACCACCTGGCGCGCCGTGGCGGGCTCGATCGTCAGCCCGTTGAGCGCCACCATCCGCTTGATGGAATCCTGCCACCCCTCCGGCGTATTGCGCTGAAACGAGATGCGCGACATCTGCTGCTTGTCGTCGCTCTTGTGGCAGGACCCGCAGGCCTGCTGCACCGTCGCATCCGGAATGGGAATGCCGGCCTCACGCGGCGCGCCGCCGGCAGGCGTCGCAGGAGCCGGGGCGCCAATCTGCCCGGTCGCGATGGCGGGTGCGGCCAGGGCAAGCGTCAGGGCAATGGTCAGCAGGCGCTCACGCCGCGGCCGATCTGCCAGGCCGCGCCCACGAGCGAACGGGTTGACATGCATGACGCTTCGCAGGCTTCGCGCTCGTGTGGTCATGATCGCCAGTCGGCAATGTTGTACCACAGTTGCCCCGATGCGAGCGCGTGTCCGACACTACTCTTCGACGAGCCAACCCCGGGCAACGGCCGTGGCAAGGGCCGTGAGGAACGGCGGCAGATCGGTCGGTCCGCTCCTCCTGACGCACGCCTCGTACAGATCGGGCACCTGCCGGTGGGCCGGCGCCAGCGAGACCAGCGTCACCACGTCCACGTCGTGCAGGAACCGCACGCCCGCCTCGTCCTCTGGGGTCACCAGCCGGGGCTCCATCACGATTTCGGCGCCGCTGATCGCCGGACGCAGGACGGTCGTCACCACCGGCGCCATGCGAAGGCGGAGCTCGGGTGCGCGGCGAATGCGATCGTAGGCCGCCCTTACCTCGTCGACGCCAGGCCCGCTCGAGGAGACAGCCGACGCGGCGTCGACATCCGCGCGGTCCGTCCAGAACGGATGAGACTGCCCACGGGCGGCCACCGACAGGAACTGCTTCGTCAGACCGCGGAACGTGGCGTACACCTCGGCCTCGCGCGCTGCATAGAACGATCGCGCCGTTTCGGCCATGCCCGGCCGCGTCAGCGCAGTGTGCGTCGCGACGGCCGCCAGCCACCCGGACCCGAGCGCCTTGCGCACCCCGGCCGACGACAGGGGATCGATGAAGGACGCCGCGTCGCCAACGAGCAGCCAGCCGTCGCCGGCGTACGTCTCGGACGCGTAGAGCGACGCATCCCATCCTGCGGGTTCACCTTCCATGACGGCTCCGGCCAGGAGCGCCGCGAATCGCCGGGTCTTCGCAATCTCGGCTCGGTACGCGTGTGCCGCCCCCTCACCGCGTGTCATGGCCGTCGTCTGCGGATCCACCATGACCGCGACTGCCCGGCGCGTGCCATCGACCGGCACCGACCACGCCCAGCCATCCGCGTAGGATTCGATGAGGGTGTGCGTGGAATCAGGTGCCCGCCACACGGCCGACCTCCAGGTCGCCGTCAGCGCCACCGTGCGGTGGCCCTGCTCGTAGCATCGCCCGCCACACCTACGCGCCAGGAGGCCCGCACGACCGGTGCAGTCGAGCCGCACCGGCGCGGGCAGCGCGAGGGCCGCGTCCGGAGACAGGAGGTGCTCCTCCACATCGACACCGGCGTCGATCGCCGACTGTCGCAGCACGCGCTCGAGCGCTGTCGTGGTGGCCTGCCAGCCGCGCGCGCCACCCGCGAAGGGCTCCACGCGCGTCTCGTCGCTGCCCCACCACACGGTATTGCCGGTCGAGCGAACGAATCCCGCGGCATCGACCGCATCGGTGACGCCGAGCAGGTCGAACAGCTTCCGGCAGCTCGGAGTCAGCGACTCCGCCAGCGGAACGGCTCGTGCCTGCGGCCTGGTGACGAGCCTGACGTCGTGACCCCATCGTGTGAGGAGTGTCGCCGCGGTGCAGCCGGCGGGGCCGCCGCCGAGGACGAGGACTTCCGGGATGCCGCCGCGCATGCGACTCGATTATCGCCTCGTCCGGCCTGCGAACCCGCTGACCCTGGCCTGCCCTCTGCGGTCGCCAGAAGCGTGGACTCCACCACCGACGCGTCGATCCCGATCGAACGCGCCGGAATCCGCGACCCGCGTTCGCGCCATGCCCATGTAGTATGTCCTCCATGAATCTCGGTCTCGACAATCGCCGGGCCATCGTCCTCGGCGGCACTCGCGGCATCGGCCTGGCCATCGCACGCGGCCTCGCGGCCGAAGGCTGTCACGTGGGGATCTGCGGACGGGGCGAGGCCTCGCTAGGCGATGCCGAGCGCGCGATCGGGGCTGCCGGTGGACGCGTGTACGCCGGTGTCTGCGATCTCGCCGACGCCGACGCGCTCGGAGCGTTCCTCGACGCCTCGCGCGACGCGCTCGGCGGCGTCGACGTGCTCGTGCACAATGCCTCCGCGCTTGCGGTCGGATCGGAGCGCGGCGATTGGGCGTCCAGCCTGCAGGTGGACCTCATGGCGGCCGTTCATGCCGTGGAGCGAGTCGTTCCGTGGATGAACGAGGCCGACGGCGGCAGCATCCTCCTGGTGTCCTCGGTCTCGGCGCTCGAGGCCGTGCCCATCCCGGACGTCGCCTACACGACGGCGAAGGCCGCGCTGATCGCGTACGCCAAGAAGCTGTCCGTCCTGCACGGCCCGCGCATCCGGGTGAACGCCATCGCCCCGGGATCGACCGAGTTCCCGGGCGGGATCTGGGACACGATGCGGCAGCAGCAGCCGGAGTTCTACGACCTGGTCCGCCGGTCCGTTCCGGCGGGCCGCCTGGCCACGCCGGAGGAGATCGCGGACGTCGCGGTCTTCCTGGTGTCGCACGCGGCGCGGTGGGTCACTGGGGAGTGCCTGGCGATCGACGGCGGCCAGCACAGGGCCATGCGATAGCCGGGTCGGGCACCTCGCGGCAGCGTCCCGGCACGCGTCGCGGCCAGGGGCAAGGCCTGCCGCTCGCGTGCCGACGATGGCGGCCAGCGGCTGGACGGACGGATAGCCAGGGAGGCCGGATGCGTGCGCCGGCGTCCGGCCCCGCCGTCGCCGGCGGTCAGCCTGGCCGCTCGGTCTCCTCTGTTCCGCGGCGAGACGAATGGTTGGTCGAGCTTCCGAGATCCACGACGGCCGGGTCGAACCAGGCCAGCGCCGGATCGTCGGGAGCTTCCTCGAGACTGGCGAGCAGTCTCGCGGCTACAGCTGCGCGGTCTTCGATGGGGAGGCTCAAGACAGCGCGGAGCAGCTCATCCGCACGAGCCTTCATGCCTCATCTTAACCCCGACTGGCTGCCGGAATCGCAACCGAATCGGTATGCTGTCGGCCATGAGACGTCCCTCCGATCGTGTCCGCCTCTTCCGTGAGCTTCATACGTCGGGCTGCTTCGTGCTGCCGAACCCATGGGACGTCGGCAGCGCCCGCCTTCTCGTACAGCTCGGGTTCAAGGCGCTGGCCACGACCAGCTCCGGCTTCGCGTGGTCGCGCGGCCGTCCCGACAACGGCGTCTCGTTCGAGGACACCCTCGCACATCTTCGCGAGATTTCCGAAGCCGTGGACGTCCCGGTCAACGCGGACTTCGAAGCGGGCTTCGCCGTGGCGCCGGAGGAGGTCGCGGTCAACGTCGCCGCGGGCGCGCGCACGGGCATTGCAGGACTCTCCATCGAGGACTCGACCGGCGTTCGACACGAGCCCCTCTTCGACTTCACCCTCTCGGTCGAGCGCATTGCCGCGGCTCGCGCCGCGCTCGACGCCTCCGGGACGGGCGTCCTCCTCGTCGCCCGCTCGGAAGGCTTCATCGCCGGACGACCGGACCTGAAAGAGACCATCAAGCGGCTGCAAGCGTATGCGGCCGCCGGCGCGGATTGCCTGTACGCGCCGGGAATCTCGACGCGGAAACAGATTGCGTCCGTCATACAGGCGGTTCTGCCCAAGCCGGTCAACGTGCTCGTCAGCAGCGACTTCACCACGGTGACCGAGCTGGCGGCGCTCGGCGTGCGGCGGATCAGCGTCGGCGGCGCTCTCGCGCGCACCGCATGGGACGGCTTTCTGCGCGCGGCGCGGGAGATTGCCGAACGCGGTACTTTCACCGGCTTCGCCAGCGCCGTGTCTTTCGCCGAAGTCAACAGCGCGTTCGCCCCCGGCAACCCTCTCGAGGGCGCACCTCCAGGGAGAGGGCGTTTGCGCTAGCCCTGGGCTAAGATGCGTCGGGCGGGCGGCTCCGTTCCCGGGAGGCCGCGGCCGAAGAGGGTATCGATGCGCTCCATCGCCTTGACACGACTCGTCATGGCCGTCATGGTCGCCGGCACGGGGCCGATGATGGTCGCCTGGCCCGTGCGCGCGCAACCGCCTCGCGTCGTGGACGATCAGGCGCTCGCGGCACCTGGCAACGGCGACTGGGCGACCTACGGCCGCGACTACGCGGAAACCCATCACAGTCCCCTGAACCAGATCGACGCCGGAAACGTCGCGCGTCTCGGCCTCGCGTGGTCCACCGAAGTGGGCTCACAGGGCAAGATCGAGACGACACCCGTCGTCTGGAACGGCGTGCTCTACGGTACCTCCACGTGGAGCGTGGTCTTCGCGATCGACATCCGCACGGGCGCGCTCAAGTGGCGGTGGGATCCGGCGCTCGTACAGGGCGGATTCGCGGCCGAGGGCCCTCGCTTCTGCTGCGGCCCGGTCAACCGCGGCGTCGCGCTCTACAAGGGCCGCGTGTACGTCGGCCTGCTCGACGGCCGCCTCGTGGCGCTTGACGCCGAGACCGGCTCCGTCGCGTGGTCGGTCCAGACGACACCTCCCGGCAGCGATTACAGCATCACGGGCGCGCCGCGCGTCGTCAAAGGCAAGGTGCTCATCGGGAATGGCGGCGGCGAATACGGCGTGCGCGGATACCTCACCGCGTACGACGCCGAGACCGGCAAGCAGGCGTGGCGCTGGTTCGTCGTGCCGGGCGATCCGTCCTTGGGCGTCGAGGATCCGTCGATGGAGCGTGCCGTCCGGACCTGGACGGGCGAATGGTGGAAGTACGGGGGCGGCGGTACGCCGTGGGACGGCATCGCGTACGATCCCGAAGCGGACCTCGTCTACGTCGGCACCGGCAACGGATCGCCGTGGAGCCGCGACCACAGGAGCCCCGGCGGCGGCGACAATCTCTACCTCTCCTCCATCGTCGCGCTCCGTGCCGACACGGGCGCCTATGCCTGGCACTACCAGACCACGCCCGGCGACGACTGGGACTACAACGCCGCGCAGCCGATGATTCTGGCAGACCTCACGATCGACGGCCGCGCGCGCAAGGTGCTCCTGCAGGCGCCGAAGAACGGGTTCTTCTACGTGCTCGACCGGCTGACCGGCGAGTTCATCTCGGCGGCGGCCTACGCAGACGTCAACTGGGCGACGCACATCGACCCGAAGACCGGCCGCCCGGTCGAGACGCCCGAGGCCAGATACGGCAGGAACGCCGTCCGTCTCTCGCCGTCTCCCGTCGGCGCACACCACTGGCCGCCCATGGCGTTCAACCCTGTCACCGGGCTGGTGTACTTCCCGGGGCAGAACACCAGCTCGATCTTCCAGGCCGAAGAGACCTTCGAGTTCAAGGTCGGGCAATGGAACACGGGCACGCGTCGCGGCCCCAACACACCGGCAATTGCCGCCGCTCCGCCACCGCCGGCGCCGACCGGCGTACGGCGCGGCTTTTTCGTCGCGTGGGATCCCGTCGGTCAGAAGGAGCGGTGGCGCCTGGAATTCAATCCGAGCGGAGGCGCGCTCTCGACCGCGGGCCAGTTGATCTTCGTCGGCGACAGCGCCGGAGTCTTCAAGGCTCTCGATCCGGCCACCGGCAAGACGCTGTGGGAGCACACGCTCCTCACCGGAATTGCCACGCCGATCACCTACGAAATGGACGGTAGGCAGTATGTCTCGGTGCTGTCGGGAACGACGGCAGGGCGCGTGTTCACCTTTGCGCTCGATGCCAACCAGACAATGCCCCAGCCGTAGGGCGGAGCTTCAGCTCCGCCACAGGCGGGTCTGGAAGACCCGCCTTACGAGGAACGCTGTTCCCTGAACCACGCCACCGTGCGGCGCAGCCCTTCGTCGAACGGCACCGTGGGTCTGTAGCCGAGCAGGCGCTCGGCCTTGTCGATGGACGCCTGCGAGTCGCGCACGTCGCCTTCGCGCGGTGGGCCGTAGATCGGCGCGAGGTCGGTACCGATGATGTTCTGCAACGTACTCAGCAGTTGGTTGAGCGAGATCCGGCCGGCCGTTGCGACGTTGATCGACTCGCCGGACACGCCCGGCGCATCGGCGGCGCGAAGCACGCCGTCGACGACGTTGGCCACGTAGGTGAAGTCGCGCGTCTGTTCCCCGTCGCCGTGGATCGCCGGCTGCGTACCTTCGAGCAGCCACTTGATGAAGAGCGAGATGACGCCGGAGTACGGCGAGCCCGGGTCCTGCCTCGGCCCGAACACGTTGAAGTAGCGGATGCTCACCGTTTCGAGGCCGTAGAGCCTCGTGAATTGCTTGAGGTACTGCTCGCCCACGAGCTTCTGGAGCGCATACGGCGACAGGGGATCCGGCGGCATGTCCTCGTGCTTGGGCAGCGTGGGCGTGTCGCCGTACTCGGACGACGAGCCGGCGAACACGAGGCGCCTGACCCCGGCATCGCGGGAGGCGACCAGCACGTTGAGCGTGCCGTCGATATTCGCGCGATTCGACGAGATGGGATCCTTGACCGATCGCGGCACCGACGGAATGGCGGCCTGGTGCAGCACGACCTCCGCGCCGTCCACGGCCGCGCGGGCAATTGTGAGGTCGGCCAGATCGCCCTCCACGACCTCGACGGCGCCGCCGCCAGCCAGGCGCACCGCGGCATCGATGTTCGCTCGCTTCCCGGTGCTGAAATCGTCCGCGATTCGCACCGGGTGCCCGCGCCGGAGCAGCTCCTCGACGAGGTGCGACCCGATGAACCCTGCTCCGCCCGTGACCGTGTACAGCGCCATGACGTGTGTGCCGCCCTCAGGTTGACCGGCTGCCGTGACCGTCCCGTGTCGCGCAACCGGCAGTGCGTGTCACGCTATTCCGGCCACCCTGTCGTGGGCAGGCCCGGCACCACGCGCAGGGCGTTCTTGAAGTAGAGCTTCTTCAACACCTCGTCTGGCAGGCCCATGCCGTACAGCTTCCAGAACGCATGGTAGTCGCGGTAGTAGTCGAAGTACTCATCGTTGGTCTCGAAGACACGCCAGTAGTACGGGAACTCGTCGGGCTGGAAGCTGTCCTTGCCGAAGAGCACGCGATCCTGATTCTTGACGAAGAAGGCGTGCGCGGCGCGAGGCTGGCGCCCGAGCTCGGCGAGAATCGCGGCGACTTCGAGGTGGACGTTCGGCAGCGAGTCGAGCAGGGCCTGCGCCCTGGCGAGGTCGTTGGACCGGTATGCGAAGTGCGCCGCAAGGAACGTCGTCCGGGGATGCTTCGCGAACATGCGATCGCGCTCGGCAAGCAGCTCCTCGAATCGCGGGAACTCGCCGGCAGGGTACCGGCGGTCGCGGAAGAGCGCCAGCTCCAGCCAGCGCTCGTTCCGATTGTCGATGGGCTCGAAGAACTCCTGCGGCTCCGCCGTGTGAATGAGCACGGGCACGCCGAGGCGTCCGCAGACCTCCCAGATCGGGTCGAGTTCCGGGTCGTCCACCTTCAGCCGTGAGCCATCGGCCCTGTGAATCCGAAGACCGAGATCCTTGAAGATCTTCAGTCCGCGGGCTCCCGCCTCGATGTCGGCCTCGAGCTGGGCGGCTGCCTTCTGCGACCAGCCCGGTGCGCCGACACCCTCGAAATCGACGTTGGCGAAGAGCACCATCCGGTCCTTGTGCGGGCTCTTCCTGATCGCGTCCAGTCCCTGCCGAAGGCGATCGCCAGACCCGCCGCTCAAGTTGACCAGGATGCGGAGGTTGTTCTGGTCCATGCCCTGCACGACCCTGTCGAACTGCTCGGCAGAGATCGGCGTCGGCTGGTGGCTGTGGATGTCGATGACCGGGAACTTCGCTTTCGGCACGGGATGCTCGTCCACAACGAGCGTCGTGCGGGGGCGGTAGTCGACAATGGACGGCGGCGGAAACTCCGGCGTCCGCCCTTCGCCCGGCCGCCCACGCTGGGTCCCAGGCCCGAGCGGCCCCTGCTGCGCAAGCGCGCCGGCCACAATCACGACAGCCACGCCAGCCGCCGTCAGTATCCCAACATGTCGTCGCATCACGTTCTCGCCGAACCTCCGCACCTGCACCCGTCGTGCTTGCACGTCGTGCTTCGAACCCGCGTCAGAAGTGTCGCAGCGGGCCGGTAAGCCGAATTCTGTCCGCCTTCGCCCGCGGCCCTTGCGGGCCGCGGGCTTCGGCGAGACGACCATTCCTCTAGTCCCGTCATTGCTGCCGGGATCCAGCGACCGACCCGGAGGCTCGGATGGACCACCCGTGCGGCCGAAGCCGCGCGCCTCCCTATTTGGTCTTGCTCCGTGCGGGGTTTTGCCTGCCACTCCTGTTACCAGGAGCGCGGTGCGCTCTTACCGCACCTTTTCACCCTTACCCCTCACTCGCCGCTTCGCGGCTCGCTCGGGGCGGTATCTTTTCTGTGCCACTGGTCCGTCGGGTTGCCCCGCCCGGGTGTTACCCGGCGCACTGTCCTGATGGAGTTCGGACTTTCCTCTCCCGGCCATCCTTCACGCGCGCCAAGATCGCCCCGAAGAACGTCTCCGCTCGCGCGGGTGCTGCCGGCAGCGGTCGTCTGGCCCACTGCGACAGAAAATAGTGTAGCAGGTCGATGTCGGGAACCGGGATCCGGGAACCGGGAGCCGCCCCTACCGCCCGTCCTTCTCTTCGCTAATCTGATACTGCTCGAGCTTCTTGTAGAGATTGCTGCGCGGCGTGTCGATCATCTCCGCCGTCTTCGAGATGTTCCAGCCGTTCTCACGAAGCTTCGCGACCAGGTACGCCCGCTCGGACACGCCCTTGAACTCCTGCAGCGTGGCCGCGGTCGACCAGCCGGCATCGCTCATTGTCTGGGTCGGTGAACCGGGAGTGGCGCTCGCGGCGTCGGGCCGTCCGGCCGTGCCCTCGTCCGGCACATCCCGCGCGTCGATGCCATCGGCACTCGTCATGATGAGCAGCCGCTCGACGGCGTTCCTCAGCTCGCGGATGTTGCCGCGCCAGTGCCGCTGCTTGAGCTTCTCCATGGCCTGAGCCGAGAAGCTCTTGCGCCGGAAGTTGTTCTCACGCGCCAGCAGGTCCGCGAAGTGGCGCACGAGCGACGGGATGTCCTCGCGCCGTTCCCGGAGCGGGGGCACGTGAATCGGGACCACGTTCAGACGGTAGAAGAGGTCTTCGCGGAACGCGCCCTTGTCGATCGCCTCCTCGAGGTTCTTGTTCGTCGCGGCGATGACGCGCACGTCCACCTTGATGATCCGGTTGCTCCCCAGCCGTTCGAGCTCCTGCTCCTGCAGCACACGCAGGACCTTGGCCTGCGTCCGGAGGCTCATGTCGCCGATCTCGTCCAGGAAGATCGTTCCCTTGTCGGCCTGCTCGAACTTGCCGATCTGCCGATCGGTCGCGCCGGTGAACGACCCCTTCTCGTGGCCGAAGAGCTCGGATTCGATCAGTTCGTCGGGAATGGCCGCGCAGTTCACCTGGACGAACGGGCCGTCCCGGCGCAGGCTCTCGCGATGGATGGCGCGCGCGACGAGCTCCTTGCCGACGCCGCTCTCGCCCCAGATGAGCACGGTGGCGTTGGTCGGCGCCGCCTTGTGAACGGAGTCGCGCACGGACTGCAGGGCCGCCGAGTCGCCGACGATCTGATAGCGCTTCTCCGCGTCGCGCTTGAACGAGCGGTTCTCACTGCGCAGCCGCGAGGTATCGAGGGCGTTCTTGACGGTGACCAGGATGCGGTCCTGCGTCGGCGGCTTCTCGATGAAGTCGCGGGCGCCCAGCTTGATGGCTTCCGCGGCTTCGCTGGAGCTCGCCCCGCCCTGTCCCGCATGGCCCGAGATGACGACGATGGGCGTGGAGTCGGTCAGGTGCCGGACCTTCTGAAGCACGTCCAGTCCGTCCATGCCCGGCATCTTGATGTCGAGGAAGACCAGGTCCGGCGCTTCCTGTTCGATGAGGCGCACGCCCTCCTCGCCGGTCGGGGCCTGGATGACGTCGTACCCCTCGTATTCCAGGATCATCCTCAGCGTGTCGAGGATGCTCGGCTCGTCATCGATGATGAGGATCCGCGGCTTCAACGGGGCTCCGTGCGGACGGTGTGAATGGCGCGCTGCTCGAGCTCGGGATCGTAGAGGTAGACCGCGAGCACCTCGCCGGGCCGCACACCCTGCACCAGCCGCCGGTAGGCCGCGACGCTGCTGACGGGGCGCCGGTTGATCTCCAGGATCACCTGTCCGCGCCCGATTCCCGCGTCGTAGGCCGAGCTGAGCGGCTCCACCCGTTGCACCAGGAGTCCCGTCATGCCGCTGGGCACGTCGAAGCGGTGCGCGTTCGACTGATCGATCTCGATGAGCGTGAGGCCCAGCTCCGTCGGCTCGATCCGCTGGGCCGATCGCTCCGCCACGTTCGCCGGCGGCGGCTGCACGCGCCCCGGACGCTCGGCCAGCTTCAGCAACACGGTCATCGGCCGTCCGTCGCGCAGGAAGTCCAGCTGCGCCGCCGACCCCGGCGCGCGGGCGGCAATCTCACGGATGAGCGCGTCGTTGGTCCCGACGGGCATCTCGTCCACCGCGACAATGAGGTCGTACGGCTTGATGCCGGCGCGCGCACCGGGCGAGCCCGCGGTCACGTCCTGGACGAGGGCGCCATCCGATCGCGGCAGCCCGAGCGAGACCTGCACGTCGGGATCGACATCGCGCAGCGTCACGCCGATATAGCCGCGCGAGACATGTCCCTGCGTCTTCAGCTGCGGGAGGATGCTGCGGGCCTGGTTGATGGGCACGGCGAAACCAATGCTGCTGATCTGCCGGCTCACCGCGGAATTGATGCCAATGACTTCTCCGCGCGCGTTGATGAGCGGGCCGCCGCTGTTGCCGAAACTGATGGCGGCGTCGGTCTGGATGTAGTTGTCGAGGCTCGAGTCGAAGAGCTTGCGCCCGATGAAGCTGACGACGCCGACCGTGACCGTGTGCTCGTAGGCCAGGGGGTTGCCGATCGCGCAGACCCACTCGCCGACGCGCAGGTGGTCCGAGTCGCCAAGCGTGGCGTGCGGGAGCGGTATCGGCGCGTCCACCTTGATGAGCGCGATGTCCGTGTCAGGGTCCGCCCCGACCGTCGTCGCCCTGAGACTGCGGCCATCGGCGAGCTTGACCGTAATCCGCTCGGCGCCCTCGATGACGTGGTGATTGGTGAGGATGTGGCCTTCGGGGTCGATGATGAACCCGGTACCCGTGCCACGACGAGGTGTATCGCCCGGACGCCGCCGCTCGCCCGGCGACGGGACTTCGTCCATCGGGCTCGGACCACGGCCGTCGACCGACGACCGGCGCCGCACGCGCGCGCTCGCATCGATGTTGACGACAACCGGATTGAGGCGTTCAGCGACGTCCGCGAAGTTCACGGCGCCCGGCACGAGCCCTGGCGGCAGCGAGGGCCCCGGATCGTACGACGCGCGCACGACGGGCGGCGGCGCCGACGAGGCTGGCGCCGGCGACATGGATCCGGTGACGACCATGCCCACCAGGAAGCCCACGGTCGCAGTCAGGCAGGCAGTCAGCCACGCGAACGGCCGCGTCATGATTGGTCCATTATAAGCCGGAGAAACGCCGCTTCATCGAGTGTCGGCACACCAAGGGACTCGGCCTTCTCGAGCTTCGTCCCGGGCTCGGTCCCCACGACCACGTAGCTCGTCTTCCGGCTGACCGATCCGGTGACCTTCCCGCCGAGGCTCTGAATACGCCCGGCGGCCTCGTCCCGGGACATCCCGGCAAGCGTACCGGTAATCACGAAGGTCTTCCCCGCAAGCGGCTGGGGGCCTGGCGGCACCCGCGTGACCTCGCCCATGGTCCGCACGCCGCCTGCAGCCAGCTGCGCCACGAGGTCGCGGTTGCGGGGCTCGTCGAACCAGCTGCGGATGGACTGGGCCATGACCGGGCCGATCTCGCGTGCTCCTTCCAGCTCGGCCGGCGGCGCCTCCGCGATCGCCTCGATCGACCCGAAGTGGTCGGCCAGGACCTGGGCGCCGCGTTCGCCGACGTGCCGGATGCCCAGCCCGTACAGCAGCCGCCAGACGTCGTTGCCCTTCGACTTCTCGATCTCGGCCAGGAGGCGTGTCGCCGACTTCCGTCCCATCCGCTCCAGCGCTTCGAGGGCAGGCACGGTGAGGCGATAGACATCGGCGTAACTGGCGACCAGCCCTTTCTCGATGAGCTGGGCAATGAGCGCCTCGCCCATCCCTTCGATGTTCATCGCGCCCCTCGACGCGAAGTGCTCCAGTCCGCGCTGCAGCTTCGCCGGGCACGAGCTGTTCCCGCACCGCCACACCGCCTCGTCCTCCTCCTTGTGCAGCCGGCTGCCGCACACCGGACAACCCGCGGGCATGACCCATGGCGCAGGCCGGTCGGGCGCGTCGGGACGTGCGGGACCGACGACGCGCGGGATGACATCGCCGGCCTTCTCGATGATTACCGGTTCGCCGGGCCGGATATCCTTGCGCGCGATGTCGTCGGGGTTGTGCAGGGTGGCCATCGACACCGTCGATCCGGCGACGACGGTGGGCTCGAGAACCGCGTACGGCGTGGCCGCGCCCGTCCGCCCGATGTTGACCTCGATCCTGTGCAGCATCGCGACCTTGCGCTCGGCTGGAAACTTGAAGGCCGTGGCCCACCGTGGGAACTTGAACGTCGCGCCGAGCCTCGCGCGCATCGCCAGGTCGTCGAGCTTCACCACGACGCCGTCGGTCTCGAACGTGAGCTCGCTTCGGCGGTCCCGCCACGTGTCGCAGAAGGCGATGACGGCGTCGATGCCCTCCGCTTCGGTCCAGTTCGGCTCCACGGGACACCGCCACGCCTTCATCTGCCGCAGCATGGCCGCATGGGTGTGGAACGTCGCACCGTCCGACGCGGTCTCGCCGCCCGCGGCCGTCACCGCTTGATAGAGCCAGGCCGACAGCCGCCGGCTCGCGACGAGCGACGGATCGAGGTTGCGCATGGTGCCCGCCGCGGTATTCCGCGCGTTGGCGTACAGCGGCTGGCCGAGAGCTTCCTGCTCCTGGTTGATCCGCTCGAACTGATGGCGTGGCAGGTACACCTCGCCGCGCAGCTCGATGCGGCCGCGCGGCCCGTCCGCGAGGCTCAGCGGAATCGCGCGGATCGTCCGTACGTTGGCCGTCACGTCCTCGCCGCTCTCGCCGTTGCCGCGGGTGGCCCCGCGCACGAGGCGTCCATCCTCGTACGTCAGCGCGATGCTGAGGCCATCGATCTTCAGCTCGCAGACGTAGCGTGGCGCGACGTCCGCGCCGAGACCCTTGCGAACGCGCTCGTCGAACGCGCGGAGGTCGGCCTCGTCGTAGGCGTTGTCCAGGCTCAGCATCGGCACGATGTGCCGGACGGTGACAAAGCCCTCGGCCGGGCGTCCGCCGACGCGCTGGGTCGGTGAGTCGGGCGTCACCAGGTCGGGATGCGCGGCTTCGAGCTCCCGAAGCCGTCTTACGAGCGCATCGAACTCGGGGTCGGAAATCTCCGGAGCCGCGTGGACGAAATACAGCTCCTCGTGACGCCGAATCTCCTCACGGAGCACTGTGATGGCTTCGTTCGGCGTCACGCGTGCCTCACGGAAGACGACTGACGAACCACAGAGGCACAGAGGCACAGAGGTGGCTGACCTGGCTGGACCCGGCGCCCGGCTGCGAAGCAGCCGAGGCGAGGCGGCGCGAGAGGGCACTCGAAAGTGAGCCATTCGACAGAGGGCCGGCTCAATTTCGAGCGCCCCCTCGCGCCGCGCCGGGTCCATCCATGGCGCAACAAGCTGTCACACCACCCCAACGCCGTCTCGGTGTCTCGGTGTCTCGGTGGTGCCGTGAAGAATCGACAGGCCGCGTGACACATCACTGTGCCTCGGTGGTGTCGTCCGTGGGGTCGGCCTCGCAGCCCGTGGTCTCGGTCAGCGACGGCGCGCTCTCGGTGTCTCGCAGGCCGTGTGGCATGTCACCACGGCCTGCTCGTCCCCTGGAAACGTGATGACTCACACAATTCCCGGGCGCGGCATCCCGCCTCGCGGCGTTGCTCCTTCCTCACATATGCTCAAGATGCTCGGTCGTCGCGCCTGGCGATCCGGGCGCCGCGCTTCGGGCCTTGTGCAAGTCATCACTGTTCCAGGGGACTAGCGGTCCCGCAGCAGCACGTAGTCGGCCAGTCCCGTCAGCGCCTCGCGCTCCGGCGTGAGCGGAAACACGCGCAGGTGCCGCTTCGCCGCCTCGCCGAACTCCACGGCCCGTCCGTATGCGTAGTCGATCGATCGGTGCTCGGCCAGCATGGCCGTGAGTCGCGCCCACGCCTCCGGCGACACGTCGCGCGACTCGACCACCGTCCGCACCAGCGCGTCGGCGTCGGGACCGCCCTCTCGCAGGAGATGGATGATCGGCAGCGTGATCTTGCCTTCGCGCAGATCGCCGCCAATGGGTTTGCCGAGCGCCTCGGACTCGCCGGTGAAGTCCAGCAGGTCGTCGACGAGCTGGAACATCACGCCCAGGTTGAAGCCGTACTCCCGGAGCGCCGACCGCTTCTCCGGGCCCACGTCGCCGAGCATCCCGCCGATCTCGGCGCAGCCCCCGAAGAGAAAGGCCGTCTTGCGATGGATGATGTCGAAGTGTTCGGCCTCGGAGAGGTCGACCACGCCGTTCTTCGTCAGCTGGTAGATCTCGCCCTCGATCATCCTGAGCGTCACGTCGCAGAGCATGCGGACCACGTCGAGCGCATCCTGCGTGAGCGCCATGGCCATCGACTTGATATAGAGGAAGTCGCCGGCGAGCACGGTGACGTCGTTCCCCCACTGCGAGTGGACCGCCTTCCGCCCCCGCCGCACATCCGCATCGTCGATGATGTCGTCGTGGACGAGCGTGGCCGTGTGAATGAACTCGACCACCGCCGCGTTCAGGACCGCCCGCGGGCCCGTATAGCCGCAGAGGCGCGAGGCCATGAGGAGCACGGCCGGGCGCACGCGCTTGCCGCCGCTCTTCTGGATGTACGCACCGATCTCGGGGATCACGCGCACCTGCGACTGCACCTGTCGCTCGTACTCGCGCTCGACCTCCTCGAGGTCTGCACGGACGGGCTCGAACAGCTGGATCAGATCCGGCGGGGTCTTCGGAAGCGCGTTCGACAAGCTCGTCAATCTCACCATAGGGCGCGCGCTGGTGTCAACGCACCACGACGGGTAATCCGTTGCAGGGCTGAGCTTTATGCCCGTCTCGACTCTTCGGCTGCCGGCGCGCGCCTCACCCGCGTTCCCCTCACGGCATGAAGAGGCGATCGAAGTTGGTGGAGACCAGCGCGGCGAGCGCCGACGGCGGGATCTGCTTCACCTCGGCCAGCGTGTTCACGAGCACGGCGACCATGGCCGGTTCGTTGCGCCTGCCCCTGAACGGTACGGGCGCAAGATACGGACTGTCGGTCTCGACGAGCAGCCGATCGTCGGGCACGGCGCGGACCGCATCACGCAGCGCGCCGGCCCTGGGGAACGTGGCAATGCCCGGGATCGAGATGTAGTAGCCGGTTGCCAGCGCGCGCGCGGCGGCCGCCGTGTCGCCCGAGAAGCAGTGGAAGACGCCGGTCGTGTCCACCCGACCCGTCTCGCCGAGCAGCGCCAGCGTGTCCTCCTCGGCCTCGCGCGTGTGGATGACGACCGGCAGGCCGCGCGTCCGCGCCACCTGGAGCTGCGCGCGGAACACGGCCTGCTGCACCTCCCGCGGCGAGAAGTCGTAGTGATAGTCGAGCCCGATCTCGCCGACGGCGCGCGCGGCGGGCAGCGCGTCGAGGCGTGACTCGACGAGACGGGCAGCGGCATCCGGATCGGCGGCGAAGAGGTGCGCGTGATGCGGGTGAACGCCGACCGCCACGCGGCACGGAGGCCAGAGCGCGAGGACGCGTGCCGCCTGGGCGATCTCCTCGTCGTCTTCGGCAGCCAGGATGACGAGGGCGCGAGAGACGCCCGCGTCGATGGCACGCGCGACCACCGCGTCCAGGTCGCCGGCGAACTCGCGTCCCGCAAGGTGGCAATGCGAGTCGACCAAACCCTGCCGCTCAGCCTCGGGCACGCGCTCTCCGCTATCGGACCCGCGTGCCGGGCACGGCGGGCTCGGCGTTCAGCAGCAGGGCCCCGCCCCCGTCCGGACTGGCCGCGAGGACCATGCCGTTGGACTCGATGCCCATCAGCGTGGCCGGCTTCAGGTTGGCGACGACCACGATGGTGCGCCCGACGAGCTGCTCCGGCTGGTAGCTCTCGGCAATGCCCGCGAGGATGGTGCGCGCGTCAGGCTCGCCGACGTCGACCGTGAGCCGCACGAGCTTCTTCGACTTGGGCACGCGCTCGGCCTCCAGGACCTTCGCAACCTTGAGCTGAACTTTCATGAAGTCGTCGATGGAGATGCGCTCATCCGTCGTGGCGGCCGGCGGGGCTGGCACGGGCACGGCCGGTGAGGCCGGCGAAACGGCGGGCGCGGCCTGCGGCTCGGGTATCTCGGACACGATGGCTCCTTTGGCGTGGTCAATCCGGGGCCACAGGGCGCCGGCATTCAGAATCTCTCTCTCTCCAGATGCCCGCCAGGCCGTGGCGGTGTCGAGCCGCAGTTCCCCGGGCGGCGTCGGCTCCCCGAGCCGGCGCAGAATCTCGGCCGACGAGGCAGGCATGACGGGCAGGAGCAGCACCGACGCGATGCGCACGGCTTCCGCGGCATCGTGCAGGACCTCGGACAGGCGGCCCGATTTGGTCTCGTCCTTGGCCAGGATCCACGGCTGTGTCTCGGCAATGAACTCGTTGGCGGTGCTCACGAGGCGATAGGCCGCGGCCACCGCGTCGTGCAGCGCCAGGCCGCCCATGGCCGTCCGATACGCCGCGGTCGACTCCTCCGCCACGGCGGCGAGCCGGCCGCCGGTGCCCGCGGGCAGCCGCCCTCCGCGATACCGCTCCGTCATCGCCGCCACGCGGTTGACGAGGTTGCCGAGATTGTTGGCCAGGTCCGCGTTGTACTTCTCCTCGAACCGCTCCCACGTGAAGTCGCCGTCGCCGCCGTACGGGACCTCCTTGACGAGGTACAACCGCAGCGGGTCCGGGCCGAAGCGGTCCACGGCATCCAGCGGGTCCACGATGTTGCCGAGCGACTTGCTCATCCGCTCGCCTTTGAAGAAGACCCATCCGTGCCCGAAGACCTGTGCCGGCAGCGGAAGGCGCGCGCTCATCAGCACGGCCGGCCAGATGACGCAGTGGAAGCGCGTGATGTCCTTGCCGACGATGTGCAGATCGGCGGGCCACCGCTCCGCGAAACGCGCATCGTCCCAGCCGTAGCCGACGGCCGCCGCGTAGTTGATGAGCGCGTCGAACCACACGTAGGCGACGCTCGCCGCGTCGAACGGCAGCGGGATGCCCCAGGCCTGGCCGGCCCGGCTCACCGACACGTCTTCGAGGCCGCGTTCGACGAAGCGGAGGATCTCGTTCCTCCGGATCTCCGGTTCGATGAACGACGGGCGTTCCGCGTACAGCTCCAGCAGCGGCTGCTGATACCTGGAGAGGCGGAAGAACCAGTTCTTCTCCTTGATCCAGTCCGGGCGCGTCTTGTGGATGGGACAGAGTCCGTCCTCCAGGTCCTTCTCGACCTTGAACTCCTCGCAACCCTCGCAGTAGTGCCCCTCGTAGGTACCCTCGTAGATGTCGCCATGGTCCAGGCACGCCTGCGCCATCCGCTGCACGGCCGGAAAGTGGCGACGCCGATCGGTCGTCCGGATGAAATCGTCGAACGAGATGTCGAGCCGCCGCCAGACTTCGCGGAACACCTGCTCCATCTCGTCGCAGTATGCGAGCGGGTCCTTGCCCTGCTCCCTCGCGCGCCTGAAGACGTTCTGCGAGTGCTCGTCGTTCCCCATCAGGAACCACGTGTCGTCACCGACGAGTCGGTGGTACCGGGCGATGACATCGGCCGTGATCTTCTCGTAGGCCGTGCCGAGGTGCGGGCGGGAGTTGACGTAGTCGATCGCCGTCGTCAGAAAGTAGGAAGACATCGTCGAGAACCGGGAACGAAGAGCAATGCCTGGGCGTCGTCAGCGCGCGTCGAGCCACGCCTTGGTCGCGGCGGCCTGGACGGCCTTGACGGGCACGCCGCGCTCGGCGGCGATGCGCGCCATGTCGTCGAACTCCGGCTGCGCGTTCAACACGTCTCCACCGCGGCGAGCGACCTTGAATCGTACCACGCCCAGCGGCGTTTCGACGGGCACGAGGTCGCGATCGAGGCAGAGGCGTTCCATCGGCTGGCGCCGGATGCCGATGGTGGTCGTCTCGCGGAACACCAGGTCGGCCAGCAGATCCTGCTGGTCCGGCCGTGCCACGATGGTCATCAGCGTGCCCGGCCGGTTCTTCTTCATCTGCACCGGCTGGTAGAACACCTCGAGCGCGCCGGCCTGGTAGAGCCGCTCCATCAGCACGCCGAAGATCTGCGGATTCATGTCGTCGATCTCGCAGGCCATCACGACCACGTTCGCGACCGCGGCCCGCTCGTCGGCCTCGCCAACGAACACGCGCACGACATTGGGCGTCTCGGGCAGGTCGCGATCGCCGGCGCCGTATCCCACGCGATCCACGCGCATCGCCGGCATCGGGCCAAACGCCTGGGCATATTCGGTGAGGATGAGCGCGCCGGTCGGGGTAAGCAGCTCCACCGGCGCCCCGCTCGAGTACTGTGGCGCACTGCCGAGGAGGCGCACCGTGGCCGGGGCCGGGACCGGAAACACGCCGTGCGCCGTCCGGACCATCCCGCCGCCGACGTTGACCGGCGACGCGACGACCCGCTCCGCGGCAAGCCACTCCATGGCGAAGACCGTGCCGACAATGTCGATGATTGAATCGACCGCGCCGACCTCGTGCAGATGCACCTTCTCCATCGCGGTGCCGTGGATGGCGGCTTCGGCCTCGGCCAGCCGCTCGAACATCCGCGTAGCGCGCGCCCTGGCGGCGTCGCTGAGCGCGCATCGCTCGATGGCCGCGTAGATGTGTTTGAGATGATAGTGACGATGTCCCGAACCAGGTGAGGAGGACCGGGCATCGGCCGCCGCGGCCGGTTCGTGCTCGTGCACCCTGAACCTGGTGGCGGCCACCCCGGTCTTGAGGACGCGGTCAACCGACACCGACACGCCGTCCACGCCGAGCGTCCCGAGCGCCTGCTGCACCTCGGCAAGCGGCACGCCCGCGTCGATGAGCGCGCCGAGAATCATGTCGCCGGCCGCGCCGGCAAAGCAATCGAAGTAGACCGTTCTCACGTTCGTGCCGCCTTCTTCAACAGATGGTTCGCCCTGAAGCTGAAGTACCGCCCGGAGCCGAGGACGATGTGGTCGACCAGCTCGATGCCGAGGAGATCGCCCGCGCCCGACAAACGTGCGGTCACCACCACATCGTCCGCACTCGGCTGCGGATCGCCCGACGGGTGATTGTGAAACACCACCACTGCCGCCGCCGATGCGAGCAGCGCCTCGCGAAACACTTCGCGGGGCTGCGCCGGTGCGGCATCCTCGGTGCCCATCGAGAGGATGGTCGTCCGGATCAACCGCTGCCGCAGGTCCAGCAGCATGACGCCGAAGCGCTCGAGGCGATAGGAGCCGTGGAGCGGCATCAGGTACCGAGCCACGTCGGCCGGAGTCCTGAATTGCGGGCGCTGGCCCGCTTCGCGGACGAGCGCACGCCGTCCGAGTTCCACGGCCGCCACGAGCCGGGCAGCCCGCGCCGGCCCGACGCCCGGAACACGACGGAGCTCGTCCATCGACAATCGAGCCAGGCCGACGTTGCCGCCCGCCGCGGCCAGGAGATCCTGCGCCACCGACAGCGCATCATGGCTGGCCGTGCCGGCGCCGAGCACCAGCGCGACGAGCTCGTTGTCGCCAAGGGCTCCCGCCCCGGTGCGCAACAGCTTCTCTCGCGGGCGATCGCCGGGCGCCAGGCCTTTCAAGGGTACCTCACGGCGACGACAGCGCGGAAGCCGTCGCGCGGATGCCGTCGGCGTCCATCGCCGCCGGAAAATGCAGGCCTCGCGGCCGCAAAGAGAAAACCGCCACGTATACTCACATCCAGATGCCTCGCCTGACGTCTGATGTCCTCTGCCCGCGCCCGTTCGTTCGCGTCGCCGTTCACCTGCCAACCGTCCTCGCTGCCATGCTGCTGGCCGTCGCCTGCGCCGAACCGCCGCACAAGGAGATGAACCAGGCCCAGGGTGCCATCGACGCGGCGCGGGCCGCCGGCGCGGAGGAGTACGCCGCCGGCGAACTGGCCAGCGCGGTCGAGGCCCTCGAGCAATCCACCGTGGCGGTCACCGCGCGTGACTACCGGCTGGCGCTCGCCCACGCGCTCGACAGCCGCGAGGCCGCGCAGAACGCCGCGAAGGCGGCCGTGGACAACCGGGCCAGGGCCCGCGGCGACGCGGAACGTGTCATCGCCGAAGTGGCCACGCTCGTCGAACGCCTCTCCGACCGCTTGATGGACCCCGAAGTCGTCCGCCTCCCGCGTCGTACGCGGGCCGAGCCAGCAACCGCGCTCGACGCCGTCACGAAAGCCCTGCAAGAAGCGCGCACCGCCCTGGGCAACGAGGCGTACACCGACGTGGTCGCAGGGCTGGACGGGTGGCACGCGCGAGTTCAGGCCGTTCTGGAGCAACTGGACACGGAGGCCGCCGGCAGCGGACGGGCACGTAAGCGTTAGGCGCGGACGCGCCACGCTTCAGAATCTGCCCGTTCGGCGGCGTGGAAGTACGAAGGGGCTGCCGATGTCCTCCGGGACGGCAATCAGCACATCCGGCGTCGGAAGACCGAAGCCGTTCGGGTTTCCGGCACGCACGCGGACGTAGTAGGCGCCGGCCGGCGCGCGAGGCACGGTCAGGCTCGTACCCGCGGTCACGGTCGCTGCGAGGTTGGCCTGCCCAGGTGAACTCCCGGCTTCGAGCCGATAGTACGCCGGAGGGCTCCCGCCCGCGGGCGCTGCCCACCAGAGCGTGACCGTCGATCCCGAGACGGAGAACTCCAGGTTCGTCGGCGGATCCGGCGGCGGGCCGCCAACTCTCAGGTCGATTTCGTTCGACGCCGGTCCGGCTCCGCACCAGTTCGTCCCACGAACCCGCGCGTAGTAAATCCCCGGAGGCGCCGCCGTCGCGTAGTGACGCCGCGCCCCCACGGAAATCCTGCCGAGGTCCACCAACGACGGCGCGCTGCCGGCCTCGACGACGTAGGCCGTCGCGCCGATGGCGGTTCCCCAGTCGAGAACTGCACCGGCGGCCAGGCCGGTCCCCGACAACGCGCCCGGCGCCGCAGGGGGCGAGTTGCAGCCGTTTGGCGCCAGCGCGAACACCACTTCGTTCGAGGCGGCCGAGAGACCCTCGGCTCGACGCGCGTGCACGCGGACGTAGTACACGCCTTCCGGCGCCGACGCCAGCAGGCTCGTGACCGTGCTGCCCGTGTCAATGTCCGCGAAGCTCGAGAGCCCCGGTGCCGGGCCCGCCCGAACCACGTAGCTCTCCACGTCGCCCAGAAGAGGCTCTGACCAGCTCAAGGACACGGTCATTCCGGAGTACCGCGCGGTCAGATCGCGCGGCGCTCCTGGATCAACCGCGCCGTCCATCGTGTGCAGGCGGATGCGATTGGGCCCCGTCTCCCCGTCCGTCGAGTCGCGCAGTTCGAGAAGGCCGAGCGTCGTCGGTGCCGGGTGAATCCAGCGCGTCGCCGAACCGGTCGGCTCTTCCCCGTCCGGATCCCACTCCGGCCCCGAGTACACCAGGCCGTCCACGTAGGCAATGCGCGGGCCCGGGTGTTCGTCTTCGGCATCGGGCACCAGCCACAGTGTGACGGTGCCCGTCAGGGCGCCGGCCACGCCGATCACGGGCGCCTCACCTTGTCGCCCGACGAAGTAGATGCCCTCAGGAGCCGCGGCGAGATCCAGCACGATCGTGCCCGGATCGAGCGGGACGCCAGGTGCGAGGACCGCAGCCGTGACGGCATCGACGGCGGCGAGGCCCACCCTGTCGGCGCCGCCGATTGCCGTGAAGTGGCCGCCCACGACGACCGCGTTCTCCAGCAGTGCAAGGGCGGCAATCGGACGCGCCCCCCCTTCCGGAGAGACAGACGGCGAGACGACACCCGGATTCCAGGCGGTCAACTGCGCGCTGGCGATGTCGACGGCCAGGCCGTGCCCGCGTGCCGCCGACTGCGGCTGCGCCGAGGTCGCTGCCGCATCGAAGTAGCCGCCGGCGTAAAGGGTTGCATTGGTGGCTGCGAGCGCCTCGATCCGGCCGTTCGCGAAACCGGCGGCGGTCACGCGGACGCCCCACGCGTCGGCCTGTCCCATCGCCAGTCCCACTCGTCGAATCTGACCTTCGGTCGTCGCGGCGAACAACACATCGCCGTTGGCCGCCAGCGCGGTGACCGGTGCGATGGCGGGTGACGCCAGCCGCGACGGATCGAAGGCCAGCACCTCGCCTGTCACGCTGTCAACGGCGGCAAGGTGGCGCCGACGATGCAGTTCGCCGCTCGACACGCGACCGATGTACAGCCACTCGCCGTTCGGAAGGAGGTCGATTCCCGTGTTCGTGGGCGCAAACACCATGGGCGCCCACGCGTCCGCGGCGCCCGTCGAGGTGTCGACGGCGGCGAGCAGATAGCGCTCCGCACTGTCCGCACGCCGAACCGTGCGGCCGCGGACGAACAGGCGCGCGCCGACCAGGGCCAGGCGTTCGACGCTCAGCGTGAGGCCCGCCGGCGCCGCAACCGCCGGCACGAACGCCTCGATGAGCGCGCCGGTCGATTCCGAGAGCGCGAAGACGCCCGTGCGGCCGAGCCCGCCGCCCGCGACGAACACACGGCCGTCGCCGACTTCCAGATCCGTGACAGACACCACCGGATTGCTCCACCCGGCCTTCGGTTGTCCCGTGGCAAGGTCGAACGCCTCCAGCGCGCTCCCGGCGACGCGGTTCACGAACAGCGTCGAGCCGGCGACCTTGACGAACCCGTCGTCGAGCGCGACGGTGGCCACCTGGTTGAACGATGCGTTGACGGGATTGAAGAGCCCGACAGGCACCGCTCCACTCGTGTTGCCTCGGGCCGGGACCGAGACGACCAACAGCCCACTGGATGTCGCGCCTTCGATGAGCACGGCGTCGAACATCGTGAGCGGGATGTCCTGCCGCTGGCGCGTCACGACGTTGAAGGCCAGCAGGTATCCGTACTGATCCGCGAATCCATTGTGACGCGAACCGCCGACATACACGGTGTCGCCCACGCGCGCGATCGTCAGCCCGCGCGTCGTGGTATCGCCCGGGACGAAGGCGTCGAGCCGGAAGGTACGATCGAAGCGGCAGTCGGCGCCGATCCGCACGAACGACTCCCCGGGCGGGACCTCGAACGGTCCGGCGCCATCGAACATCTCGTCAGGCCAGGCCGGCACCTGCATGAACAACCCGCCCGAGGAATCGGCCACCACCGTGGGGCGGCGGCCAGTCTCGGGGCCGGTGCGGGTCGCGCATTCTTCGGACAACGTGCCCGTGCCGGCACCGACGAAGCTCTGCGCGTCGTCGATGGCGGCGCCGATGTAGTTGAAGCCGCCCCCGACGTAGATGACTTCGTCGACCGAGTCGGCCGCAGCCGGCGGGATATCGGTCACCCACTGCCAGTCCGGCGTGTCGGCGACCTCCCCAGCGACGGGCGCCAGGGTCGCGACAAGCGTACCTGCGATGAGCAGGGCCGGCAGGCGCCAGGCCGCGCGACGGGAACCCGAACCGAACGCCGGGGGCATCGTTCACAGATTACCCCGGAGGGACGACATTTCGACTCCGGCGGTCAGGCCACCCAGGGGCCGAGCGTCATGACCAGCACCACGATCACGACGAAGGCCACGATGTCGAGCAGGACTCCGTGGCGGATCATCTGTCCGATGGGCACGAAGCCGGAGCTGTAGACAATGGCGTTGGGCGGCGTGGAGATGGGCATCATGAAGCCCATGCTCGCGCCGAGCGTCGCGCCCAGCACCGGCTGGATCGGGTTCACGCCCGCCGCCTGCGAGACGGCAATGGCAATCGGGATGATCATGTTGGCCGACGCGGTGTTGGACGCGGCTTCGGACACGACAATGGCGGCGAACGTGAAGAGCATCGTGAGCGAGAGCGTCGACTGCACCGGCAGCCACGACGTGATGCCCTCGCCGAGTGCCGTGGCCAGGCCGGTCTCGAACGCGAGCGCCCCCATCGACAGGCCACCGCCGTAGAGCAGCACGATTCCCCAGTCGATTCTGACCGCGTCGTCCCACGTCATCGTGAAGCGCCGCGCTTTCCACTCGATCGGCAGGAGGAACAGGAGACACGCTCCAATCAGCGCGACAATGCCCTCGGGCAGAGCCTCGTTATAGGCCCTCGCGAACGGCGTGTCGGCGGCGCCGGCAACGGCCAGCATGCCGGGCAAGGTCCACAGCAGGACGGTCGTACCGAAGGCGACGAGGACGTTCCGCTGCCCGGCCGAGACCGGCCCCAGGCGGCGCAGTTCGTCGTGCACGAGCGTCATGCCGCCTTCCGTACCCGGCATGCCGCGGACCGACGACCGGTAGAACTGTGCCATCAGGTACGCGAAGAGCAACAGCACGCACGGGATGCCGATGATCATCCAGGAGAAGAAGGAGATCCTGACGCCCACGATCCGCTCCAGCATCCCGATGCCGATGAGATTCGGCGGCGTGCCGACCGGCGTCCCCATGCCGCCGACCGAGGCGCCGAAGGCGGTGAGCAGCATGAGGGCGACGCCGTAGCGCCGGACCGCATCCTGGTGGGCCGGCGCCGTGCGCATCAGGTGCGCGATGATCGACAAGCCGATCGGGAACATCATGGCCGTCGTCGCGGTGTTGCTGATCCACATCGAGAGAAATGTGCAGACGGCCGTATAGACCAGCAGGATCCTGAACGGTCCCGTGCCCACGCCCGGCAGCGCGAGTGCCGTATACGCAATGCGGCGATCCACACCGTGCACGAACATCGCCTGCGCCAGGATGAACCCGCCGATGAACAGGAAGACAATGGGGTCCGCGAAGGGCGCGAGCACCTCGCGAACCGGCGCCACGCGAAAGACCACGGCGAGAATGGGACCGACGAGCGCCGTTACCGCCAGCGGCAGGGCCTCGGTGACCCAGAAGACGACCATCAACCCCATGATGGCGGCCACGTGGTGCGCGGGGGCCGCCAGGCCGAGAGGCGCGAGCAGGAGAACCGCGAAGACGATCGGGCCGAGGAAGAGCCCGATCGTCCGGCGACGCCGATTGAACTCCTCCTCGGCGGGCGAGTACGCCTCAGCGGCTTCGAGTGTCTGGCGGTAGGTCGGCATGGGCCGGTACCCAGCGTCCGTCGAAGAGCACCTCGGCCCATCCCGTCAGGAACACGCCGTCCTCCCGCCATTCGACGCGCTGTGTTCCACCCGGCGCGACGACGTCGACGTCACGGGCCGCTCCGCCGTATGCCGCTGCGGCCACGGCGGACGCGCAGGCGCCCGTACCCGACGCGTGCGTCGGACCGACCCCGCGCTCCCAGATGAGGATGCGAACCCGGTCTGGTGCCTCGACGACCGCGAACTCGACGTTCGTGCCGTGGGCGAAGCGCGGGTGCGTGGCCAGCGCGGGCCCAAGGCGATTGAAGCGCGCACGGTCCGGCAGCTCGCCGACGAGCGCCACACACTGCGGGTTGCCCACGCGAAGCGTCACGACGATCAGGCGCTCGCCCTCCACATCCAGGGTCTCCTGGGCAATCCCCTCGGGGTGGCCCATGGCCGCACGGAAGGTGAATCGAGACCCGCTCCGTCCGGCCAGTTGCAGGGTCTTCCAGCCCGCGTCGGTCGACACGCGCACGGTGTCGAGCGGGTCGGCGCCCTCGGGCCGGGTGTGCAGGACGAGGGCCGCCAGGCAGCGCAAGCCGTTGCCGGACAGTTCCGATGGACTCCCATCGGCGTTGATGAGCCTCATCGTCGCCGTGCCGTCTGGCGCGACCGTGTAGTAGATGACACCATCGCCGCCGATGCCTGTGTGCCGTTCGCACAGGCGGCGTGACAACGCGTCGAGGGCCAGCCCTTCGACGTGTTCAGCGGGCACGAAGAGGAAGTCGTTGCCGTAGGCGTGCGCTTTGGATAGTTGCATGGATTCAGCCGGGAGGTCGGATCGTGTCGGGAGATGAGATCATGTCGGGAGTTGGGGTCGCGTCATCAATCGGAGGAGGGGCCGGGCCACCCGCGGTGACCCGGCTCCGGCCTGCCAGCTACGGTACGGTGAAGGCGTTGAACACCCAGGTGAGGCCCATCGTGATTCCCCAGTCGGGGTCGCGCGGGGTGAGGCCCAACATCAGGGCGCCGTCGATGCGGACCGGGCCGTAGGTGTAGCGCAGGCCGCCCCGGCCCATGGCGCGATCCTCGGCGCCGACACCGACGAACTCCGTGAAGTTGATGCGGCCGTTCACTTCCCCCACCACTTCGAATCCCTGTGCGATCGCCCGCGCAAGCGACACACCGTAGATCAGGAGGTCGTCCTGCTCGGCCGGTTGCAGTGGATCCTCGAGGATGAGCAGGCCCGCGTTGGCCACGACGCGAACCGATTGCACCGTCTTCCCGATGATGAAGGACGCCGCGAAGTCCGTGGTGTCGCGTCCGAGCCCCGACTCGTTGCCGGCATTCGGAAGCTGGGTGGCAAAGCGGAAGCCCATCGCCGGCCGCGATGCCGTCTCGCTCGCGACCCTGATCTTGGTACCGACGATGATGTCGCGAACCGACGAGGTGGTGTCGCCGGTGAAGTCCAGGAGATCCGAGAGGGGGGCGGGCTCCCGGTTGGTGATCGAGAGCCGTTGATAGAGACCGCCGTCGATCTGAATCTCGACAATGGACCCTGCGCCGATGCTGATGCCGAGTGTGGGCACCGCGAACAGGTTGCCCGTCAGTCCGGAGAGCGGAAAGAAGACGTCGCGCTGCGTTTCCAACCCGGCTTCGATGAGGATGCGGCCGGCGCCAACGGTTTCGGGGTCTTCGGTCACGAGGGGGCGTTGTTGAGCGGACGCTGGGGATGCGGTCCAGAACACCGTGGCCAGGACGGCGGCCATACCGATCGCATTCACTCGCATTTCTCGTCTCAATCTCCTGTCGGGATCTCGCATGCACACTGTCCGGCGCGAGAGGCTAGAACGCCTTCCTGCTGTCGAGCAGGATGGTCACGGGCCCTTCGTTGACCAGGCTCACCTGCATCATGGCCTGGAACTCGCCGGTGGCCACGGTGAGTCCGCTGGCCTGCAATTCTCGCACGACATCCTCGTACAACGCGTGCGCGAGCCCGGGCGCCGCCGCCGTGATGAACGAGGGGCGTCGTCCGTTTCGGGCATCCCCGCTCAGCGTGAACTGCGACACCACCAGCACCGACCCGCCGATGTCGACGACCGATCGGTTCATCCGTGTGCGTCCCTGCCCGTCGCCGTCATCCTCGAAGATGCGCAGGTCGCGCACCTTGCTGGCGACGTAGGCCACGTCGGACGGACCATCGCCCTGCTCGACGCCGACGAGCACGAGCAGGCCGGCGCCGATCTCGCCTGTGATGCGGTCTCCGACCGTGACGCGCGCGCGAGAGACCCGCTGGACAACGGCACGCATGGCTAGTCCCCTGGGACCGTGATGGCTTGCGCAAGGCCCGGATCACGGCGCCCGGCTGGCAAGGCGCGAAGAGCGAGCATATTGAGCATCTGTGAGCGATGAGCAACGCCGCCAGACGGGACACCCCGCCCGGGAATTGTGTGAGTCATCACGGTTCCAGGGGACTAACGCCCTGATCCGGAGCGCCGAACCATCAGGGGAATCAGGGGAACCTCGGCTGGCAGGTCGGCGAAGTCCTCGAGCACGGTGGCGGCGAGGTCGCGCAGGTCCGCGGTCGGGTTGAGCCGCCGATCGAGCAGGTGGCGAGGCATCACGTTGGCCAGTGCCTTGATCATCGAACCCTTGACGTTCGGGTGCTCGCGCTCGAGCTCCAGGATGAGCCGCTTGACGCGCTGGCGCTGCAGGCCGAGGTCGCCGCACGCCGGGCAGCAGCACCCGATGATGGGCAGGTCGTTCTCCCTCGCAAACGCGCGCGCTTCGGCCTCCGTCACGTACACGAGCGGGCGAATGACGATGTGCCGCCGGTTGTCGGAGACCAGTCGTGCCGGCATGGCCTTGAGGGCCCCCGCGAAGAACAGGTTGAGGAGGAGCGTCTCGACGAAGTCGTCCAGGTGGTGCCCCAGCGCGATCTTCGTCGCGCCGACCTGGTCGGCCAGCCGGTAGAGCACGCCGCGCCGGAGCCGCGCGCAGAGCGCGCATGGCGTCTGGTCGGCGTCCAGCTTGTCGTCGATGACGGCGCCGATCGATGTGTGCTCGCTCATGAACTCCCAGCCGCGGGCCGCGCAGGCCTCGGCCACCGCGCGATGCTGATAGCCCTCGTAGCCCGAGTCCACGTTCACCGCGACGAGCGAGAAGCGAATCGGCGCACGCTGGCGGAGGACGTCCAGGATCTGGATGAGCGCCCAGCTGTCCTTGCCGCCCGACAGCCCGACCATGACCCGGTCGCCGTCTTCGATCAGGCCGAAGTCGGTGATCGCGCGGGTGGTCTTCCTGGCGAGGCGGGCCTCGAGCGGCGTCCGGTACGACATGGCAATGGTCTCATCGGCCCTCGGGATCTCCGCCGTGCCGGAGCCGGGCTGACGTTCGATCATAGCAGCCGCGGCGTGCCAGTTCGCGTCCCGACGCCCGCGGGAGTAGAATCCCCGTCCATGACGACACTCGATCGGCGGCAGTTCCTTGCGGGCGCGGGTGTCCTGGCCGCGTCGGTACGGTCCGCACTTGCCTCTCCCGCGGCGTCTCAGGCAGCCGTTGGCATGCCGCGCGCATCCGTCTTTCCGGCGTCGGTGCGCGCCGACTTCCCCTCGGTTGCTCGCGGGACCTACATGAACTCGGCGGCCATGCACCCGCTGGGCTCGTTCGCGGCCCGGGCGATCGAGGCCGGCGTGAACTTCCGCCTCCACGGTCCCGGCGAGGGACGCGCGGACTTCACGGCCGCGAAGCAGCAGGACCTCAAGGCACGGTACGCGCGGCTGATTGGCGCCGCCGCCAGCGAGATTGCCTTCACCGGCAGCACCTCCGACGGCGAGAACATCGTCGTCATGGGTCTGGATCTCGGGCGCAAGGGCGGCAACGTGGTCATCGACGAGCTGCACTTCACGACATCCCTGTACATGTACAAGGAGCTCGAGAAGCGAGGCGTCGAGCTGCGCATCGTGAAGCATCGAGACTGGCGGATCGACCTTGCGGACATGGATCGCGCCATCGATCGCCAGACCCGTCTCGTCTCGCTCGCGCTCGTGTCCAACGTCAACGGCTACATGCACGACTGCAAGCGTGTGAGCGCGCTGGCGCACGATCGAGGAGCCCATGTGTTTGCCGACATCATCCAGGCCGTCGGCGCCGTCCCGATGGATGTCAGGTCGCTTGGCATCGACTTCGCGTCGGCAGGCACCTACAAGTGGCTGATGGGCGAACGCGGGCTGGGCTTTCTCTACGTTCGCGAAGACCTCCAGGGCACGGTGCTCCCGACGACGCGCTTCGGGCATCGACAGGTCACCAACTTCAACCGGGCGGAGCTGACGTGGGAGCCGCTGCCGGGCGCCGCACGGTATGAGACGGGCGGCATTCCCGTCCTGCTGGCCGCGGCCGTGTCCGAAGGCATCGACTACGTGCAGGCGCTTGGCCTCGACAGGATCCGGGCACACGCGCGGGCCTTGACCGATCGCCTGCAGCAGGAGTTGCCACGCCTCGGCTACGAGCCGCTGACGCCCGAAGGTAACGAAACGCCGATCCTCGCCTTCAAGCTGCCCGATGCGGCTGCGACGGCCAGGGCGCTGCAGGCCGGTCAGGTGGTCGCGACGATTGTCGGCAACGAGAGCCGCCTGCGCCTCTCCGTGTCCGTCTTCAACACCCACGACGACATCGACCGCGTCGTGCAGGCGCTCGGCGGGCACCCGACCATGTAACCGAGCCTGGCACGCTACATCTCGACGACGGTCGCCAGCTCCCGATAGCGGCAGAGCGCGTTGGCCAGCTGCATCTGGCGTGGCGTCCGGCACTCGGGTTCGAGCAGCCGCGGCGAACAGACCACGAACACCGCGCATCGCGCCCGCGACGTCGCGACGTTGAACCGGTTCAGGCTGTAGAGAAACTCCATCCCCCGCGGCGCATCTTCCGGCCTCGACGTGGCCATGGAGTAGATCACGACGGCGGCCGTCTGTCCCTGGAACCTGTCGACGGTGCCGACAGGTATCCCGCGCAGCCGATCGCCCAGGCGGTTGACGTGGGCGTTGAACGGCGCCACCACTCGCAGATCGCCCGCCGTGAGCGCGTGCGACCCGCCACGCTCGTCGATCCAGCTCGCCCCGGGCACGAGCAACCTGTCGACGAGCGACGCCACCGCCTCGACCTCTTCGCCCGACGCGCCCTGGTTCCCATCGTGCTCGATCGGAACCAGCCACAACCGTGACCCATCGTACCCCGCCGTTCCGGCAAGCGCCTGGCGCTCGAGGCCGGGTTTCGGTTCGAGCCTGCCCTCGTAGAAGAGCTCTGACGTGAATGCGCAGAGCGAAGGCGACATCCGGTAGGTCGTCGGGAGGAAGAGCCCGCGTTCGGCCGGCATGGTCTCGGCCCCGGCCAGCACGTGCTCCAGCGCGGAGACGCCGACGCCGTCCGGGTGACTGGCCTTCTGCGGCTGGTCGAGCTGTTGCGGATCGCCAAGCAGCACCATGCCGTCCGCCGCCTGCGAGACGGCGAGCACGTTGGCCAGCGACATCTGCCCGGCTTCGTCGACGAACAGCACATCGACTGTGCCCGCGGACTGGTCGTCTGCCCACAACCACGCCGTGCCGCCGAGCACCTGCACGTCGCCCCGCGCGAGCGCATCGCGCGCGTCCTGGTTGGCGTCGACGTACTCGGTGATCCCGTCGCTCTCGTCGGCGGCCTCCCTCACCCTGGCGCCGACGCGCACGCTCTCGCCGTCTTCGCCTGCCTGAGCCACGACCTCCCGCAGGAGGTTGCGAATCACGGAGTGACTGTTCGCCGTCACGCCCACCCGTCGCCCCACCTTGACGAGCGCGCGAATCATTCGGGCACCCGTGTAGGTCTTCCCTGCTCCGGGCGGGCCCTGGATGGCCAGCGTCGTGCGATCCAGGGCCAGGACGATCCGCACGGCGCGATCGGTCGCGGTCTCGCCGGGGCGCGACTCCACGCTGCCGGCTCGGAGCCGAGGCGCGCGGCGATACAGCAGCTCGACCCCGCACTCGGAGCCCGATCCGGCGAGCACCCGGCCGGCCAGCCGCATGACCGACTCCTGGAGCACGTCAGTCGGGACGACGTCATGGGAGAACACGTGCGCCGGGTGCACCGTCGCCGTCGTCTTGACGTCGATCAGCCGGGACTCGCGATCGTGGCGGACGATGGTTCCGAAATGTGCGCCTGTCTGAAGCCGGAGACTCCCCTTCCGTCCGATCTCGACTTCCTGGCTCGGGTAGCGATAGCGGTGAACCACTGATCCAGTCGGCTTGCCGCTGCCCTTGCGCCGGATGACCTCCACGGCCATGACGTGCTCGAGCCCGGCGATCGCCTTCTTCTCGTCGAGCAGGTCTTCCTCCGGCAGATCGAGCAGCCGGTAGTAGTCCCACCACTCGGCGTTCGTCTCGCGTCGATGCCAGTCCAGGAGGTACGCGAGCACCCGCCGTGGATGATCGGCGTGCCCGGGATCCGTGGCCTCCGGCCCGGCAGCCGCGAGCAACCGGGCGCGGAGCACCTCGACCTCCTGCTGGCGTCGGTCCACATCTGCCGACGCGTCTCCAGCCTCCAGGGACGGCCGTGCAATCACGACGCCCTCGGCGATCCAGGCGGCGCGGACGCCTTCCAGCCAGTTGCACAGCGCTTCGGTCGATCGGCAGTCGTCTTCGTTGTAGCCCTCGACGGCCGCCCGGATCCCGGCGGTGATGAGGTGCGGCGCATCCGACTCCAGCGCCAGCTCGACGTCCAGCAATGGACGACTCACGCTCTCGAGCGCCAACCTGCGTCGATATCCGGTGTACTGCTCCAGCTTCTTGATCGAGTAGCTCTCCACACCCGCACGGACGGCCTGCCTCGTGATCGGATAGAGGTCCACGAAGCGCTCGGCGCGAAGCAGTCGATCCAGTGACTCGGCCCGCGACACGTACCGTCCGACGAGCCGCTTGAATGCCGACGGCTCGTAGTGATTGAAGTGGTAGACGTGCATCCCGGGATCGGCGGCCCACGCGTCGGTCACCAGATCCATGACCGCCTCGAATGCGGCCCGCTCCTCGGCATCGCTGACCGCCCACCGCGCGCGGTACGTCCCGCGATGCCACACGCCGAAGAGGAACTCCCGCCCGCCTTCGCGTGCGAAACGCGCACCTTCGAGGTCGAGGAACACATCCCCGGCCGATGGTTCGGGGAGACAGCTCACTCCCTCGCCGGCAGCGACCGGCAGCCGCTCGACGACTGGCCGGCGTTCCGAGCGCTGCCGATGCTGCACGCGCGCCTGGTGTCCGATGCGATCGTAGGTCTCGCGCGCACCCCGTGATGGCCTGAAGGGCACCGGCACGGGCATGGCCGCCGCCGCAGCCAGTGTCGGGTGTCCCTGCGCCACGAGCTCGACCCGGTGCGCCCGCGTCGTGCCTGCCACGAAGCACAGGTGGTCGTCGGCCCGCCGCCGCGCCTGGCATCGACCCTCCCAGGCGCACACAGCGCATGGCTCCACTGGCTCTGGGTAGCAGGCCTGAACGAGCGCGTCGTGGCCTCGACCAACGGCGTTTTCGAGCGCCGCGCGCACCATCCGGTAGTAGGCCAGGTAGTCCTCGACGCGGTAGGCGTGAACGGGCTGAACCGGATCCGGCGTGACGACATGGAAGCGTTCCGGCAGGCGGCCCTGCATCCGGCCGAGCAGGTCCGAGTAGGCGCACAGCTGCAGGATGGTCCCGCCCTTCGTCTCACGCGCGAGCTTGGTGTCCTGCGCCTCGTAGCTCCATGCTCCGAGATCGCTCGGCTGGCTCACCCGCACGAGGATGTCGGCATACCCGGCAAGGTTTCCGTACGCCAGCCGGGCCTGCACGACGACGTCGGCGCCAGCCCGCATGGCCGCCAGCGTCTCGTCGGACTCGCGGGCATGGTCGCGCGCTTCGCCGCGCTCGATTGTCACGACGGTCAGGCCCTGCGCGCGGAGCGAGGCGACATGGCGCTCCTCGTGTTCGGCGCCACGTTCTCGCAGGACCTCGGCAAACGGGTCGGCGATCTCTGGTCGTCGAAGCACACCTCGCGCGACGGCCAGCTCGAGGCCGGTCCGGTGGCGGCACGAGAGAAAGCTGGAGAGATCTGTCGGAGCCAGGACGAGGCTCCCGCCGATGTCGCGCATGTCTTCCGAGCTTATCAAGGCCGCCGGGCAGGACAGGCCAGGCGGTCGACACGGCGTCGGCGAGAGCGACGCGGCTGCCGTGCCCGCACGACGACGCTCCTACGGCTGTGGCCGGACGAAACGGAAGAAGCCGTCAGGGTTGAACGTCACACCGACATGCAGCCGGCGAATCTCCTCGACAAAGCCCAGGTTGTAGTAGTCCTGCCCGTTGTACACGCGAACGAAGAGTCCCCAGCCGCCGTTCTCCGCGGGAAAGCACGACACCTGCGCCGTCTGCACCCAGTGCGAGACATCCTCAGGCGGACTGTCGATGTACTCGATGCCCGCACCCACCTGCAGCCGCTTGGGGCACTGCCACCCGCGCGCGCCCGTGCGGCTGCGCGCCCAGTCCACCGCGGCCCGAAGGCGCAGGCGCCCGTAGTGATCCACCATCTCTTCGTCGACCCACGCGCGCGGATGCCATTCGATGTCGCCGCGCAGCGTCAGATCCCTGACCGCGATCGATTCGATGCTGCCCCGCGCCACCGGCTGCAGCCAGTTGCGCCGGTAGTTGATCCCGGTGCGGATGAAGTTGGTCGAGAAGCTGCCGTCCTGGCGATTGACGAGGTCGGCGTCGAACTCCATCGGTGGCTGGCAGACGTCCTCGTCGTCTCGCGACTGGCCTTCGAAGAAGCAGCCGTCCTGCCCGTTCGAGTGGTGCCCGACAATGATGTGGCCCTCCCAGAGGCCGAGGCGAACCAGGTTCTCCTTCGGCGCCGGCGCGCCGACGCGCTCGCCGAGATCGCGCAGAAACGCGGTGATGCGGTCCCGATCGCGAATCCAGAGCAGCTGCACGTTGACACGCGGCTGATACGACGGCGTGCGCACGGGGCGAGACGTGCTGGTGAACATGCGGATGCGTACGCCCGGCGTTCCCGAAATGGAGACACTCACCGACTTTCGCCGTGTCACGTCCAGCGAGTCGGTGAAGTTCTGGAAACCGACGAGATGCGGCTGGATGTTGGCCTCGAACACGACGCCATCGTCCGACGTGATGAAGACGTCCGTGCCTTCGAGGAACGGGATGATGGATCCACGGTTGGTCTCGGTCACCGTGCGCGACGGCTCCGCCTGGGCTGGGGCGGCCGGCTCCTGCGACGAGGGTGCCGGGACCGCCGGAGCCTGCGCGCCGGCTGGGGTGCCGACCGCCACGACGATGAACGCAAGCCAGGCGACGCGGAGCGGCATGAGCATCCTCCTCGAGGGGTGAATCTCACCGATCGACGCCGGGGTGCGGCGATTGTCGATTGGTGGCGCTCGCCGCGCAGCCGTTTCGCGGCAGGACCGGTTCCTGCCCCTGGACGCGCTGCCGGCGGGGCAGGGTGCCCCGCCGTACGATGCTACTTCGCGGCGGCCGCGGCCTTCTCGGCTGCGGGAGCCTTCCGCTTCCTGGTCTTCACGACGACTTCAATCGCGCGGCAGTCGTGGGTGTATTCGAGCGACCAGGCATCGAGCACGGCGTTGGCCTTGACGGGCGCCGGCGCCAGCAGGCCGGGTTGGGGCACGAGGCGCTTGAACTGATCCGGCGGCGGAAGGTGCTCGAAGCCGACAAGGACGTAGGGTGGACTCTGACAGTAGATCTTGCCGATGCCCCACTCGGGCCTGTTGGAGTGGGTGACATAGGATCCGACGCGGAAATTGCTCAAACTGACCTCGCGATCCCTGAAATTGGACGAACGGCAGGGCTTATAGCGTATCACTTGTGACCGGGCCCGGCACCGTCGCCGGGAATCCGGAGGAATTCCCTGCGGTTTCCGGCGCCCCGCCCGACTCCTTGCCAACTCCACGCGCCGCGCTTACGATGCGCGCGAGATGCCGCAACGCCGGAGATTGGCCGCCGCCACATTGACCCTCTCCGCGTTGGCCTGGTTCTCGACGACGGGGGCGGGCCAGACGGCCGCCTGCGACCTCCTCTTCACAGGCGGCCGGGTGGTCGACGGTACGGGCGCCGCGTGGTTCCGCGGCGATGTCTGCGTCACCGGCGACCGGATCACGTCGCTCGCGGCCCACCCACCTTCGACGGCACGCCGCCGCATCGATGTCTCCGGCCTCGTCGTCGCACCGGGTTTCATCGACATGCTCGGGCAGTCCGAGTACTGGGTGCTTCGGGACAGCCGGGTGGCCAGCAAGATCATGCAGGGCATCACGACAGAACTGACCGGCGAAGCCAGCTTCACGAGCGCGGCTCACCCGGGTGCCAGACGGCTGCATCCCTTCGCAGCGATGTTCGACAAGGAAGGCGTGCCGGGCTGGGACAACCTCGCGGGCTACCTGCGTGTGCTCGACACGCGCCCGGCGACGATCAACCTCGGCACCTTCATCAGCGCGGGCGGCGTACGCGACGCCGTGATCGGCCGGCTGGACCGCGCGGCCACGGCGGACGAACTCCGCGAGATGGAGGCGCAGGTGGCCGACGCGATGGAAGCCGGCGCCTTTGGCGTGTCGACGTCCCTGCAGTACGTGCCGGACCGCTTCGCACCGACCGACGAACTCGTCGCGCTGGCTGCGGTCGCCGCGCGATATGGCGGCAGCTACATCACCCACCAGCGCTCCGAGGCGGATCGGATTGACGAGAGTCTCGACGAGGTCTTCCGCATCGCACGCGACGCGCGCGTGCCCGCCACGATTCACCACCTCAAGACCGCCTACAAGCAGAACTGGGGACGCATGCCCGCCGTGCTCGCCCGCCTCGAGCAGGCGCGGGCGGAAGGCCTCGATATCGCCGCCGACCAGTACCCCTACATCGCCGGCAGCAACCCGCTCGACGCGAGTCTTCCCGTCTGGGCGCGCGAGGGCGGCCGCGACGCCATGATGAAGCGCCTGGCGGATCCAGCCACGCGCGCGAGGATCAAGGCCGAGATCCTGCAGCCCGAGACGCCTTGGGAGAACCAGTACATCGGCTCGGGCGGGGCCGCGGGAATTCTCGTGTCCTCCGTCAGCCGCCCGGAGTTGAAGAAGTACCAGGGCCGCACGCTGGACGAGATCGCGAAGGCCGAGCAGAGAGATCCCCTGGACGTGCTCATGGACCTCATCGTCGAGGACCACACGACCGGCAGCGGGATCATGTTCTTCATGAACGAGGACGACATGCGCGCCGCGCTCGTGCATCCGCTGGTGATGCTGGGCACCGACTCCGGCGGCATGGCCCCGGACAGCCCACCGCCAACGGCGGGCGTGCATCCGCGCGCGTGGGGATCGGCAGCCCGTATCCTCGGCACGTACGTGCGCGAGGAACGCCTGCTGTCCCTCGAAGAGGCGGTCCGCAAGATGACGACGCTCCCGGCTGCTCGCCTGCGCCTGTTCGACCGCGGCCTGCTCCGCCCTGGTGCCTTTGCCGACCTCGTCGTCTTCGATCCCGCCACTATCCGCGACCGTTCCACGTTCGCGAACCCGCGGCAGTACGCGGAGGGCGTCCGCTACGTGGCCGTGAACGGCCAACTCGTCGTCGACGATGGGCAGATGACGGCCGCACGTCCGGGCCGCGCTCTTCGGGGTCCGGGTGCGCGGATTCGTCCTGCGCCGTAGGGCGCAGCGATCCTCGCGCGCTGGTGCGACGACCATTTCCTTCGGGCAGCCAGCCGCCAGCAAAGGGCGCGAGATGGCTCAGCCGCGGTCGCGCGTCGAGCCGGCGAGTGGATGGGCACCGTGAAATCCCGCCCATGGTCCGTCCCGCGGCTCTGGAGCGGGATCATCCTGTACCCGCTGCTCGTTCAATCCCTGACCTGGAAGTCAACCATCGCGACCGTCCGGTCCCACGCCATGTACAGCGTGCCGCGATCCGGCTTCACGTCCACGAAGCCAATCGTGAACTGCTCCATCGACGTGGGCGACGTGCTCACCCGCATTGGCGCACGCAGGAGGTCGAACTTCCTGTCGTAGTTGTAGGACCCATAGAGCAGCACCTTGTCGGTCGGGTCGTACTTCGGCTGGACCGGCTGGTTGGAGATCACGAGCGTCCACGTCTTCTCGCCGAGCTCGACGAAGACGTTGTACACGCCCGGCGGGAGCGTGGTGCCGCCGATGACAAGTGTCGCCTGCGTCGTGAGCCGCGTCGTGTCGTTCGCGCCAGCGCGCCAGATCTCGGAATCCGGGTTGACCGTCTTGCCGTATGTCGCGCCCGCGCCGAAGATGTCCTCCCGTCCACGCAGGATGGGACGGCCGTAGTCCACCGTGACCCACTGGCCGCCCGTGAAGCGCCTGTCGCCGCCCTCGCCGGACCACGTGCCGCCCACCTGGATCTCGGCCGACCCGCGCGGGCTGGTCGGGAGTTTCACGTCGGGCCGCGTCTGAGCCCCCGCCGCCGCTCCAATCGTCATGACCACCACCGCCACGTGCCAGATACGCAGGTCCATCGGATTCACTCCTTCGTCAGGCCACGGGCCGATCCCGCAGACTCCCTACTGTAGTGCGAACTCCGCACGGCCCGGATGGCCGCGGGGTGACGAACCGGCCGGTGTGAGGGCCGGGTCTACGGTCCGAGCAGCGTCTCGACAGCGCGCGGCCACGTCATGGTCGCGGCCAGGGCCGCGCCGGCTTCGCCAAGGCGAATCGCACGCGTGCGGTCGGACATCACGTCGCGCAGGCCGAGGGCCAGCGCCTCGGGCGTCGGATCGGTGACGCTGCCGTTGATGCCGTGCCGGACGAGCTCGGCCGGCCCTCCGCTGTCGGCCACGGTCACGACGGCCTTGGCGCACGCGAAGGCCTCGACGGTGACGAAGCCGTAGTCTTCGTTCCACGGTACGAACGCCACGGCGCGGCAGCGGGCCAGATGCGCAATGACGTCCGCGTCCGACAGACGGCCCGTGAACTCGACGCGTTCGACCAGCCCGAGCCGGTTCCTGAGCGCCAGAAGCGCGGACAACTCCGCCCCCTCACCAGCGATGACGCAG
This sequence comes from uncultured Bifidobacteriaceae bacterium, assembly GCA_964543955.1. Classification (GTDB taxonomy): domain Bacteria; phylum Acidobacteriota; class Vicinamibacteria; order Vicinamibacterales; family UBA2999; genus VFZN01. The sequence continues at coordinate 53,216 of CAZJBN010000007.1, forward strand.
CGGATGCCCGCGGCAGCCGGCTCGGCCAGCGCGCGGAGGAGCAGGTCGAACCGCTTCAGCGGCGCGAGCCGCGAGACGGCGAACAGGTAGTCCCCGTAGGCGTCGCAGCGGTAGTCGCGAACGGGAGGCGGCGGATAGAGCACGCGCGACGAGATCCCACCCCACGTCTGCAGCCGCGACTGCACGGTCGCGGAGATCACGAAGCGCCTCGGGATGCGCTTCAGGAAGTAGCCGTCCGCGCGCTGGATGATGGCGCGCCGCGTGCGCTCCTTGAGGCGGCCCTTCCACGAGAGATGGACGTGGAAGCGGTCCCACAGGTCGTAGTACTCGCGCATCCGGTGGTTGAGCCACAGGACGTGGTTCGGATGCTGCACCGCATAGGCCGGGAACCGCAGGCTGATGACACGGTCGATGGGCTTCTCTTCGTGCGCAAGACCGACGTCGGTGCACCACGCGGCCATGTAGGCGCTCGCCTGCATGCCGAAGCGATTCTGCGGCGTGACGACGAGGCCGGCGTCGTGGCCGCTCTCGCGGAGCGCCGAGACCAGCTCGCGGGCCATGACCAGATGGCCGCCTTCGGCGAACGGCGGGCTGGCGGTCACAACGGCGACGGTGGCCACGGCTACGTCCGGCTCCGCGCTCGCTGCGCCGGCATCTCGATCGGCATGCCGCCGGCCGAGACCCGCGAACGAGGCTTCTCGCTCATCATCGGGCTGCCGCGTCCGGCGGCGGCGTGTCGTAGAGCGGCACCAGCCTGACGAAGACGCCCAGGAAGCGGTTGTCACGTGAACCGCCTTCGAAGAGCGGCACGAAGCCGGTCTCGCTCGCGATCGACATCTGGTAGACGTAGTTGGTCGGAAACCGCGGATTGGGGCGATACGGCAGGCCCGGCGGCATGTCGATGATGAAGGCCTGCGCGGAGCTGGCGGGCATGTCGATCACACGCGTCTCCCATCCGTTCGACACCGTGACGCGGTTGGGCCTGGGCCCGGTCTCGAGCTGCACCTCCATCCGCGGAATCGTGAGCGAGCGCTGCCGTTCGCCTTCAGCCGTCACTTCACCGACGATCGGAGCGCGCAGGAGGAGATCCGCGCGCGACTCGCCGCGCACCCAGAAGCGATCTCCTTCGCGGTTGTACGCGTTGTCGTCGAGGAAATAGGCCAGCATTGGAGGCTGGCCCGCCAGCGGCTGCCGGGCGCGCGATGGGCTGACACCGACCGGCAGGTCGTTGATGAGCGACAGCTCGGGCGGCAGCAGGCGGAAGAGCCCCGTCTTGGTGTGCTCGCCCGGGTGGAAGGACGAGTAGAACGGATTCGAGAGGACCGGCATCGTGAAGAGCGCGCCAATCGCCATCGCGACGAGACCCGGCACGGCGGTCTGAAGCGGCGGCACCAGAAACAGGAAGACCGGATAGACGCCGAGGAAGTAGCGGTTCCCCACCGGTCCGCCACCCCCCGAGTACGTGAACGGCATGTACAGCAGGAGTGCGACGGCCGATCCCAGCCCCGCGGCCAGCACCAGCCACTGCCAGACCGCGCGGTCCCTGGTCGCGACGAGGAAGAGCAGCATCGCCACGACGCCTGGGAAGTAATACGCCGCAAACCCCGTGTGGCGTCCGAAGAAGAAGTACCCGATATTCCGGCGGAACACCTCCACGAGGGCATCGCGGCTCACAAGGACGTCGAGGAGCACGCCGTCGGTCGCCATATCGAGGCAGACCGTGTCGAACGTCGCCTGCTCGGTCTGGTACGGGAACCCGCCCATCCCGCTGTAACACGTACGCCGGTCTCCGCCCTGGTAGTTCCACTCGCCCGTAATCGCGATGTTCATCGCGAAGAGCGCCGCGACCGTGACGGCGAACACCGTGCCGATCTCGAAGAACCTTCTCCACTGCTTCCGAAACATGGCCGAGGCGAGAAGCGGGAAGATGAGCAGGATGTGCGTCGGCTTGGAGAAGGTCGCGATGCCGAGGAAGATGGCGGCGATCACGTCGCTCCGCCGCCCGAGGAACCAGCGGATGCGGCCTGGCGCGGAGGTCTCGAGCGCACTGGCGCCCGCCACATCCTTGTAGCACCAGAAGAAATAACCGAAGAGGACCATTGCCGCGTTGAAGAAGTCCGGCGTCATCCACACCATGTAGACGGGCGCGATCGACAGGAACAGGAACGCGCTCGCGAAGATGAGCGCTGCCACGGGGTGACTGCGTGCCGCGAGGAACGCATAGGCGCAGAGGAACATCCCGGTCATCAGGATCGCGTGCAGCACCAGGAAGCCGTTGGTCCCGAACAGCCAGACGAACGGGGCGGCAAAGAGCGGGAAGATGAACGACTTGCCGTAGTAGAGGCGTCGAGGATCGGGGTCGGCACGCGAGCCGACGTGCACGAACGGAAACCCGCCGCCGAACCGGACGTCGAGGTCTCGACCGCGCTTGAGGAAGATGCCCTCGGGCCCGCTCGGATAGTCCTTCCAGACGCGCTCCAGGTCCTCGCGGCGGTACGCGAAGTCCCCGTCGTTGGCCAGGCTCTGCGCGAGCGAATAGTAGGTGGCGCCGTCGCTGAAGAAGCCGTAGCTCACCTTCTCGTAGTTCACGGTGAGCGCCCACGCGAGCAGGACCACGCCGACGGCCGCCGAGGCCGACGCGCCCACGCGCCACGCCAGGGTCCGATTGGCGAGCCGCCGGGCTACGGGGTGATCGATCGTCATCGGGTCGTCAGGAAGCCAAGGTCCGCCTGCAGCACGCCCGCGCGCCCGGTCCGGCGCGAGGTCTCGTGGAGGAGCAGGTAGAGCCGCTCCATCTTACGGACGAACGCCCCGATGTCATAGTGAGAACCCGTGCGGCGGGCGCCATCGGCCAGCCGCGCCGCGAGGGCCGGCTCGTCGATCAACCGGTTCACGGCCTCCGCGAGCCGCTCCGCATTCCTGCGTGGCACGACCAGCGAGTCCTGCCCGTCGGTCAGCACGTCCATCAGCCCGTCCGCATCGGTCGCGACGATCGGCTTCCCCATCGCCAGCGCTTCGAACACGGTGAGCGGCGTGCCCTCCCAGAGCGATGGAAACACGAGGATGTCGAGCGCGGACAGCACGCGGGCCACGTCGCGCTGGAAGCCAGTGAAGATCACCCGATCGCCAAGGCCGAGCGCACGGGCCTGCGCCTCGAGCACTGGCTGCAGTTCCCCTTCGCCGACGATGAAGACACGGACCCCGGGATGACGCACGACGATCGCGGGGACGGCCGAGACGAGGTACTCGTTCCCCTTGGCCGGCATCAACCGCGTGACGGTGCCGACGGCCACGGTATCCGGCGCGATACCCAGCTCGGCGCGGGACGAGGCGATCTCCTGCGGGCTCCTGACTCGCGCGAACTCATCGAGCGGCGCCCCAAGGTAGACGACCTTCGTCCGCTCTTCAGGCATCAGCCGCGCGCGGATCGTGAACTCCGCCGTGGACGCCGACACGGCGATGGCAAGGTCCGTGTGTGGCGCGAGCAGGCGATCGGCGGCCTTCTGGAACCACGGTGTGTCCCCGTGATTCGCATGCTCGTGCAGGATGGCGGGAATCTTCATCGCCCTCGCGCACATCCGCCCGAAGGTCGTCGCGCCGTAGCCGTGCAGGTGCACGAGGTCGGCCTTCTTCTCCTTCAGCACCTTGAGAAGCACCGTGTAAGTCCCTGGGTCGAACTTGTGCCGGGCGAGATAGGTGACGTCGATGCCGTACTGCTCGAGGGTGTCCTCGGAGAGGTCCTTCCTGCGCAGGCTGATGAGCGAGACATTGAAGCGCGAGCGGTCGAAGCGCGGGATCATCCACGCAAAGAGACGCTTGACGCCGTGCATGCGCGAGCCTTCCCAGCCCAGGTGATCGCAGATGTGAACCACATTCAATCTGCCCGGGGTCACAGCAGCCCCTCCCGGCGATACCACTCGCTCGTGCGATGGATGCCCTCTTCGAGATCGACCTTCGGCAGGTAGCCGAGCTCTGTTCGTGCGCGGGTCGTGTCGAAGGCTCGGCTCTTCGTGTAGAAGTCCACTCGCCGGCGGTAGAGCGGCGGTTCGATGCGCAGCGGAACGCAGACGAGCTCGCACATGAGGCCCGCGGTCCACACGGGCCACACGGGCCAGTGCACGCGCGGCGGCTCGACGCCCAGATCCTTGGCCACGAGCGCGACGAGCTCGGCGAGCGTCGTGTATCGCGGCCCGGCCAGGATGTAGGTGCGCCCGCGTGCGGCCGCCACCGTCCCGCACAGCCGGAAGCCCTCGACGAGGTCGTCGATGAAGGTGAGGTGGTAGAACACCTCGCCCGAGCCCAGCATCGGGAAGCGCCCGTGCTTCAGCCCGCGGAACATCTTGAGGAAGCGCGTATCGCCCGGTCCATAGATGCCAATCGGCCGCGCGACGACCACGTCGAAACCCGTTTCGACCCCGAAGGCACGCGCCAGCTGCTCGGCCTCGAGCTTGGTGTCCTGGTAGATGTCGCCAGGGTTGAACGGCGCGTCCTCGTTCGCGGGCGGGTGTGCGATGTGCCCGTGGACGCCGCCGGTACTGCAGTGGACGAGACGTCGGACGCCGGCCTGTCGGGCGGCCGCGAGCAGGTGACGTGTGCCGTCCACGTTGATCGCGCGATAGGCGGCGTCGGGCTGGCCCGCCTCCCGATAGGTCGCCGCAATGTGGTACACGATCTCGACCCCGTCCACGGCGTGTCCGACCGACGAAGGGTCGCCCAGGTCGCCTTCGTACGCCTGGACGCCGGCCGCCACCAGCGGCGACCGCTCGAAGCGTGCCCGGCTCTTCGGCCTCACCAGTGCCCGCACCTCGTCACCGCCACGCGCGAGCGTCGCTGCCAGGTGCCCGCCGGTGAACCCGGTCGCGCCCGTGACGAGGACCCTCACCGCTCGGCCACAGGGAGGGACGTTTTCACCGGCCCGGAGGCGCCCGCCACGAGCCGCGCGTAGGCCTGGGCCGTGCGCCGGACGTACGCCTCGCGGCTGTACTTCTCCTCGGCCACCGCACGGGCGCGGCCTGCAAGGCCGTCACGAAGCGCCGCGTCGTCGACCAGCCGCGCCAGTGCGGCCGCGAACGGCTCGGCCTCGGGCGGCGCGAGCATCGCGATCGCCGGCGTGAGCACCTGCGTGTGCGTCAGCAGGTTGGTGGCGACGATGGGCCTGCCCGAGCGCAGGTATGAGTAGATCTTGAGCGGCGTGTTGGTGCCGCGGATGCGCGGCGAAACCAGGATGTCCGACGCCTCCACGAAGCTGGGAATCTCCCGGGCCGGCTGTTGTCCCGTGAACACCATCGTGTCGGCTGCACCCTGCTCCCGCGCCCGCGCCCGGGCCGCCTCCACCTGTGGCGGCTCGCCGCCGACGACGAGCACGCGAGCGACAGGGTGGGTCCGCGCAAGGATCGCCGCCACGTCGATGAGCAGGTCGACGCCCTGGTAGGCCTCGAACGTCCCGGTGTACAGGACGAGCGGCGCCCCCGGCGGCACGCCCCACGCCGTCCGCAGCGCATCCGGTGTCCGGGTCGGCGCCTCGTCGACATCGCCGCCCATCACGTTCTCGATGAGCAGCGACTTGTCGCCCGCGCCCATGGCGACCACCGTATCCTGCAGCTCCTGGCAGATCGTGATCACCGACTGCGACCCGTGGACCATTCGGTCCTCGGCCCACGAGAACACGCGGCGGAGCGTCCCGGAGC
>CAZJBN010000007.1:58912-66839 GCA_964543955.1 uncultured Bifidobacteriaceae bacterium
CGGAGCGGCTGTACTTGAAGTTGCTGAGCTGCTGCGGCAGGCTCGAGTGCATGTCGTAGAGGTGCGGAATGCCGAGCCACCGCGCCAGCCACACGCCGACAAGCCCCATCTCCTCGTGCGAGTGGACGGCGTCATACCGCTCGCGCGAGACGCGGCCGGCAATCGTCGCCAGCATGAGGCTGTCGAGCACGACCTTGGTGCCCGATGGCCCGATGCGGACCTTCCGCACGAGTGGCGGTCTCCACGTGCGGAAGATCCGCACGTTCGGGATCTCGACGTCCCGGCCGATCGGATAGGTGACGAGGTCCACGTGATGGCCCAGCTCCGACAGGGCCTTGAGACGGTGGTATTCGCTGAAGGGGGTGCCGCGCGGCTCGAAGAACGGCTCCGGCGCGAGCATCAGGATGCGCACACTCCATTATAGATGCCCGCATTTGCTCCGGCTGTCGCAGCCGTGCGCACCCCTGTAAAGTCGCAGGCACGGCCGGCCGATACCCCCGGTAAGGAGATGTGCCGATGAACCGCGCAAGTCTCGCGGCAGCGCTGGCCGGCGCCGTGCTGGTCACGACAGCGTGCGAGCAGGTCAAGAGCGCCAACCCGCTCAGCCCCTCCATCGCCGGCCCGATTCCCGGGGTCAACATCACGGCACCACTCACGCTCGAGCCGCCGGCGGGCGCCGAAGTCATCCAGGAGGGACAGCCGATCAGCCTCCTGCTCGAGAATGCCTCGACCAACGGCGAACGTCCTCTCTGGCTGCGTATCGAACTGGCGGCCGACGCCGGCTTCACCCAGGTCGTCCATCACGCCGACCGTGTATCGCCGGGCGAAGGCGGCCGCACGAGCTACCAGATGCCTCAGCTTCTCGGTACGGGGCACACCTATTACTGGCGGGCGCAGGCCATGGACGGCGCCAACACCGGTCCCTACTCGTCGGTCGCCAACTTCCGCGTCGTCAACCCGGTCGTCCTGGAGCCTCCAACGCCGCTCGAGCCCATCGGACAACTCACGCACAGCTCGCCGACCTTCAAGGTGCGGAACGGCCGCATCGAAGGGACGACCGATGTCATCTACCGCATCGAGGTGGCGACCTCGCCGGATCCCTCCACGATCGTGGCGGTCCTGTCGGCCTCGCCCGACCCGAGCGGAACGACAACCGTGTCGGTGGGCGACGTGCCACCCGGCACCACGTACTACTGGCGGACGTACGCCACCGACGGCACGACCCAGAGCCCGTACTCGGACGCCGTCTCGTTCAGGACCGCTGACGCGGCGCCGGGCCCTGGCCCCGGGCCAGGCCCTGGTCCCGCTCCCTCTCCCACGCCTCCTCCGTCGAGCGGAACCGTCGGTCCGCCTCGGAACATCTCCGAGCAGGAGGCGCTCCAGATCATCCGGTCGGTCCACGACACGGAACGCTGGGACCTCGGCTCGCGCTCGAGCCGAGAGCAGCGCGTGGAGTTCCTCTATCGCGCGGTCGCGGTCCTTCACTACGGCCACTCGCGATACAACCGCTCGGGCCCGGATGCGAACTGGTGTGTCAAGGACGCGGGCGGCGGCCGTCCGCCGTCGGACGATGTGCTGGTGCGGTGTGATTCGCGCGACGCGTGGGACCTGATCGGCGGTGCCGGCGCGGATGGCTACAGCTTCCACCTCGATTACATCGGCCGCCTGCCGGGCAACCAGAACGTCTATGCGCCGCCGCGATCGTCGCTGCCCCAGTAGAATACCGATGCAGTGACGGTGAGCCCCGATCCACCAGCGCCACGGGCCGGCCCGCGGGTCGACCTCGCGCTGGTGGCCATCCTGCTGGTTGCGCTCGCGTTCCGCCTCTACCGGATCGACGCCCCGCTCGTCGATGCGCATTCCTGGCGTCAGATTACCAACGCCGACATCGCGCGCCATTTCGCCGATGGCTCGCTCAATCCCTTCCTGCCTCGCGTGTCCTGGGGCGGACCGGACGCCGGCGTCGTCGGGATGGAGTTCCCGCTCCTCCAGTGGTCGACCGGCGCGCTCTGGCGTGCGACCGGCGAGTCCTCGATCGTCGCGCGTACGGTGGCGATGCTCTTCTCGCTGGCCACGGTCGGGCTCATGTATCTGCTTGGCGTCCGGTTCCACTCGCGCGGTGCCGGCCGGGCCGCGGCATGGCTCACCGCGATCTCGCCAGGGTTGATCTTCTTCGGCCGGAGCTTCCTGTCGGACACGCCGATGGTCACGTTCATGGTGGCGTCGGTGCTCGCGTGGGATTGGTACTTCGATCGGCCAACGTGGCGGCGCGCGGCCATGGCGTCGGCACTGGTTGCGCTTGCGGGGCTGGTCAAGCTCCCCGCCATCCTGGTGCTCGGCGGCGTGGCAGGCCTCGCATGGGGCCGCAGCGGCTGGCGCGGCCTCTTCGATCGTGGACTGCTCCTCGGTTGCACCGCCGCGCTCGTGGCGACCGCGGCCTGGTACTGGTATGCGGATCGCGTGTACCTCGCGACGGGCCTCACGCAGGCCGTCTTCCGCCCTTCGGGGACGTACCCGCCTGACATCGCACCGGGCGTGACGTTCGCGACGGTCTCTCATTTCTCGACGGCGGCGCGCTTGTTCAGCACCGAGTTCTGGTGGGTCATGGGCGACCGGCTGTGGAGTCTGTACCTGACGCCGGTCGGAACGTTCGCCGCCATCCTCGGCTTCGGCCTCGCCTGGAAGCGGCCGAACGGGTGGGCTCTGCACCTCTGGACGCTGGCCGGTCTGGCTCTCGTCGTGGTGGCGGCCGAAGGCCAGTACTGGCACGAGTTCCACACGCTGCCGCTCGTGCCACCGCTCCTGCTGTACGCCGGCCTCGCGCTCGCGCCCGTCTTCGCGCGCTGGCCGGGCCTGCCCCGCGCCGCGACGGTGGCCGTCGTCTCGGCGGCGGCAGCGGTCGTCTCAGTGCAGAGCTTCCGCGCGTCGGGGGTGAACGAGAAGTTCTATCGGTCCACCTCCACCGATGCCGGGTTCGTGCAGTGGGGTCCGGCCGTCCGCGAGGCGACGCCGGATGCGCCGATGATTACCGTGGACTACCTGGAAGGCGGGGCCAACTCGCCGATGCTGCTGTACTTCGCGCACCGGCAGGGCTGGAGCTTCGACGTGCACTCGATCTCGGTGGAGGTCATCGAACACCTCGCGCGGACCCGGGGCGCACGCTCCTTCGTGACGACGATCTGGCGAGAACTCGAAGCCGAGAAGCCCGAGGTCGCGGCGTACCTCCTCGGTCACCGCGCCATCCCCCTCCCCTCGCCCGGACAGGACCTCAAGGCCTTCCGAATCGAAGACTGAGCGACTGGAGATCGGGCGATTGTCGATGTTCACTCAATCGGGAAGAACGACCCGATCGTCAACCTCCCAGCCGACCATTCAGAAGCGCACCCGTCCGCCGAAGCCGAACTGCGCGCCGCCGACGTCCACGGATGCGTCCTCGTTGGCGAGGCGGATGTCGCCCGACGCGCCGGTATAGCGGAAGAAGCCGCCGATGCCGAGCCGATAGCGGTCGGTCGTGACCATGAAGTAGCTGGCGTCGGCGCCGATATTGAATCCGGTCATGCTCTTGCCGCGGCGCTCGACTCTGGAATCCACGATGACGTCCGTGAACGGCGGGCCGGCTTCGGTGACGTCGACGCCCGCGATCACGTCCTGATTGAGGCGGAAGAACGACGGACCGAAATGGACGAACACGTCGACGGTGTCTCTCGTGGGAATCATCCAGCCGAACATCACGTGATACGCGTACTCCCGCCGATCCAGGCCGCTGACCGTTTCGGTGAAGGTCCGCGGGCGATCGAAGAACAGCGGATGGGGGATGCTGCCCTGGACCTCCGCGCTGTCGCTCGTGCTCGTCGTGTGATAACCCATCGCCACGCCGAAGTTCCGCCAGGCGCGGACGCCGAGAGTGATGTCGAAGAAGCCGCTCGAGCCGAAGCTCGCATTGGTGGTGAGCACCGCTTCTTCGTCGTACACGATGAAGGTGCTGCTCTCGGTGATGTCCGAGGACGCGGCCTGGATGCCGAAGTTGATCCCGGCAAAGACGCGATCTTCCCATGGACGGCTCACGGCCGACTGCGCGGCCGCCACATGGGTGAGTCCAAGCAACAGTCCCCCGACGAGCAGCGCCTGCATCGTTCTCTGCATAAATTGTCCAGCTCCGTGTGTGGATGGGCTACCGGCCCGCAGCCAAATCGAGCGAGTTTATCACGCGTCGCCGGAGTGCCCGGCCCCTGCCGAGACGCCAACTGTAATGTTTTCTTGGGATTGGACCGATAATCGGCTAGAATGTCACGCGGTTCGTCTCGTAATTCACGCCTGCACGGGGCGCCCGGCCGTGACCTGAGGAGTGTTCGCCTGATGAAGAAGCCGTTCGTCCACCTTGGCCTTGCCCTGTTCGCCGCGGCTGCAGTCGCGTCCTGTAGCAGCAGCCCGCAATCCCCGACATCCCCGTCTGCCGCTGCTGGCGGAACCACCTCGGCCGCCGCCGATGGATCGACCCTCAAGGCCACCGCGCCGACCGCGGTGTCGCCTGCGGGCGGCGAGCGTGTCGCGTCCAGGCAGCCCACCCTCGCGTGGACGGAATCGACCGGCCGATTCGGGACGATTGCCCCCACCTACGATATCGAGGTTCGTACGGACGGCGCGGTCGTGTACACGGCGAACGTGTCCGGCACGGCACACGAGGTGGCGGCCGCGGCCGACTTCGATCGCGAGTACACCTGGCGTGTGCGGGCGAGGCAGGATACGGCGTTCGGGCCCTGGTCCGCGCCGGCCGTGTTCCTGTCGCCCCTTCCGGGCGTCGCTGTCCGCTCGAGTGGCGGACCGGTCGGCCCGCCGCGCAACATCCCGCTGAACGAAGCCATCGGCATCATCCTGGCGATCTACGATGCCGGCAACTACAACATCGGTTCGGGCTCCAGCCGCAACGAACGGAACATCTACATCGAGACCGCCGTCGCGGCGCTGCACTACGGACACGGCGTGTGGAACCCGCAGGGTCCAGACAGCGGATGGTGCATCAAGAACGGCGGCCCTGGCCGTCCGCAGTCCGACGAAGTGCTGGCACGGTGCGATACGCGCGAAGCCTGGGACTTGGTGATCGGCATCGGCGGCCCCAGCCCGCACTGGCACGCGGACTACCTGGGACGCCTGCCCGGCGAGCAGGCCATCTACCCGCCGCGGCCCGAAGCGCTCGACTGGCTGCCGCGGTAGCCTCGGTCCATATCGGTCGAATTCCGGGGGCGGCCGCGTCGAAGCGCCGCCCCCGCTTCATGTACACTCGCTTCTCGTGTCCGAGCCGTCCACGTTCTACAAGTCCTTCTCCGAGAAGAAGCTCACGACCTACGGCAGCGGCCGGCGCGGCAAGATCGAGCGCCACCGGCTGGCGCTCCTCCACCGCTACTCGAAGGCGCCAGGGGACTTCTTCGAAATCGGGCCGGGGCACGGGTCGCTCGGCGAACAGGCGGTGGCGGCCGGCTGGCGCTACACGGCCGTCGAAGCCAGCCCCATCCTGATCGACGTGCTCCGCCAGAAGGGTCTGGCCGTCATCGAGGCGTGGACGCCGCCGATGCCGATGGGCGACGGCACGGCCGATGTCGTCTACGCCGACCAGGTGCTCGAGCACATGAGCGGCATCGACGCGGCCCGCCACTTCACGGCAGAGGCACTGCGCACGCTCCGCCCCGGCGGCCTCTTCTTCGTCGTCGTGCCCGACTACCTGAAGGAGCGCACCTTCTTCTGGGATGTCGACTACACGCACAACTTCGTGACGACCGAACGGCGGGTGAAGCAGCTCTTCAACGACAACGGCTTCGACATCCTGCACGTGGAGCGCGGGATAGGCGTGGCCACCGGACTGGCGCGCGATGCGCTGGCGGCCGCCGCACTGCTGATCAACCTGCCAGGCATCAACGCGCTCTCGCGTCACACCGGCACCGAGGACTTCGTCTTCAAGGTCCGCAAGAACCTCTTCGAGACGCTCACCTTCGTGGCCCGGAAACCCCGGTAGACGGCTCGCCGTGGCGAGAATCCTCCAGTCCACCTGGATTCGCCTGGCCTTCTCGGCAGCCATCCTGTGGTGGCTGTCGACCCGCATCGACATGGGCGCGGCATGGCAGGCGCTCGTCTCCGTCCACCGCGGCTACCTGGCGGCCGTGCTCGTCCTCGTCGGCGTCGATCGCCTGATCATGATCTACCGCTGGGTGCTGCTCCTCCGGGCGAGCGGCGTGCCCATCACGACCCGAAAGGCCGCAGACATCTTTCTCGTCAGCTCCTTCGTCGGCAGCTTCCTCCCCGCCGGCGTCGGCGGCGATGTTGCACGCGCCGTGAGCCTCCACAACCAGACGATCGAAGGCGGTGAGGCGCTGGCCTCGGTCGTCGTGGACCGGCTGCTCGGCATGCTGTCGCTCGCGGCAATGGGCGTCCTGGGCGTCGTGGTGTGGGCGCCCGGTGCGGGCACGGTCGGCCGCGTGGTCACGGCCGTCGCCGTTCTCGGCGCACTCTGCGTGGGGGCGTTCTGGGGCGACCGCCTCGCACGCCTGGTCGTACCAGACCGTCATCACGCGGGCCCCGTCGGCCGGCGGCTGCTGCGGCTCACCGACGCGGTCAGCCGCTACCGGGGGCGCGGCGGAACGCTGGCACACGTCATGGCCTGGTCGATTGCGGTGCAGTTCCTCCGGATCACGCAGGCATGGCTGCTCGGCCTGGGGTTGGGACTGGCTGTGCCCTTCTCGTACTACCTGCTCTTCATGCCGCTCGGCCTGCTCATGCTGCTCCTGCCGATCTCGGTCAGCGGCTTCGGCCTGCCGCAGGGCGTCATCGTCTGGCTGCTCAGGCCGATGGGCGTGGCCGACGAGACGTCCTTCGCCCTCTCCACGCTGATCGTCCTGACGGGCCTCGCCGGCAACCTGCCGGGCCTCCTGCTCTGGTTGCGCCGGGACAGGGAAATCCTGTAAAATCTGTAAGTTACGATGACGTTCACTCGAAGTGAGGCCCATCGGGCCGCCAGCCCGGAGGATCCTCCCTGGCGGGCAACGGCGCCGAGTGCGGCCCCGGAGCCGCAACGCAGGCTCAAGGTGAACTGAGGGGAATGAATGGCACAGGTTTATGCAGCGAAGTATCTCGCCAAGGCCGCGCTGAGCGCGCCACGCGACCTGGTCAGGGCGGCGGTCGCCAGATACACCCCCCTTCATCCGACGGTCTTCATCTTCCACTGCACGTTCGTCTGCGATGCCCGCTGCGAGATGTGCAGCAACTGGACGCGCGGCAACCGCAAGGAAGACATGACGCTCCAGCAGATCGAGCGGGCGTTCAGCTCGAGCCTCTGGAAGGACATCGAGAACGCCTCGATCTCCGGCGGTGAGCCGACTACGCGCAACGACCTCGTGGACATCGCCCGCGTGATGATCGACAGGTTCCCCAAGCTGCGGAAGCTGACGCTCAACACGACCGGCATCACCCATCACCGCGCGATCCCGATGCTGACGAAGATCGTGCAGATGTGCAACGAGCGGAACGTCATCTTCTCCACGCGCGTGTCGATCGACGGCGTCAACGACATGCACGGCAGGGTCAGGAACGTCAAGAACGCCTTCGACAAGGCGGGCAAGACCATTGCCGCCATGCAGGAGCTGCAGAAGACCCACCGCTTCAACTTCGGGATCTCCTCGACCATCTTCCACACCAACCTCGAGGACGCGGACAACATCCTGGCGTGGGCCAGGAAAGAGAAGCTCGACATCGTCTTCAACATGGTGCGGTTCACCGACGCCATGCTGGGCAACAGCGAGCTCGAGGGCAAGCTCCGGCCGATGGGCCCCGAAGAACAGCGCATGCGGAAGTTCTTCATGGACCGGGTGCGCCAGGATCCGCTGCTCGACGGACAGAACTACATCTACATGCACTACGCGGACATGATTGCCAACGGCTA
>CAZJBN010000008.1:0-63725 GCA_964543955.1 uncultured Bifidobacteriaceae bacterium
TCGGCATCAAGCTCGAGAACATCAAGCTCGAGGACCTGGGCAAGGCCAAGAAGGTCACGATCGACAAGGACAACACGACCATCGTCGAGGGCGCCGGCGGCGCCAAGGCGATTGAGGGCCGCGTCAAGCAGATTCGCGTCCAGGTCGAGGAGACCACCTCGGACTACGACCGCGAGAAGCTGCAGGAGCGACTGGCCAAGCTCGTCGGCGGCGTCGCCGTCATCAAGGTCGGTGCAGCCACCGAAACCGAGATGAAGGAGAAGAAGGCTCGCGTCGAGGACGCCATGCACGCGACCAAGGCAGCCGTCGAAGAGGGCATCGTCCCGGGCGGCGGCGTGGCGCTGCTCCGCGCGGCCAAGGCGCTCGACGACCTCAAGGTCGAGGGCGATCAGGCCGTGGGCGTGGCCATCATCAAGCGCGCCATCGAGGAGCCGTGCCGGTGGATTGCCACCAACGCCGGCCACGAAGGATCGATCGTCGTGGCGAAGGTGAAGGAGGGCAAGGGCGACGAGGGCTTCAACGCCGCCACCGACGTCTACGAGGACCTGGTCAAGGCCGGCGTCATCGACCCGGCCAAGGTGGTCCGCAACGCTCTCCAGAATGCGTCGTCGATTGCGTCACTCCTTCTCACGACTGAGGCTCTCGTCTCCGAGATTCCCGAGGAGAAGAAGGAAGCACCGGCCATGCCGGGCGGCGGCATGGGAGGCATGTACTGAGACACGAGACCTGATGATCTCGTGATCGGGTGATCTGAAGATCGGGCCCGGGGGACTTCGTCCTCCGGGCCCTTTTTCGTTCGTGCTCCTACCGCTCGATCGTCCTCAGGAGCGCCGCCACGTACGGACCGAAGACGGCCGGGCGCGAGTGGGTGCCGTGGCCTCTTGTCTCGTCCGAGATCGGGATCAGGACGAACCGCTCTCGCGGGACCTTTGCAACGAGCGCCTCCATCATCGGCAGCTCCGGCGGATTCACGAAGTCGTCTCCCGAGTCGAAATCCTGATCTCCGGCGCCGCTTCGCCGCTCTCGAACGTCACATCCTCTGCAACGAAGTCCGCTTCGACAGGCGTGGGATACGAGGGCTGCGCGGCGGCCAGATGTGGAAGAGCTCCGGCAACGGCCGTTCTCATCAGCATACGTCGTCCCCTTCGGCCTGGCAGCACTCGCACCGTCACTTGACGAACCGGACGCGGAACAACTTCGGCCACCACTTGCCCGTCAGGAGGAATGTCTGGTCCACCGGATCGTAGGCGATGCCGTTGAGCACGTCGACGCCCAGGCGCTCGGCAGGGGTGAGCAGACCGCTGGCGTCGATGCGCGCGGTCACGCGGCCCGAGGCCAGATCGATGCGCACGATCGTGTCCGTCTGCCAGACGTTGGCATAGACGTCCGTCCCTACGCACTCGAGCTCGTTCAACTGGTGCAGGGGCTTGCCGTCCATCGTGACGCGGACCGTTCGCTCGACGTCGAACGTGTTTGGCGAGTGAACGGTCAGCCGATCGCTGCCGTTGCTCATGACGAGCGACAGACCGTTGTGGCAGAGTCCCCAGCCCTCGCCTTCGTAGCCGAACTCGCCCACGCGTCCGAACGTGTTCCGGTCGTAGATGAAGACGCGCCCGTGCTGCCACGTCAGCTGATACAGCCGATTGCCGACATCGGCGAGGCCTTCGGCAAAGTACGGCGCGGGGACGTCGACCTTCTGCTGGACCGCACCCGTCGCCAGATCCACGCGACGGAGCGAGGACTGCCCCACCATGCCCGTGCTCTCGTAGAGCACGCCGTCGCGCCAGACCAGCCCCTGCGTGAACGCGCGCGGGTCGTGCGGGTAGCTCCTGAGGACCTGAACCTTCAGCGCTTCCACCGGCCGCTGCCCGTCCGCGGCGTCGATGCCTGGTGACGCGCACGCGATGATCGCCAGGGAGGAGATGGCCGCCGCGGCCATCAGAAGACTGCGATCCATTTGTGGAGGGTAACCCGGGGCGGAGTGCTTACCTGAGCGTGAACGTCAGCTCGATGGTAATCATCACCGGCACGGGCTCGCCCGACTTCATCCCGGGGGCGAAGCGCCACTGCCTGGCGGCCTTGATGGCTTCCTGATCCAGGCCAAAGACCGGATCGAGCGAGCGGGTGACGCGCACGTTCCCGACCGATCCGTCGGGCATGACAATGCACTCGAGCCAGACCGAGCCCTGCACCTTGGCGCGCATGGCATCGGCGGTGTACTGCGGTTTGACCTCCTGCAGGACGCGCGGAAGCGTGATGCCGGCGCCAGGGCGATAGGCGCCGCCCCCGGTGCCGCCCCCAAAGCCCTCGCCAAGCCCCGAGCCCTGGCCCTTGCCGATCCCCGTGCCCGTGCCCGTGCCGGCCCCGCCGCCCGAGCCAGAGCCCTGCGACTCCGCCGAGACATTCGCGCTCTGGAGGGCCCCGGGCAGGGTCTGCTGAGCGGCCGCCATATTGATGGCCGGAATGTTGATGGCCTCGAGAGGCGGCGGTTCCTCCACCTTGGGCGGCGGCGGCGCAAGATCGGGCTTCTTCTCGACCGGGACGGTCACCTTCTCGCGCCCGGGCAGCTCGACTTTGCGCGGCGGATCGGGCGTCTTGTTGCCACCTCCGCCACCCCCGCCTCCCGGCCCCGGCTCGGCAATCCAGATGATGTCGTCGGTCGGATCGTTGGGCGGCAGCTCGATCGGCGCGCGCTCGGGCGCGTAGCGCACGACGATGACCGCCACGACGACCATGACGATGTGCGCCGCGATCGACGACCAGACGCGGAGCCGCGACTGGCGATCCTCGAACAAGAAGTGCACGTCGGCGGGCCGGTCGGCGAGCACGTGCAACGGCCCGTCGGCCTTACCGGACGCGGAGGTCGGGGTACTGGACATCTATTCGACGCTCACGGCCATTGTGACCGAGGGTCCCTGGACTGACAAGTGCAAAGCCGAGGCCACTTCCTTATGACGCCGCGGGGTGACAGGTGGCTTCAATGCTACACTGCAAGGCGTGGCTGCCCACGGGCGGCCCAAGGAGTCAGACACATGGAGGTCCTCGCATTGTTCGGACCAATCGGCATGCCCGAGATGCTCATCATCCTGGCGATTGTCGTGCTCATCTTCGGCGCCAACCGGCTGCCTGAGCTCGGCCGGGGCATCGGCGCCGGCATCAAGAACTTCAAGGCCGGGATGAGCGAAGGGAAGAAGGAGGACTAGATCAAGACGCGCGTGTCTCCGATGCGCCGCGTCACGCGTTCCCGGTCGAGATACTCGAGCAGCGGGATCGCAAACTTCCGGCTCACCGCGTAGCGCTCCTTGAACATCGCCACGTCCAGCCGGATCGGCCCTGCCGCTCCTGCCTTGAGCGCGGCCATGTCGCGCTTCAGCGCGGCGAGCGCGTCGGCGTGCACGGTAAGGGTGTCGAGCCTCACCAGCACCTTCTTTCGCATGAGCAGCGTCGTCACCGTCGCGATCGTGGCGGGTGGCACGCCAGTACCAGCCGCCACGGCGGCCGCATCCGGGGCCGTGAGGCCCGCCTCACGATAGAACGCCTCCACAGCGGTCAGGGCCCGCGCCTCCTCGCCGACGAGCTCGACTCTGTGACCCGACAGTGCCAGCCGCTCGCGATCCACGACGGCGCCGCGCTCGACAAGCCTCCCGACAACGAGCTCGAAGACCTCGCGATCGGCGTGACCGAGCACCCGCGCCCGCGCTTCCTCACGCGGGAGGCCTGCACTCAACGGTTCGAGCCGGTGCAGGTCGGCGAGCAGCGCCGTCAGCTGCGCGGCCGCTCGCTCGACGGACGCCGGCGACACGAGGCAGGCGCCCGCTCGCGCCACGAGGCGCCTCTCTCCGAGCTCGCGAAGCACGGTGTCGACGATGTCGGCGGGAATGCCTGCCCGCGTCACGGCGTCCGATGCCGGCAACCCTCGTGCGTCCTGGCCTTCGACCATGGCGACGAGTGCTGTCGCGGCGTCGGCACCTCGCAGCCGTTCGAGCCGGGCCCGGCCGGCCGCCGAACGCACGCCGGGCGCCTGCGGCGCCGGATCGAGGACCGTGGCCACGCCAATGGTGCGCGGCGGCGAATACGCACGCAGGATCACGCGATCGCCGCGGGCGAGGACGCCGCGCGTCTCGAGCCGCAGCCGCGCGAGCGCCCGGCCGCCGGGAACGATCTCGCCCGGCTCGCTGCCCGCGATCGACACACGCGCCAGGACTTCGGCGGTCCCCTGGTGCGCACGTACCCGCACTCCCTGCCGGACGGGACCCGCTCCGGCCAGCACCTCCAGATCCACGTCCGCGCGGCGCGTCACGGCCAGCGTTCCGGCAGCGGCCAGCGTCTCGCCGCGCGCGACGTCGGACACCTCCACGCCGCCCAGGTTGACTGCCGCCCGCTGTCCTGCCCGCACCGTGTCGGTCGCGTGGCCGTGCACCTGCAATCCCCGCACCTTGACCGATCGCTCCGACGGCAGCACGACGAGCTCGTCGCCGGCCCTGATGACGCCCGACACGAGCGTGCCGGTCACGACGGTGCCGAATCCGCGCATCGAGAACACACGGTCGATCGGGAGCCGCGGCGCTCCGCTGTGGCGGCGCGGCGGCAGGCGTGAAGCCGCGTCGGCCAGCACGCGCCGGACGCTGTCCAGTCCCTCGCCCGTCCGCGCAGACGTCACGACGATCGGCGCGCCTTCGAGGAACGATCCCGCCACGAGCTCGGCGATCTCGAGCGTCACGACGCCTCGGGTGGCCTCGTCGGCCAGGTCCGCCTTGGTCACGACAACGGCCCCGGACCGCAGGCCGAGCAGCCGGCAGATGTCGAAGTGCTCCCGCGTCTGCGGCATCACGCCTTCGTCCGCTGCCACGATCAGCAGGACGAAATCGATGCCGCCGACACCAGCGAGCATGGCGCGGACGAAGCGCTCGTGTCCCGGCACGTCCACGAACGCGCACGTCGTGCCGTCGATGTCGGCGTGGGCAAACCCCAGCTCGATCGTGATGCCCCGCGCCTTCTCCTCCTTGAGCCGGTCGGGATCGATCCCGGTCAGCGCAAGGACGAGGGCGCTCTTCCCGTGGTCGATGTGCCCCGCTGTCCCGACGACCAGGTCCGTCACCGCTTGCGCCCCTGACCTTTCCGCACGGCGCGCTCCTTCCTGCCGGGACGCCGGCTCGCGCGCGCCTTCCGTCGCTGCTCCGGCGTCGTCTTGCGCCGCTCCTTCTTCGGCCGTGAGACGCGGGCGGGCCGCCCTCGGGGCGGCGTGTCGGCGCCCGCCGCGGCGATGACGTCCTCGATCGCCAGGTCGATCATGCGGCGTTCGAGATCCACACGGGCCACTTGCACACGGACGGCGTCGCCGAGACGGTAGGTCTTCTTCGTGCGCTCGCCGAAGAGCGCGTGCGCCCCCTCGCGGAAGCGGTAGAAGTCGTCGGCGAGCGTCGAGATGTGCACGAGCCCTTCGACGTAGTGCTCGACGAGCTCGACGAACAGCCCGAAGTGGGTGACGCCCGTGATGTACCCGTCGAAAACGTCGCCGACCTTGTCCGCCATGAAGCGCACCTTCTTCCACGCCACGAGCTCGCGTTCGGCCTCGCTGGCGCGGCGCTCGCGCTCGGACGTGTGGCGCCCGGCTTCCGGCAGCGACGCCTCCAGCGCGTGCCGCCGCTCGGCGCTCACCGCCGATTCGCGGAGCTCGCGGAGCCGACGGTGCACGATGAGATCCGGGTAGCGGCGGATCGGCGACGTGAAGTGCGTGTAGCTTGGCGCGGCCAGGCCGAAGTGCCCCAGGTTCACCCAGTCGTACCGGGCCTTCTGCATGGTCCGGAGCATGAGGAACGCGACCGGCCGCTCCACGGGCAGGCCCCGGATCTTCTCGACGAGACGCTGGAAGTGGGCCGGCCCGACGGCGCCGGGGCCGGCACCGAGCGTGAAGCCGAGCGATGAGATGAACGCCTCGAACTCCTCGACCTTCAACGAATCGGGCGGCTCGTGGATGCGGTAGAGCGTCGGCATGCCCGACTGCTCCAGATGCCGGGCCACCGTCTCGTTGGCCAGCAGCATGAACTCCTCGATGAGCCGGTGGGCGATGTTCCGCTCCGACGCGATGATGTCGGCGATGAAGCCGTCCGTATCGAGAATCACTTCCGGCTCCGGCAGGTCGAAGTCGACCGACCCGCGCCGGCGCCGGCGGCCGTTCAGGATCTCGAAGAGCTCCCGCATCAGCTCGAGGGTCGGAATGAGCTCGCGGTACCGCTCCATCGTCTCCGGATCCTGCGCGGTGAGGATGGCGTTGACGGCGGTGTAGGTCATCCGCGCCGTGCTGTGGATGACGCCGTCGTGGATCTCGTGACGCACGACCTCGCCGCGCGGGGTGACCTCCATGAGGCACGACTGCACGAGCCGATCGACGTGCGGCTTGAGCGAACAGAGGCCCGTCGCAAGCTCCGACGGGAACATGTGGACCGCCCGCTCCGGGAAGTACACCGAGGTCCCACGCTCGTACGCCTCGCGGTCGAGCGCGCTCCCCTCCCGCACGTAGTGGGCGACGTCCGCGATGTGCACGCCAAGCCAGTAGTGGCCGTTCGGCAGCTTCGCGATCGAGATGGCATCATCGAAGTCCCGCGCGTGCTCGCCGTCGATCGTGACGACGATGCGATCGCGGAAGTCGGTGCGGCCGCGCGTATCGCCCGGCGTCACCGCATCGCCGATGCGAACCGCTTCGGCAATCGCGTCCAGGGCGTGCTGGTCTGGTATGTCGTGCTTGTGGAGGATGATCTCGGTGTCGACGCCCGGATCGTCCACGAAGCCGAGGACCGTGGTCACCTCGCCGCGCGGCGCGTGGCCCGCCGCGCCGTGGCGCGTGATCTCGACCGCCACCATCTGCCCTGGTTCGGCGCCGGCCGTGTGGTCTCGCGCTACGAGGATGTCGTCAATCGCACGGCGGTCGAACGGGACGACATACGCCTGACCGGTGCGGTCCCGCTCGAAGCGGCCGACCGTCCGCTGGAGCGGCGGTCGGGGTTCGGCCCTGCGTGCACTCGCACGCGGCAGCGCGTAGAGATGCCCGCCCACGCGCACCAGGCTGCCTTCGGCAACAAGCGTCCTCAGCTGGCGTTTGAAGGCCGGGCGATCGAGCCGTGGGATGCGCAGGAGGCGTATCAGCTCCTCGGCGCTTGCGGGATGCGACACGCGCTCCCGTATCAGGTGAAGGAAATCGGTCTTGCTCACTGGTCGAAAATTACCACCTGGACGTCGCCGACGTTGGTCTCGGTCCGGCCTGTCCGGATCGTGTCACCAAGCGGCGAGAAATAGTTGAAGGAATCGTTGCGGTCCAGCACATCGGCTGGCGATGGCAGGCCGCGCGCGCGGGCGCGTCCGTTGGTGCCGGAGTCGGCCCAGGCGCCGGCAACCTCCGTGGCACCGTCGACGCCATCGGTTCCGACGCTCGCGACCAGACCGCGGCCCAGCGCGGCAAGCGGCTCGACCAGGGCCAGGACGAACTCGAGGTTGCGCCCACCGAGGCCGTTGCCGCGGACGCGGACCGTGGTCTCGCCTGCCGAAATCACACAGGAACGACCGCCCGCTTCGCCGGCGAGTCTCTGTGCCGCAGCCAGCCACGCTGGTGCGGCGACCCTCGCCTCGCCGGTCACCCGCTCCGGCATCACCACCGTGCGATAGCCGCGCGCCTCGGCCGCCCGGCGTGCTGCCTCCACCGCATCTGCCGCGCTTCCGATCACCGTGCCGGTCGCCCGGGCCAGCCGCTCGTCGCCCGGCTTGGGCGTCTCGGGCACGCGACCCGCCAGGCCGTCGTCGACGCGGGTTCGAACCTGCGCCGGCAGCCTGGCCCAGACGCCGGTCGTCGTGAGGGCCTCGCGAACCTCACCCCACGTGGACCCGTCGGGCATTGCGGGACCGGAACCGATCGCGCCGATGTCGTCGCCTGGCACATCCGAGATAGCGAGCGTCGTCGTGGCGCCGCGGCATCGAGCGGCAAGCCATCCGCCCTTGATCGACGAGAGGTGCTTGCGTACCGTGTTCAGCTGGACGATGTCTGCGCCCGCCAGCATGAGCGCACGCGTGGCCGACGCCTTGTCCGCCATGGCGAGGCCCTCGGCCGGACGGGCCATGAGTGCCGACGCGCCGCCGGAGAGCAGCACGACCAGGTGCTCGCCGGGCTCGACGTCCTGCGCGCGGGAGATGGCCGCCTCGGCCGCCGCCACGCTCCGCGCGTCGGGGTATGGATGCCCCGCGGCCATGAAATCGAGCATTGCCGGCATGCCGGTCGAAGGATGCGTCCCGATGGCGAGCGCGCTTCGCACGCGAACGCTCCCGGCCAGGAACCCAGAGGCCATCGCCGGCGCCGCCTTGCCGGCGGCCAGCACGTGAACGGGCACGCCGCGCAGGCGGCCACTGATGGACGGATCGGCCAGCGCCCGCGACACGAGACGACGAGCCGACACGCCGTCCAGCGCAGACTGGATGATGTCGTGCAGATCGGTTGTCGGGGAGCGGTTCAGTGGACTTGGAGAGGGTCTGACCAGGCGGAGAGGCCGGTCACGACATCGAATTCGCGGAGGAGCCTGGCCATCACTTCGCCGGCGTCGGCCTTGCCGGACAGGTTCTCGAGGTCGGCCATTACCCGCTGAAGCGCGCACTCCACGTGCTGGATGGCCTGCTCAGAGAAATACTCCCGCTGGGCCTGGAGACACTGTTGATGCTTCAGGAACTCTTCGCGGTAGAACTCGGTGAGCGCCGATACGGGCAGCGCGACGCGTCGATCGATGAGGTTGCTCGGGAGGCGGTTCCGTAACCTCGACATGTGTCCGATGTCTTCAAGTGTAAGGATTGATGGCGGGATGTGTCAACCCGCAGATCGCGACGCCACCAGGCCGGCCAGGGCCCCGACGCCCAGCCCGGCCGCCACGAGCAGGGCCATTTCGCGCAATCCCAGGAAGCGCATGGGCTCGCCGCCAAGCATGCCCGACAGGCCCGCCGAGAGGTCGGCGCCGAGCGTACGGAATCCGACCGCGAGGATGGCCAGGGCCAGCAGGGCCCCGATTCCGCCGAGGAGCATGCCTTCGACGACAAACGGGCCGCGAATGACGCTCATCGGCGCGCCGACGAGCGCCATGATGTCGAGCTCGTCTCGCCGGGCGTGCAGCGAGAGCCGCACGACGGCAGCCACGGTGAACGCGGCGCCCAGCAGGAGCACCACGGCGACAGCCAGCCCCCCGAGGCGCGCGCCGGAGAGCAGGGACAGCACGCGCTCCAGCCATCGCCGATCGAATTGCACGTCGGCGACGCCGTCCATGCCCGACAACGCCTCGGCCATGACCGCGGCCTCGTTCGCGACGTCCGGCCCCGGCTGCAGCCTGACGTCGAACGACGCGGGGAACGGGTTCACGTTCTCGCCCGCGGTCGCCGCGACGTCCACCAGTTCCGGGAAATCGGCCTTGAACCGCTCGAGGGCCTGCGCCTTGCTGACGTAGTCGGCCTTCAGCGTGCCCGGCCTCGAGACGATGGCCTCTTCGATCGCTGTGGCGGACGCCTCGTCGATGTCGTCGCGAAGGAAGACGGACACTTCGGCGGCGTCCATCCAGCGCGTCACCACGCGCTCGAGGTTGCCGAATACGAGCAGGAAGCCGCCAAGGGCGAGGAAGGCGATGCCGATGGTTCCCATCGACATGACCGCCGACTTCCCGCTCCGCCGGAGACTGGCAAGCGCTTCGTCGAAGCTGTAGGCCAGCATGATCACGGCTGCGCGGGCTCGGCAATCCGACCGTGTTCGAGGTGCACGGTCCGGCGCCCCACGTAACGGATGAGCTCGGGGTTGTGCGTCGCGACGAGGACCGTCGTGCCCGCGGTGTTGATGTCGCGAAAGAGCTTCATGATCTCGATCGAGAGCTCCGGATCGAGGTTGCCCGTCGGCTCGTCAGCCAGGATCAGCTGCGGCTCGCCGACCAGCGCGCGCGCGATGGCGACACGCTGCTGCTCGCCTCCCGAGAGCTCCAGGGGATAGGACTGGAGGCGGTGCTGCAGCCCGACCCACTTGAGCACCTGGTAGGTGCGGCGGCGCTGCTGCTCGATCGGCACACCCAGCACGCGGAGCGCGAAGGCCACGTTCTCGAACACCGTCTTGGTCGGAATCAGCTTGAAGTCCTGAAAGACGAAGCCCACCGTGCGCCGGTAGGCCTGTACGTCGGTCGTGGACAGCCTCGAGAGGTTTCGTCCGGCCACGACGACGGTCCCTTCGGTGGGCCGCTCCTGGAGCAGCAGGAGCTTGAGCAGCGTGCTCTTGCCCGCGCCGCTCGCGCCCGTCAGGAACACGAACTCGCCCTTGCCGATGTCGAGCGTGAGATGCCGGAGGGCATAGAAGCCGCGCCCGTACATCTTCCCCAGATCGTTGGCTTCGATCACCGCCGGTAGTCTACTAGGTCTGCGCGCACACGACCGAACCCGGCGCTCAGATCGAGCCGCACGGGCACACGCCGGTCATCGGCCGTCACCCACACCGTCGTCGTGATACCGTGCCGGCGTTCCAGCCGGCGCTCCATGGACAAACGAAGGCGGAAGGCGTCGGTCTCGCCCCAGGGCGTCGTGACCGTCTCACGCCCTTCGAAATGCAGCAGGACCACGAGGCTTCGTCCGGCGTCGTTGATGGGGACGGCAATGTCCTGTCCGACTTCGAGTGGCAGGGTACGCGCGTAGTAGAGCGCGCTCACCGCGTCGCGCGCGTCCAGTGCCAGCCGGCTGGTGAGCGCGTCTCGGGACCAGGCCTCCGCGGGCGTCTGGCCGACGCGGACCTCCCCGGCCGTCCTGTCGAAGACGTAGGCACGGACGAGCGTGCGCGAGCCTTCGCGAATGTCGCGCATGTGCAGGATCGGCGCGAGCGTGCTCGTCGACAGCGTGGAGAACCGGTCGCGCGCTTCGAAGACTCGACGCATCCAGTCGGCGGTCGTGGCGCCCGCCTCGAAGTGCCAGGCGGCATCGGGCGCGTCGCGAAGCTCGTCGCTGGTGGGCATGCGGGCCGACAGCGTCAGCGTGCCCGCCGGCAGGTCGCCGATCCAGCGCACGTCGTAGGTGGCCGTTTCGCCATCGCTGAACGGAATCGGCCCGGGCGGCGGCATGACTGCCCCTGCGTCGTCGAGTGCCGCTTCGCTCGCCGGCGTCCAGACGACCTCGTAGACGATGCGGCCGTCGAGCGCCGCGCGTTCGACGAGCGGCGAGTCGGTCTGCCCCGCGCCGTCGATGGGCGCGGCGGAGACCACGTAGCGCACGTCGAGTTCGTCGAGCATCGCACGCCCCTCCACCGCCGGCAGCGTCGAGAGCGCGTCGACCACGGCCGTGTAGAACGAGGGACGCTGCCCGCTGTAGCCGTTGACGATCGGCCGCCGATGCTCGAGCGCCTCGATCATGAAGGGCGTGTTCTCGCGGTCGAGGCCGATTGGCAGGTAGAGCACCGCTCCGGGTTCCGGCGCATCGCGCAGCCACCGGCCGACGGCGGTGGACGTCGCCGGCGCACCGGCCCAAGGCACCTTCGCGTTCGCGTACTCGGCCATCATCAGCGCGACGACGACCGCGGCGGAAACCGCGCGCGTCCGCGGCCTCATCGTTGCTGTGAGTCTCGCGGTGGCCACTGCCGCCAGCAGGGCCGCGCCCAGCATCGCGACCGTGGCGAAGCGCGCGGGCACCCGAATCGCGTCGAAGCCCGGCACGCCGGCCGCGACCCACGCGTACAGGCCGAGGGGCCCTTCGGGGCCAAGCGACAACCAGAACCCGGCGGCGACGAGAAGTGCCGATGTGGCAACCAGCGGCCGCCGGTCCGACCGCCACCCCATGGCGAGGCCGGCAAGCGCCAGCAGCATCAGCACGATTCCCGGGAACAGCTGCTGCTCGACGTGACGCCGATCGCGCTCCCCGGGTTCCGGCGCACGAGGCTCGAGGAGCCCGGTCTGTCCGTAGGCGGCGTTGAAGGGCGGGACCTGCCGATAGCTCACGATCGCAGCCGCGTGATTCGCGGCGTCGTAGAGATTCCTGCCAAGGCCCTCGGCCTCCTGCGATTGCAGGTAGGGAACGGCGATTGGCAGCGTGAGAGTCACGCCGATCAGCGCCGCCACGATCACGCGCGACCAGTAGCGTGTCTTTCGCCACTGCCCCGTCGTCCAGGCCAGGCTGATCGCCACCACGATCAGGACGACGCCGGTCATGACCCCGTAGTAGACCGAGACGATCGCCTGCAGCCCCGCGAAGACGCCAAGCCACAGCGCATCGCGCCACCGTCGGCCCGCCGCGACGCGGCACAGCGCCCAGACGGCAAGCGGCATGAAGTAGAGGGCCTGCAGCTGAATGTGAATCAGGTGCGCCGAGCGATACGGCCAGCACGCCCATGCCATGCCGGCGACGTACGCGGCCGCGGTTGACCCGGTCACGCCGCGAGCGAGGACGTGCATCGCCAGCCCGCTGGCGGCGAGCGACAGCAGCAGCACGACGTTGTAGGCCAGCGCCAGGTTGCCGCTGACCGCGTAGACGGGCGCGGCCACCAGCGACTGCAGCAGCTGGTGATCGGAGTCGGTGAGCGTCAGGCGCGCGGGGTGGAAGATGGGAGCGTCGAACACGCGGCCATTGAGGAGGCTGACCGGATCCTGCAGCCAGGCATGGATGCCCCACCCGAGAATCCACGCGTTCAAGTACGGGTCGCCCGGGCCCTCGGGCGCGCCGAGATGCGTGGTGGCCATCGTGGCCAGGGGCCAGGTCAGCAGGATGGCCGCGCCGAGATACATGGCCGCTGCAACCCCGGCCCGGCCCATGGCTGGCTATCCTATCGCCTTCTTCAGCAGGTCGGTCACGAGCCTGGGGTCGGCCTTGCCGCGCGAGGCCTTCATCACCTGGCCGACGAGAAACTGGATCTTGCGATCCTTGCCGCCGCGGATCTCCGCGACGACATCCGGATGAGCGTCCACCACGGCAGCCACGTGCGGTTCGAGCGCCGACTGATCCGAGATCTGCGCGAGGCCCTCCGCGGCGACAATCTCCTCGGCCGCACGACCGGACTCGTACATCTTCGCAAAGACGTCCTTGGCGACCGTGCTGCTGAGGGTGCCGCGCTCGACGAGGCGAATGAGGCCGGCCAGCGCCTCAGGCGAGACCGGCACGGCATCGATGGGTACGTCGCGGTCCTTCATGGTCCGCATCATCTCGCCCATGATCCAGTTGCTGGCCGCCTTGGCGTGACCCGACGCGGCCGCCGTCGCCTCGAAGTAATCGGCCAGCCCCCGGTCCTGGGTCAGGAGCGCGGCGTCATAGGCCGGCAGTCCGTGATCGCGCCGAAACCGCGCGGCGCGTGCCTCCGGCAGTTCCGGCAGTGCGGCGCGAAGCGCCGCCTGGCGCGCCTCGTCCACGACGAGCGGCGGGAGATCGGGCTCGGGGAAGTACCGATAGTCGTGCGCCTCCTCCTTGCTGCGCATGCCGTAGGTCTTTCCCTGCGCCGCGTCGAACAGCCGTGTCTCCTGCACGATGCGCCCGCCGTGCTCGAGCACGTCGACGTGGCGGCCGATCTCGTACTCGATGGCCTTCTGCAGGTGACGGAACGAGTTGACGTTCTTGATTTCAGTCTTGGTGCCGAGAGTCGCGCTCCCCACCGGCCGTACCGAGACGTTCGCGTCGCAGCGGAGGCTGCCTTCCTCCATGTTGCCGTCGTTCACGCCCAGCCACACCAGGATCTGCCGCAGCCGCTCGAAGAAGAGCGCGGCCTCTCCGGCCGATCGCAGGTCGGGCTCCGAGACAATCTCCACGAGGGGCACACCGCTCCGGTTGAAGTCGAGATAGGTCTTGCGGTCCGAGTCCGCGAAGCCCTCGTGCAGGGACTTGCCCGCATCCTCTTCCATGTGGATGCGCGTGAGCCGCACGAACTTCCGTGCGTCACCGGCCTCGATCTCGAGGCCGCCGCCGCGCGCGAGGGGCAGCTCGTACTGGGAGATCTGATAGCCCTTGGGCAGGTCGGGATAGAAGTAGTTCTTCCGCGCGAAGACGGATCGCTCCTGCACGTCGCAGCCGAGCGCCAGCGCGGCGGTGACCGCGCCGTCGACGGCTCGCGTGTTCAGGACGGGCAAGGCGCCCGGCAGGCCGAGGCAGACCGGGCAGACATGCGTGTTGGGCGGCGCGCCGAACGCGGTCGGGCATCCGCAGAAGATCTTCGTCTCGGTCCGGAGCTGGGCGTGAATCTCGAGTCCGATGACAGGCTCGAAAGCCGAGGCCATGCCCCCTACTCGACGATCGGCCCGGCCGCGACGACGCGCGCGTCCACGTCGGCGGCGAACGACTTGAAGTTCTCGACGAACATGCGGGCCAGCTTCATGGCCTGCCTGTCGTAGGCCGCATCATCGGCCCACGTGCCACGCGGATCCAGCACCGGGTCCGGGACGCTTGGCACCGAGACGGGCACGTCCACGTTGAACACCGGATGCCGGCGGTATGCCACGTTGTCGAGCGTGCCGGCCAGGGCCGCGCGAATCATCGCCCGCGTGAAGGCAATCTTCATGCGCGAGCCGACGCCGTAGGGCCCGCCCGTCCAACCGGTGTTGACCAGCCACACGCGCACGTGGTGGCGCGCAATCTGCTCGCCGAGCATCTGCGCGTACACGTTCGGGTTGAGCGGCAGGAACGGCGCGCCGAAGCAGGTGCTGAAGGTGGCACTCGGCTCGGTCACGCCCTTCTCGGTCCCGGCGACCTTGGCCGTGTAGCCGGACAGGTAGTGATACATCGCGCCCTCGGCCGACAGCCGGGCGATCGGCGGCAGCACGCCGTAGGCATCCGCCGTCAGCATGACGATGTTCGACGGGTGGCCACCCATGCCCGCGGGGACGGCGTTGTCGATGAACTCAATCGGGTAGGCGCCCCGCGTGTTCTCGGTGAACGACGCATCGTCGAAGTCCGGCCGGCGGGTGGCCGGGTCCAGCACGACGTTCTCGAGGACAGTGCCGAACCGGCGCGTCGTCGCGAAGATCTGCGGCTCGGCCTCGGCCGAGAGCTTGATCATCTTCGCGTAGCAGCCGCCCTCGAAGTTGAAGACCCCGCGCTCGCTCCAGCCATGCTCGTCGTCGCCAATGAGCTGGCGTTCGGGATCGCTCGAGAGCGTGGTCTTACCGGTGCCCGACAGACCGAAGAAGAGCGCCGTGTCGCCGGCGGGGCCGATGTTGGCCGAGCAGTGCATCGACAACACGCTCTTGAGCGGCAGCACGTAGTTGAGCACCGAGAAGATGGACTTCTTGTTCTCGCCCGCGTAGCTCGTGCCGGCGATGATCACCTCTCTTGCCGCGAGGTTCAGCGCGATGACGACGTCGGTGCGCGTGCCGTGCCTGGCCGGGTCCGCCTTGAAGGACGGCGCGGTGTAGACGGTGAACTCCGGGGCGAAGCCGTCGAGGTCCGCCGGCGGCGGCACGATGAAGAGATTGCGGACGAAGAGGTTGTGCCAGGCCAGCTCGTGGATGAACCGCACCTTGAGGCGGTATGCCGGATCGGCGCCAGCATAGAGATCCTGCACGTAGAGCTCCTGGCTCCCCAGGTGCGCCAGAACGTCGGCGCGGAGCTGGTCGTACTGCGCCGGCTCCATCGGCCGGTTGACCTTGCCCCACCAGATGTGCGCATCGCTCGACGGCTCCTTCACCAGGAACTTGTCGTTCGGCGCACGGCCGGTGTGGGCGCCGGTCCGGCAGACAAGCGGGCCGTCGGCGGCAAGCTGCCCCTCGGCGCGCCGGATGGCATGCTCGTAAAGGACTGCAGCCGGGCGATTTACGTGCACCGGCCTCGTCGTGCGAATGCCTGGCAGCACAAGGCTCGGACCGGCGTGTGTCGTGCTCATTGTCGTCAACACTCCGTGAAGCGCCCATCGATGCAGGCGCGTGATGAAGACAACGATCGTACAGACTGGAATCTCGGCAAGTCAACAACTTAGAGCGACCTGACCGTTCCCTGATACAATTCGTGTAAACGCTCCCCGCGACTTACCTGTAACCCATGGCAGGACACCCTGTACCGGAGATCGCGCAACCGTCCCGCGGGAGGAGTCAGGAACCCCATCCCTCGCCGACGTCGGTGCTGGCTGCCGAGATCAAGAGTCTCGTCGTCGCCGGACAACGCGATCAGGCGCGGGACAGGTTTGGCGCGCTCGTCGCCCTGCTGCAGCGCCGGGCACTGCGAGTGGCGTTCTCGTACCTGCGGGACGCGGCGGATGCCGATGAGGCCGTGCAGGATGCCTTCGTCAAGGTCTTCCTGCACATCGAGCAGTACCGTGAGGAGCTGCCGTTCGACGTCTGGTTCACGCGCATTCTCGTGAACGCGTCGCTCGATCGCCTGAAGACACGGGCGCGGCAGCACCGATGGATTGCCACGGCCAGCGACGAGGCCGACGAGCGGTCGGTCGAGCAGGTGCCATCGACCGACGCCTCGAGCGAGCGGCGGCTGCTGGCCAGGGAGAAGTGGGAACAGGTATCGAAGGCGGTGGCCGCCCTGCCCGACCGGCAGCGCCTGGTCTTCACACTGAGCCAGGTGGACGAGCGGACCCCGGCTGAGATTGCCGCCGCGACCGGGATGAGCCCCGCCACCGTGCGGGTGCACTTGTTTCGCGCGCTTCGCAAGCTGCGCGGTGCGCTGGGAGAGCAGGCATGAATCGACGCGAGGGATCGGACCGGCACGGCGATCTGGCCAGCGCGCTCGACGCCTATCGTGCCGCCGCCCATGCGGAAGCCGATGCCCACTTCGACGAGCACGCGCTCGAGACGCAGCGGTCGCGTATCCTCCAGCGGATCGGCCAGGCCGGACTTCCGGCCCGCGTCCTCCGCTTCCCCGGGGCTTCTTCGGGTCAGGCGCCCACCGCGTCCACGAATCGCCGCTGGATCAGCATGGCCGCGGCGGCCGGCCTCCTCGTCGGCATCCTCACGGGTCAGCTGCTGCACGTCATGCCGGGCGATGCGTGGGTGCACCGGACCACGGCGCGGAGCGCCCCGACCGCGGCGCCTGCCAGCCGCATGGTCGTCCTGCCCGCCCTGGCCAACGATTCCATGGACGATGACAACGCGCTCCTCGACGCGGTGGACCTGGCCGTGCAGACGCACGGCGCGCCGGAACTGCGCGCGATCTCCGACTTCACGTTCGCGTACGAGTCGCGGTAAGTGGCGACGCTCGTCTTCCGCAAGGGTCTCGACCTCAAACACGAAGTCGCCGGAGTCCTCGCCGAGAGCTATCACAGCCGGCTGGTCGATGAGATCAAGGCACAGGACTTCCGGTACACGGCCGGACGCCTCACGGTTCATCTCGCCCGGGAGTTCGGCTTCTGCTACGGCGTGGACCGCGCCGTGGACTACGCCTACCAGGCCCGGCGCCGGTTTCCCGCACGCCAGGTCTTCCTGACCGGCGAGATCATCCACAACCCGCACGTCAACGATCAGCTCCGCGCCCAGGGGATCCGCTTCCTGAGCGACCCCCGCGAGGACGCGCGACGCCTCGGCCCCGATGACGTCGTCATCCTGCCCGCCTTCGGTGTGACGATCGAGGAGCTCCAGCAACTCGAAGCCGCCGGCTGCACGCTCGTGGACACGACCTGCGGCTCGGTGCTGAACGTCTGGAAGAACGTCAAGCGCTACGCCATCGATGGGCTGACGTCGGTGATTCACGGGAAGTACTGGCACGAGGAGACCCGCGCCACGGCCTCGCAGGCCGTGGCCGCCAACCGCGGGCACTACCTGGTGCTGCTGGATCGCGACGAGGCCGCGTACGCCTGCGGGTACATCGCGGGCCGGGGGAATCGAGAGGCCTTCCTCGAGCGCTTCGCCAACGCGATCTCCCCGGGCTTCGATCCCGATTCGCACCTGGGACGCGTCGGCTGCGCCAACCAGACGACCATGCTCAGCACGGAATCCCTGGCCATCGGCGAGATGTTCAGACAGGCCATGCGGGACCGGTTCGGCGAAGCCGAGCTGGCCCACCGCTTCCGCGCCTTCGACACCATCTGTTCGGCCACCCAGGACCGGCAGGACGCGGTCATCCGCCTGCTCCGCGACGAGCGGCTGGATCTGATGCTCGTCATCGGCGGCTACAACAGCAGCAACACCTGCAACCTCGCCCGCATCTGCGCCGACCGGGTACCGACCTTCCACATCGCCGAGCCGGCGGGCCTGCTCTCCCCGAGCGAGATTCGCCATCGGGACGTGACCTCGAAGCTCGAAACCGTGTCCCGGAACTGGCTGCCGGCCGACGGTCCGCTGGCCGTGGGGGTCACTTCCGGGGCGTCGACGCCGGACAACCTCGTCGAGCAGGCGATCCGCACGCTCGAGCGTTGCTCTCGCGAGGCCTGATCCGCCGGATCCTGCCGTAAACAATGCGCTTGGGCGACTCGTAACCCCTGCAGACCCATGACTCGACAGACCCTCGTTTGTCTCGGATTGTCTCTGGCCGTGCTGGCCCTGCCCGGCGCCACCCTCGCCCAGGGATTCAAGTGGTGGAAGGACGACCGCTTCAAGACCGAGCTGTTGCTCTCGGCCGACCAGGTGACACGGCTGGAGGAGGTCTTCCAGGCGCTTCAACCCACGCTGAAGACGCAGAAGGAACAGCTGGACAAGCTCGAGCGTCGCCTGTCCAGGGTGGTCAACGACCCCGCGTCGGACGAAGCCGCGGTGCTCCAGGTGCTCGAGCGGGTCGAATCGGCGCGCGGCGAGTTGAGCCGGTCCCGGACGCTGATGATGTTCCGGATGCGGCGCGTGCTGAGCGACGAGCAGAACACGCGGATGAAGGAGCTCCACAAAGAGTGGGAGCGCGAGCGGCGGAATCGACCGCCGCAGCACAATCACGGCGAGACTGGCCGCCAATAGCCTCGAGTCGCCAGCAGGAGATAGGTTCGAAAGGTATATGCGTACGTTTGTTCGTCTTGCACTCGGTGTGATTCTGTTCACCCCCACGGCCACCGCCGCTCAACCAGCGGCTGCTGAAGCCGTCCGCCAGGATGCTGTCGTCCGCGACGCACTGGCCACGTATCGTGCGGCGGTGGAGACCCTCGATCAGAACGGCAGCGTGATCGACACGCAGTCGCCGACGGGCCGGACCCTTCAGGGCGGCACTCGTGATCTCACGCTGGAGGAGAGCGTCACGCTCGCCCTCGAGCGGAACCTCGACATCCAGGTGGCGCGTCTCGAACCGGGATCGGTCGACCTGCAGATTGCAGGGATCAACAACACGTTCCGCCCGACGCTGAACACGACCGTCGGCATCGACGAGCGGACGAACCTGCCCACCAGCACGCTGGTTGGGACGAGCGGCGTGAACAGGGACCAGGCGACCTACAACTTCTCCGTCGGTCAACCCCTCAAGTGGGGAGGCGGGTCGCTCAACGTCGGCTGGAACAACCTCCGGGCGGCGACCACCGACGCCCGCGTCAACTTCAACCCGAGCTACACCTCGAGTTTCCTGGCCACCATGTCGCAGCCCCTCATTCGCGGGTTCAAGATCGACAACACGCGGCAGCAGCTGCAGGTGGCGGTCATCAACCGGGACATCTCCGATTTGAGCGTCCGGGCAACGGTCGCGCAGACCGTGGCGAACGTGCGCAACGCGTACTGGGACCTGGTCTTCGCGCGCAGCTCGGTGGAGGTCGCGCGCCGCGCGCTGGACCTTGCCGAGGCGCTCGTTCGCGACAACCAGGCCCGCGTCGAGGTCGGCACGCTCGCGCCACTCGACATCGTTCAGGCGCAGGCCGAAGCGGCCACCCGGCGACAGACCCTGGCAGCCGCGGAGGCCACGGCATCCACCGCCGAGCTGTCCCTCAAGCGCTACCTCGTGAACGGCACCGAGGATCCCCTCTGGCGACAGGAAATCGTTCCAATCGACCTTCCCTCTCTCGCGCCGGTGCCGACCGACGTCGAGGGTGCCATCAGGCGGGCCATCGGCGAACGCAGCGACGTCGCGACGGCGCGCCGTAACCTGGACGTCAACGACGTCAACCTCCGCTTCTTCAAGAACCAGTCGATGCCGGCGCTCGATCTGACGGCTGCCTATGGCGCGCAGGGGATCGGGGGCACGCAGTTCGTTCGCGAGGGCACGGGCGCGGATGCCCAGATCACCGACACGATCCCTGGCGGCTTCGGCGACGCGCTGTCGGCGCTGTCCGCGCGGAACTACCCCAACTGGAGTCTTGCGGTGACGATGAGCTATCCCATCATGGGGAACCAGGCCGAAGCCCAGCTGGCACGCGCCCGGGTGGAGCGGCAGCAGGCCCAGACCCGGCTGCGGGCGCTCGAAGTCCAGGTCGCGGCCGAGGTGGCCAATGCGGCCTTCACCGTGCAGAGCAACCTCAAACGCGTCGAGGCGTCCACGGCAGCCCGCGAGCTCGCGCAGAAGCGGCTCGAGGCCGAGCAGAGCCGTTTCGAGGTCGGCTTGACGACCAACTTCTTCGTGGTCCAGGCCCAGCGCGACCTTCGTGACGCGGCGAACGTGGAGCTGCGTGCCCTGGCCGACTACCGGAAGTCGCTGGTCAATTTCGAACGGGCGCAGCAGGCCCCGGCGGGCGGCGGTGGGGGCGGCGGCGGGAACGCCGGTGGCACCCAGTAATGGGCGCCGGATCGACACGGATCGGAGCGGATCGGACTTCTTATGCGTAAAGCACTCATCGTAGGCGCCGTCATCGCGGTGGCGGTTGCCGGAGGCGCCTATTCCGGCCTCTTCACCCGCGGCCAGGCCGAGGGGCCGGGAGGCACGGGTGGCAGCCGACCTGGCGGCTTCGGGGGCGGAGGATTCCGGCCGCCCATGGCCGTCGAGCTGGCAACCGCGGTGTCGGGCGAGATCAGCAGCAATCTCGTGGTCGTGGGCAACCTCATCGGCGAGCAGACCGTGGACGTGGTCCCGAGGACGGGCGGACGCCTCGTGAGCATCAGCGTGCAGCTGGGCGATCCCGTACGCCGCGGACAGCTGATCGCGAAGATCGAAGACCAGGAGATCGTGGAGCAGGTCAAACAGGCGCAGGCCTCGCAGGAAGTGGCCCGCGCGACCATCCGGCAGCGCGAAGCGGATCTCAAGGTCGCGGAGCTCAACTTCGAGCGATCCAAGAACCTCTTCGACCGGCAGCTCCTCGCCAAGCAGGCACTCGACGACGCCGAGTCCCGGTTCCTGGCAGCGCAGGCACAGCTGGATCTGTCGCGCGCCCAGGCCCAGCAGACGGGCGCCCGGCTCGAGGAACTGCAGATCAACCTCGGCAACACGACCATCACCTCGCCGGTCGACGGGTTCGTCGGCAAGCGCAACGTCGATCCGGGCGCGTGGGTCTCGCAGAACGCCCCCATCGTCTCCGTCGTCGAGATCTCGCGCCTGAGGCTGGTGGCCAATGTCGTCGAGAGAGACCTCCGGCTGGTGAACGTCGGGGACCCGGCGAGAGTCCAGGTCGATGCGTATCCCGGCGATGAGTTCACCGGGCGAATCGCGCGTGTCTCCCCCGTGCTGGACCCGGCGACGCGCACGGCCACCATCGAAGTCGAAGTGCCGAACCCCTCGAACAAGCTCAAGCCCGGCATGTATGCGCGCATCGTCCTCACGATCGACGAGCGCAAGGACGCGACCCTCGTGCCCAAGAACGCCGTCGTGGACTTCGAAGGCAACCGCGGCATCTGGGTCCCGACCGGGGACAACAAGGCGGAGTTCGTGCCGGTCGAGATCGGGCTCGAGGACGACCAGCGCATCGAGATCACGAAAGGCATTTCGGTGGGCGACCGGATCATCACGGCCGGCGCCACATCGCTCCGCGGAGGCGACGTCCTGGTCTTTCCCGGGGGCGACGGGCCAACCGGGGGCAGTGCCGCGGCGGGTGCGCGCAAGGGCCCGGATCAGCGGCCAACACGCTAGCGTCAGGATGGGCCGGGACTCCGGGAAGGTGCGCCCGGCCGTGACCGAAGATCGAGAGTCCGAAGGAACCTTATGAGCATTCCTCGTCTTGCCATCCACCGACCGGTGACGATGTTCATGATCAGCTTCGTCATCGTGCTGCTCGGCGCGATCTCGCTGACCAGGCTGCCGGTGGACCTGATGCCGGACATGGAGTTCCCGAGCATCACGGTGCGGGTGAACTACGCGGGCGTCGGCCCGCTCGAGATGGAAGAGCTCGTGACGAGGCCGATCGAGCAATCGGTCAGCGCCGTTGCCGGGCTCGAGCGTGTGGAGTCCACGTCGTCCGAGGGCAGCTCCGTCGTGCGACTCAACTTCGTCTGGGGCACCGACCTGAACGAGGCCGCCGACGACGTCCGGACGCGGGTGGACCGCGTGCGCGGCCGCCTGCCGGAGGACGCCGACCCGCCCACCATCTTCAAGTTCGACTCGAACTCGATGCCGATCATCGGCATCGGCGTGGAAGGCGACTACGACGCGGTCACGCTCCGAGAGATCGCCGAGAACCAGCTGTCTCCGCGCCTCGAGCGCGTCCCGGGCGTGGCCTCGGTCACCATCAACGGCGGCCTGCGCCGGCAGATCCAGGTGAACCTGTCGCGCGAGAAGATCACCGCGATGAGCCTGTCGCCGGACCGCGTCGTTCAGATGCTCCGGACCGAGAACCAGAACATCCCCCTCGGCGAAGTCAACGATGCCGACCGCACGCTGCTGCTCCGCAGCCCCGGACAGTTCACCAGCGTCCAGGAGATCCGCGACCTGGTCGTGATGACGCTGAACGGCGTCCCGGTCTACCTCAAGGACATCGCCGACGTGGTCGACGCGACCGAGGATCGGCGGTCCTTCACGCGCATCAATGGCCGGCCGGGTATCCGGATGCGCGTCACCAAGCAGTCGGGCACCAACACGGTGCAGATCGCCCAGGGCGTGCGGGCGGAGGTCGAGCGCATCAACCGCGACGTCTCCGGCATGAAGCTGCAGGTCCTGGACGACCAGTCGGTCTTCATCAACCGCGCCATCCACAGCGTGCAGGAGCACGCGATGATCGGGAGCCTCCTGGTCATCGCGATCATCTTCCTGTTCCTGCGCAGCGTGAAGTCGACGCTCATCATCTGCACGTCGATTCCGATCTCGGTCATCGGCACCTTCGCGCTGCTCTACTTCGGCGGCTACACGCTCAACACGCTGACCTTCGGCGGCCTCGCGCTCGGGATCGGCATGATCGTGGACGCGGCCATCGTCGTGCTCGAGAACACGTATCGCCACCTGGAGATGGGCAAGGACCGCATGACCGCGGCCATCGACGGCTCGGAGGAGGTCTGGTCGGCCATCCTCGCGTCCACGCTCACCCACATCGCGGTCTTCGTCCCGATGCTCTTCCTGTCGGGCGTCTCGAGCATCATGTTCGGGCAGCTGGCGGCCGTCGTGTCGTTCTCGCTGGCCATGTCGCTCCTCGTGGCGGTCACGATCGTCCCGGTCCTCTGCTCGCGGCTGCTGGATCCCCCGTCGCACTCCACGGAGAAGCGCGGGTTCTTCGCCGGCCTCAGCCGCGTGGTGGATCGCGGCCTGGACGGCCTCGATGCGTTCTACGCGCGCAGCCTCAACCGGGCGCTGCATCACCGGCCGACGGTCTTCGCGGTGGGCTTCGGGCTCTTCGGGCTCGCCGTGCTGCTGTTGCCACGCATCGGGTTCGAGTTCCAGCCGACCACTGACGAAGGCGAGGTGAGGGTGGACGCGGAGCTGGCGGTGGGCACCCGCATCGAGACCACGGAAGCCATGCTCATCCAGCTGGAGAACGCCATTCGCGAGAACGTTCCAGAGGCCGTCATGCTGGTCACCAACGCGGGCGGCGGCGGCGGTGGCTTCGGCAACCAGTCGACGCACCGCGGCGAAATCGACATCCGTCTGGTGCCGCGGACGGAGCGGACGCGGAGCAACGAACAGATCTCGATGGAGCTCAGACGGCAGCTCTCGGGTCTGCCGGGCGTCGTGGTGCGCGCGCGTGCCTCCGGCGGGCAGCAGATGCGCGGGATGGGCAACCAGGGCGGCGGCCGGCTGTCGGTCGAGGTGATGGGCCACGATCTGGATACCTCGAGCCGCGTGGCGCGGGACGTGAAGACGCTGCTCGATTCCACGCCAGGCGTGGCCGACTCGCGCATGGAGCGCGAGGAAGGGCGGCCGGAGCTGTCGGTCCGCGTCGATCGCGAGAAGGCGGCCCTGCTCGGCATGACGGTCACCGGCGTGGCCAACACGATTCGGACGAACGTCGCCGGCACGCAGGCGGCGCTCTTCCGCGACAGTGGCAATGAGTATCCGATCGTCGTCCGGCTGCGCGAGGAGGACCGGGGCGAAGTGACGTCGGTCGGCGACGTGCTCCTCAGCACGCCGGCCGGCCAGGTGCTGCCGGCCAAGAACGTGATGGTGCTGGACCGCGATACCGGCCCGGTTTCGATCCAGCGGAAGAACCAGGAACGCATCCAGCGCGTGTACGCCGAGACCGAAGTGACCTTGAGCGAGGCCGTGGACCTCGTGCAGAGCCGCCTGGACGAGGTCAACGTCCCGCAGGAGTTCGCCGTGGGCTTCGGCAGCGAGGTCGAGGAACAGGAGAAGTCGTTCCGCGAGCTGCAGCTCGTGCTGATCCTCGCCATCGTGCTGGTCTACACCGTGATGGCCTCGCAGTACGAGTCGCTGCGCGATCCGTTCATCATCATCTTCTCGATTCCGCTCGCGGCGA
This sequence comes from uncultured Bifidobacteriaceae bacterium, assembly GCA_964543955.1. Taxonomy (GTDB): domain Bacteria; phylum Acidobacteriota; class Vicinamibacteria; order Vicinamibacterales; family UBA2999; genus VFZN01. The sequence goes on from CAZJBN010000008.1 coordinate 24,629, forward strand.
TCGGCGTCGTCGGCATCCTGCTGCTGACCAACACTCCCTTCAGCATGCAGGCCTACATCGGCGTCATCATGCTGGCGGGCATTGTCGTCACCAACGCCATCCTGCTGGTGGACTACACCAACACGCTGCGCGAACGCGACAAGATGCCGCTCAGGCAGGCTGTCCAGCTCGCCGGACAGCACCGGCTTCGTCCGATCCTGATGACCGCGACCTGCACGGCGCTCGGCCTCGTGCCGATGGCGCTCGGCATCGGTGAGGGCGCCGAGCTCCAGGCACCGCTCGCGCGCGTCGTGATCGGAGGCCTGGCCACCTCCACCGTGATCACGCTGGTCTTCGTTCCGGCGATGTATACGGTCTTCGAGGAAGGCTGGCGCGGGCTGATCAAGAGAGGTCCAGTGCACGCAGCCGGCGAAGCAGCGCACTGACCGATCGGCCCGTCACCGGGTCGACCCACTCTCCTGCCACCTCCGCGAGCGGTTCGAGCACGAAGCGCCGCTCGCGAAACCTCGGATGGGGCACCTCGAGCCCCGATTCCGAAATCGTCGAGCCTCCGTACAGAATCAGGTCGAGGTCGAGCGTGCGTGCCGCGCCAGGGCGGGGCCGCGTGCGGCCGCATTCCCGCTCGATCTGCAGGAGCGCGTCGAGGAGCGCCCGCGGCCCGAGCGCCGTCATCCCGACGACCGCGCCGTTCAGGAAGAAGCCCTGGTCGCCCGTGACGCCGACCGGTTCGGTCTCGTACCAGGTCGACTTGCGGAGGTGTCTGAGATGATCCTCGAGGCGGCGGACGGCGAACGTGAGGGACGCTTCGCGGTCGCCAAGGTTCGAGCCCAGCGCGACCGCGACGGGTACGCGGCGCGAACGGCCCTGACGCCGCGGCCTACTCGATCCAGCGGTCGGGATGCACGACTCCGCGGCGCTCCGTGCCCGGCAGCGGGGTGCCGATCAGGTCGGTCCGGCCCGCCGCTGCCTGCTCGAACAGGCGCCTGTGCTCCAGCACTTCGCCGAGGATGACTTCGAGCATGCCCCGGTGCCGGGCGTTGGTCACGCTCTCCATACGGGGACGCCACGTGTCGACGAACGCCTGGTTGGATCGCGCATCCTCCGCGGCAAGGGACGTGAAGCCCTGCCCCCTGGCGGGCGACGCCACGGTCGGCCGCGCCGGATCGGCCGGGATCGGTGCGCCGACATCCAGCAGCGCGTGCTGCAGCCACGAGAGATGCGTCTCCTCGCGGTTGACGATGTACTGGTAGGCGTTGTTGATGTCGTAATCGGAGACGTGCCTCGCCACTTCCTCGTGCCGCATGAGCAGCGCGACGCGCGCGAGATAGAAGTCCCGGAGCAGCGGCTGCAGTTCGGCGCTCACGCCTTCTGCTTTTCCTTGCAGGTGATGCACACCCGGGTCCACGGAATGGCGTTCAGCCGCGCCTCGGCAATCGGCTCGCCGCAATCCCGGCAAATGCCGAACGTGCCCTTCTCGATCCGCGTGAGGGCCTCGTCAATCGCCTGGAGAATCTTGGCGTCGGTTTGCTTGAGGCGCAGCTGGATGTGCACCTCGTTGTTCCCGGCCGCCTGATCCGCCATGTCGCCCTGGCGCCCGTTGTTGTGCTCCATCTGGTGCTGCAGCGGGCGGAGACCGGCGGCCTGCGTGAGCTCTGCCTTCTTGCGCTGCAGAGCGTCCTTATAGACCGAAACGTTCATCGACTGGCTACCCCTTGACAAAACAGCGAATGCGACCCGGAATCCCGGGCTGACAATCCCTGATTGTACCACGTCGAGCCGGAAGGGGTCCTCACGCGGCACCGCCACGGCCCGCACGCCAGATCAGCCGATTTTCCAGATCTCCAGGTCTCCCGACAGATCCCCAATTCACGACATCGGCCGACTCGATCACCGCCTCACCAGATCGACAGGTCATCGGGTGAACTTTCCTCCCCAACCCTCGTCTATGGCATGTATAGCTATGACTGATATCGACGACCGCATGCTCGATCGCGAGCTCAAGAAGGGTTCGGCGGAGCTGATCATCCTCTCGATCGTGGAGTCCCGGGCCCGCCACGGCTACGAGATCAGCAAGCTGATCGAGTCCCGATCGGAGGGTCAGCTCAAGTTCCATGTCGCATCGCTGTACCCGCTGCTCTATCGACTCGAGGAGCGCGGCTGGCTGCACGGACGCTGGGTGGAGAAGGCGGGCGAACGGCGGCGGCGATTCTACGCACTCACCTCCGAGGGCCGCCGGGTCCTGGCCCGGCAGCGGGAGACGTGGAAGTCGTTCGTTCGTGCGATGGGTCTCGTCACGGGAGTCGACCATGCCTGATGCTGCGGGAGCCTCAGGGGCACGCCAACCGGCGTCGACGCGTGAGTGGGGACGCGAGATCCGCGCGCGGCTCGGCGCGCTCAGCCTGAGCGCGACCCGCGAGGCCGAGGTGGTCGAGGAGCTCTCACAGCACCTCGAGGAGGAGTACGACCAGCGCAGGCGCGCCGGCGCGAGCGACGAGGAGGCGTGCCGGCTCGCGATGGACGAACTGCTCGGCCCGGAGGCGCTCGCGCGCTATATGCGACCACTGCGCCAGGCACACGCGCCGGGGCCGATCGCGCCGGGGTCCCCGCGCCGCTCCCTGACGAGTGATCTCGCACAGGACCTGCGCTACGCGATCGGGATCCTCCGGCGCCAGCCCGCCTTTGCCGCCGGCGCCATCCTGACCCTGGCACTCGGTATCGGCGCCAACAGCGCCATCTTCGCGCTCGTCGACGCCACGCTGCTCCGACCGCTCCCGATCCCGGAGCCGGAGCGCGTGGTGATGATCTCCGAGCGGTCCACGACGTCGCGGCACGAGCGCGTCTCCCCGAACAACCTCCTGGACTTCGCCGAGCGCAGCCGCAGCTTCGAGACCATTGCCGGGTTCATCGGCGGCGTGGGCGGGATGGTGATCGGCGGCACCAGCGGCGTGTCGGAAACGGTCTCCCGCCAGTGGGTCACGGCCGGCGTGTTCGACGCCCTCGGCATCCCGGCCATCGCCGGGCGCACGCTGTCGTGGGACGACGACCGCCGCCGCGAAGACGCGGTGGTGCTCAGCGAGTCGTTCTGGAGGGCCCGGTTCAACGCGGACCCGGCGCTGATCGGTCAGCCCCTGAAGCTGGATGGCGCCCCCTACACGGTGGTCGGCGTCGTGCCCGACTCCGCACAGCTCATCGGCAAGACCGACCTCTGGGGCTTGATCCCGGTCAGCGGCGCGCCGCCACGCGCCCGGGCCGCGAGAGTGTTCCAGGCCGTCGGACGCCTGAAGCCAGGGGTCACGCTGGCAGCGGCCGACGCGGACCTGAGCGCCGTGGCCAGCGCGCTCGCACAGGAGTATCCGACGACCAACACCGGACGCGGAGTCACCGTCGAGCCCTTCGATGCGGCCGTGATCGGGGCGGACCTGCGCCAGACCTCCATGCTCTTCCTCGGCGTCGTCGCCTTCGTGCTGCTCATCTGCTGTGCCAACGTCGCCAACCTGCTGATGGCGCGCGCGACGGCACGCGGCCGCGAACTGGCGCTGAGGTCCGCGCTCGGGGCGGATCGGCCGCGGCTGATCCGGCAACTGCTGGCCGAGAGCCTGGTGTTGTCGCTGGCCGGCGGCACGCTGGGCCTGGCCATGGGCGCGGCGATCCTGCAGGCAGCGCCCACCGTGATGCCGGACGGCCTGCTGCCGCCCTCGGTGAACCTGGCGTTCGATCTGCGGCTTGTGGCTTTCTGCGCCGCGACGGCGCTCGTCGTCGGACTGCTGTTCGGCCTCGCACCGGCGTGGCACGCGACAGCCGGCTCGGCGGCACAGGCGCTGGCGGCGGACAGCCGATCGACGATTGGAGGCCACGGACGGCTGCGCAACGTGCTGGTGGCCGGCGAGGTGGCGACTGCGGTACTGCTCCTCGTCGGCGCGGGACTGCTGCTTCGCACGCTGCTCGCGGTCCAGAGCGTGGACCGCGGTTACCGCGCGGAGAGCGCGCTGACGATGATCGTGGACCCGCTGGGTTCGGAATACCCCACCGACGAGAAGCTGCTCGGATTCTTCGAGGCCGTCGAGCAGGAGGTGCGAGCCCTCCCGGGCGTCCGCGATGTCGCGTGGGCCAGCACGCTGCCGCTCGGCGAATCCTACGAAGGCACGCGGATGGTCTCCATCGTCGGTGACCCGCCGGCGGGCGACGGCCAGCAGCCGTCGGCCGACTACCAGGTCGTGAGTCCGGCGTACTTTCAGACCGTCGACCTCCCCATCGTCTCGGGACGGGGGTTCGATCGGCGCGACATCGCCGCCGGCGTTCCCGTCTGTATCGTCAACGAGGCCTTCGTCCGTGCGCACATGAACGGGCGGTCGCCGATCGGCATGCGCGTGTCGCTGCGGGCCACCGTCGAGTCACCGTCCGTCGAGCGGGAAATCGTCGGCGTCGCGCGCCAGGTGAAGGGACGTCCCGACGAGACCGAGGCGTTCGAGCAGGTGTACGTCCCGCTGGCGCAGGATCCGCTCGGCGACATGTTCATGGTCGTGCGGCCGAAGTCGGGACGCGCGGATGTCCTCGCCCCGTCGGTGCGCGGGGCCATCGGCCGCGTCGACACGCAGCAGCTGGTGAGCGTCCGCAGCATGCAGACGTTGGAGGACGTGGCGTGGGCGGCAACGGGCCGCCATCGCTTCCGCGCGGTGCTGGTCAGCGCGTTTGCGGTCCTGGCGCTCGTGCTGGCGATGGTCGGCCTGTTCGGCATCCTCGCCTACTCGGTGCAGCGGCGGATCCGGGACCTCGGCGTCCGACGGGCGCTCGGCGCCACCACCGGGGACGTCGTGCGCTTGGTGGTTGGCGACGCGCTGGGAGTACTGGCGATTGGCGCACTCGCGGGCGTGGCGCTCTCGGTGGTGCTCGGCCGACTCCTTGCCGGCATGCTGTTCGGCGTGGATCCGCTGGACCCGATCACGCTCGTGGTCGTGATTGCCGTGCTCAGCCTGACCGCGATCGCCGCGGTCGCAGGTCCGGCGTGGAAGGCGACGCGCGTCGACCCCGTCGTGGCGTTGAGGAGCGAATAGGCAGGCGATTATCGGCGCGAATGTGAGCGGAACGCGCTACTATAGGGTCGTCCTGCTTTCCTGAGCCCTGCGGCCATTCCGGCCTCCAGCCTCTCCAAAGCCGTCCACAGAGGCCCGGATGACCCGTCCGTACTTCAGCCGCGAATACCCCAGGAACGATACGGCACCGCTTGCCGTGTCGCCACAGTCCTGCCCCGCCTGCGCGTCCGCGTCGATTGCGTCGACAGCGAAGAGCCCGGACGCGAACAGCTACTGGCGATGTGTCAGCTGCGGCGAGACGTGGTGCCCCGCCCGGCGCAGGACTCAGAGGGCGGAGCGGTGGTCACGATGACGGGCCCTTCCCTCCTCGTCGGCGCGATGGCTCACGCGAACATCCGCCTCACTTGATGCCGATCACCATCGAGTCGGGTCCAACCAGCGGCTCGACCCGCGTCGACGAGAAGCCGGCCTCTCGCATCCAGCCCGAACAGTCGGCGCCGGTATAGTCGAAGCCACCAGGCGTCTCGATCAGCATGTTCAGGCTCATCATCAACCCGAATGCGTTCTGCGACCGATCGTCGTCGATGATCGCCTCGTAGACGATGAAGGCGCCGCCCGCGGGCAGCGCATCGAAGGCTTTCCCGATCAGCATCTTCTTCGTCGGCAGATCCCAGTCGTGCAGGATATGCCCCATCATCACGACGTCGGCCGCCGGCAGCGGCTCGTCGAAGAAGCTGCCGGCCGCGAACGAGATCCGGTCGGCCACGCCGGCGGCGGCGACGTACTCGTTGAAGACAGGCGCCGCCTGGGAGAGGTCGAAGCCCTGGCCGCGCAGGTGCGGATTGGCCAGCCCGACCTGGACCGCCAGGTCTCCCTGCGCGGTGCCGACATCGACGAAGGTCTGGTAGTCCTTCCACGGGAACTGGCGGGCGATCGCGCAGTTGGCGCCGTGGCTGATGCCGGTCATGGCCGCGAGGAACTGCTCGAGCCGGGTGGGATCGGCGTAGAGCGCCTCGAAGATCCCGGGCCCTCCACCCTTGACTTCGTTCTGAGGCAGACCCGTGCGAAGCGCCTCGGTCAGGTGGCCCCAGAAGGGATACAGACGGTGGTTCACCATCTCGAGGGCGCCGCCCATGTACGACGGCTTCTGCCGATCCAGGAACAGGTCGGTCTCGGGCGTGTTGGCGTAGGTGTCACCCGTGCGCTGCAGGAAGCCGAGCGCGGTGAGCGCGTCGAGAAAGTCCCTGGCCGCGCGCGGGTGCAGGCCGAGGCGTCCGGAGAGCGTGGCGAATGGCTCGGGCCCCTGGGCCAGCTCGGTGAACACGCCCATTTCGATGGCGCTCAGCAGAGTCTTGGACGGCCAGAACGCGAGGCCGGTCTGGAGAATCCGTTCGGGGGTGACGGGTTGGCTCATCGGCTCATCTCCTCGCCGCGCAGGTGACCTGACGCGCTGGCTAGTCCCCGCAGTCGTTCGGGTATCGTTGCGACCACGTCGGCAGAGGGCGTCCCCTCCTGCTGGCGGCCGTGTTCGTCCGTTCACGCAATCGTGTGTCCTGCTCCCAGGCCACTGGATCCATCCCTCAACACCCGATGGGCGACCGCCAGTAGCCCTGCCAGAACTGGCGCCACCTGGTGCGGAACGCGGCAACCAGCAGGGCGACCCGGTTGGAGTCCTCCGGTCGGGGCAATGGGGCGTTTGTCATTGGCCCATCCTACTCCGCGCGCAGCGTGGCCAACGGCTTACGCTGCAGCACATCCCAGCTGGCGGCAATCCCGACTCCAGCGACCAGGAGCGCCGTGATCACCACGCCGACGACGCTCACGATCGGCAGCGGGCGAAATGGGATGTCGAGCGCAAAACGGCTGATGGCCCACGTGAGGGCCACGGCGCCGGCCGCGCCGATTGTGCCCGCGAGCGCGCCGAGCAGGCCGTATTCGATGAGCAGTACGGATGTGATGACGCGCCTCGTCGCCCCCAGCGTCTTGAAGATCGCGGCTTCGTAGACCCGCCGGAACTTCGTCATGGCCACCGCGCCGATCAGGATGAGGAGGCCGCTCAGCATGACGAGCGCGCCGACGACGGTGACGGCCAGCGTCACGTTGTCCACGATGGTCTGGATCGTCTGCATGATCTCGCGGCCATCGATGACGGACACATTCGGGGCGGCCTTGACGAGTTCGCCCTGCATCCGGCCGCGCGCGGCCGGATCGGCCGGCCCGCGGAAGAAGCCGATCGAACCGTGAGGGGCCTGATCGAGCACGCCGGGGCGGAAGACGAACATGAATCCGCCGGCACGGCCGTCCGACCATTCGACATGACGGACGCTCGTCACGCGCGCCTCGATCGTGCGACCCAGGACGTCGAAGCGCATCGTATCGCCCACCGAGATGCGAAACCGCTCGCGAATGCTGTCCTCGATCGACACCTCGGTGAGGCCGTTCGACCGATCGGCCGCCGGCCCGTCCCAGAACCGTCCGTCGAGCACCTGCTCGTTCGGCTCGAGCCCGTCGCGGTACGTGACGGTGTACTCGCGCGCGAGCGACCCGCGGCCGCGCACGTCCTCGTAGTTCTCGAGCTGGACCTCGCGTCCCTGTACCCCGACGACGCGCGCGCGGAGCACGGGGATCATCCGCGGCGGCGGCGCGCCCTGATCCTGATTCGCCTGAACGATTCGGCGGACGGCGTCGACCTGGTCGCCCTGCACGTCGAGCAGGAACATGTCCGGCGCCTCGGGCGACGTATCCACTGCAAACTCCGCAACCAGGTTCTGCTGCAGCGAGCGCACACCGATGATGAAGAAGCTGCCGAGCCCGACGGCGAGAAGCACGATCCGCACCTGGCTCCCCGGGCGGCTCAGCTGCAGCGCGGCATGACGCAGCGCGAACCAGGACGACCGCGTGAGCGGCCGGATGGCGCGGATGAGCACGAGGCCGGCCAGGTGGAGCACGAGCGCGGTGGCCGCGAGCCCGACGGTCACGACGAGCCCTACGCGCCAGGAGCCGGCCTGCCAGGCAGCGACGGCGACGAGGGCCGCCGCCACGAAGCCGACGGCCGCCAGTTGCGCCGCGTCCGGGCGGGACTGGTCCGGCTCATCGCGCAGCAGCCGCGAAGGCTTCACGCGCCGTACGTGCAGCAGCGGCACCAGTGCAAACAGCATCGAGACGAGCAGTCCGATGCCCGCACCCTGCAGTACGGCAGGAATCGTCAGGCCGTACTCGATGGCCACCCCCGGCGTCTCTGCCACGAAGAGGGGCACGGCCGCAATCGCGGCCGCGGCCATGGCGACGCCGAGCAGGCAGCCGGCAAGGCCAAGCAGCGCCACCTGCGCGAGGTAGATCGCCAGGATCTGTCGCGAGCTGGCGCCGACACACTTGAGGATGGCAATGCTCCGGATCTTCTGCTGCACGAAGACCCGCGTCACGCTCGAGACGCCAATGCCTCCCAGGATGACGATGACGAGGCCGACGAGGCTGAGATAGTCCTCCGCACGGCCGAAGTCCTCGCCGATGTCGTCCTCGGTCGCCTTGTAGGAGCGCACCCGCACGAACGCGTTCGCGAAGTCGGCACGCAGGGACGCGACCAGTCCATCGAGTGCCGCGTCCGGCACCTTGACGAGGCGCTGGTGCGACGCGCGGCTGCCGAAGGTCACGAGACCGGTCCGTTCGAGATCGGCCATCGACACGAAGACGCGCGGGCCGAGGCTGAATGCGCCCAGGCGCCGGCCCGGCTCGCTCTCGATCACGCCGCGGACGGTGAACGCCTGGCCGCCAATGACGATCGCGTCGCCGACGTCGAGTCCGAGCTGTGCGAGAAGCTCCGGGCGCGCGAGCGCGCCGCCGTCCTCGAGCAGGTCGTAGGAGAAGGCCTGCCCTCCGGCCAGGGCGAGCTGGCCGTAGTACGGAAACCCGCGATCGACCGCACGCAGCTCGACCATCCGCGTCAGCCCGTCTTCCCGATCCGCGGCACGGACCATGGTCGCCAGTTCCACGGACCCGAGGCTCGTCGCGCCCGCATCGGCCAGTCGCTGTTCGATGGTCGCCCGAAGGTCCGCCGGGATGGCCTGGTTGCTGGAGATTACTGCGTCGGCGGCAATGAGCGATCGTGCTTCGCCGGCAAAGGCCTGCCGCACGCTCTGGATGACCGATCGCAGCATGACGATGGCGCCGACGCCGATCGCGATGCAGACGAAGAAGAACAGCAGACGCCGCCACGACGACCGGAGCTCGCGGACGATCATCGGCAGCACGAACTTCATCGCTCCGCGCTCCCTCCGGCGCTCCCGAGTTCGCTCGTCACCGCGCGTCCGTCGCGCAGCACGAGCCGCCGATCGGCCACGGCGGCGACGGTCGGGTCGTGCGTCACGAGCACGAGCGTCACGTGCCTGGTCTGCCGCACGGCGAGCAGCAGGTCGAGCACGTGGCGGCCGTTGCTGCTGTCGAGATTGCCGGTGGGCTCGTCCGCGAGAATGAGCGGCGGATCGTTGGCCAGCGCGCGGGCGATGGCTACCCGCTGCTGCTCGCCGCCCGACAGCTGCGACGGGTAGTGGTGCCCACGGTCGTGCAATCCCACTTCGTCGAGCAGTGCCTGCGCGCGCGTCCGCGCATCGCGGCGTCCGGCGATTTCGATCGGCACCTGGATGTTCTCGATCGCGCTCAGCGAGGGCACCAGGTGGAAGAACTGGAAGACGAACCCGATGGTCGCGCCGCGCAGCCGCGCGAGGGCATCCTCGTCGAGCCTGGTGATGTCCACGCCGCCGATACGGACTTCGCCGGCGGTCGGCGCATCGAGTCCCGCGATGAGCCCGAGGAGCGTGGACTTGCCGCTGCCCGACGGACCCGTGATGGCCAGGCACTGCCCGGCCGGCACATCCAGGTCCAGCGGATGAAGAATCGTCAGCGGCCGATCGCCGCTCGTCACCGTCTTGGTGACACCTCGGAGCGAGATCATCGGGTCTTCCGTCTCTCCTCGGCCAGCACGGGCTCGAGCGCCTGCCAGACGGTATCGGCCACCCGCCGAGCGCCTTCGGCGTTGGGGTGAATGCCGTCCGCCTGGTTGAACGCCGGATCGCCGGCGACGCCGTCGAGGAGGAACCGAATGAGCGGGATGTCGTACTCGCGGGCCAGACTGGTGTAGACCGCACGGAATCGTGCGGCGTACTCGGGCCCGTTGTTGGGCGGCGCCTCCATGCCGGCCAGGATCACCTTCACGCCTTGCGACTGGGCGTGCTCGATGGTCGCCGCCAGGTTCTTCCGCAGTTCGGTCGTCGGCAGTCCGCGCAGGCCGTCGTTGGCGCCGAGCGCGAGCACCATCACCCGCGGGCTGCCGTCGAGCGCCCACTCGATACGGCGCAGGCCTCCGGCCGAGGTGTCCCCGGACACGCCCGCGTTCACGACCTCGAAGTCGAACTGCTGTTCCTCCAGGCGGCGCCCGATGAGCGACGGGTAGCTGGCCGCGCTGTCGAGGCCGAGACCCGCGGTCAGGCTGTCGCCGAGGAAGATGATTCGAGGACGCGCCCGCTCGGAGGCCGCGGGCGTCGTCGACGCGGTGTCATCGGCCCGCGTTGCCGCGACAGGCGGCGCGTCGGCACAGGCGGCCAGGCACAGGGTCAACACGCCGGCCAGTCCAATCAGGGAGCGAGAGCGCGCGGGCACGATCACCTGATTATACGAAGCGGGACGGCCCACGGTCCCGATTCGAGGCGAACGTCGTGTGCCGGAGCGGGTTACTCGTCCACTGCCACGACAAGCGCCGTGGCGTTGTCGTTGGTCCGCCGCGCCAGTGACTCGGCCACCAGCCGTGCCGCCAGGACCTCCGGACTCCCTCCGCCTGCCAGCAGGTCGCCGATCGCCGTCTGATCCAGCCGGCCGTGCACGCCGTCGCTGCAGAGCACGAGACGGTCGCTGGCCTGGAGGGTCAGCTCGATCGCGAGCGGATGGATGTCCTCCTTGGTCCCGACGACGGCGGTGAGGACGTGCTTGAGCGGGTGCGACGCATCCGTGCGATCGGCGTCATCGTGGCCGAGAACCGCGGCCAGCCAGGTGTCGTCGTGGGTCAGTTGACGAAGAGTACCGCCGCGCCAGAGATAGATGCGGCTGTCGCCGACGCCGACGAGCGTGGCCCGATCGTCGTCGACGAGCAGCGCCACCACCGTGGTACCCATGCCCTCCAGCGCTGCATGCTTCGCCCCTTCGCCGTAGATCCGCCGATTGGCCAGGCGCACCGCCGACAGGAGTCGATTGGCCCGGTCCGACTGCTGTGGGTCGAACCCGAACGGCCACGTGATGTCGGCATCGGCGGACTGGACCAGGAAATCGCGAACGGACTCGATGGCCAGGTGTGAGGCCACCTCCCCGGCGTTGTGGCCCCCCATTCCGTCGGCGACGAGGAAATAGCCGAGCTGCAGGCTCCAGTCGAGCCAGTCCTGATTCATGGTGCGCGGTCCACATTCCGTGTGGCCGCCAGCAGTCAGATTCATGAGTGTCCGCAGACGTCCCCGACACTGGATACTTGGTATACTCCCCGAGTGCTCAGCGCCACTCTCCAGCCGGCCATGGCGCGCGCCGCCTCTGCCATGGAGCGCGGGCAAGCGAGCACGGCCATCGACCAGCTGTCTCCCCTCCTACGCGTCACGGCGTCTCTGACGCGGGAGGACGAGCTGGCGGTGCGGTCCGCGCTGGCCGAAGCGTACCTCCTCCGCGGCGACTTGACGGAGGCGGGGACGGTGGTCGGGCGCGCGCCGGATGCGATTCGCGATCCCGTAGCTCCGGTCATTCTCTCCAACCTCTGGCGTGCCCACGGCCGGGTGGCGTTCGCACGCGGCGAACAGTCGCGCGCGATTGCCCTGCACAGCCGGGCGCTGAAGCTGGCCGAGACCGCGCACGACTCGCGCGCCATCGGCCTTGCCCACTTCTGTCTCGGACAGTGTTATCGACAGGTCGGTGACATGTCCATCGTGCGCGAGCATATCGGCGAGGCCGCCGCCGCGCTTCATGCCGCTGGCGACCGCCGCCACCTCGCTCAGGTGCACTCGCTCTCGGCAACCATGCTCGCGCAGACAGGGCGCTACGAGGAAGCGGCCACGGCGCTCCGCCAGGCCGAGCGCCTCGCTTCCGCGCTGCAGGCAGACGATGTGCTGGCGACGGTGTACGGGAACCAGGCCAACGTCGCGCTGATCCGGCACCGATACGAACAGGCGCTCGCCCTTGCCGAGCGGGCAGTGTCCCTGCATCAGGGCATCGGGCAGGGCCCCGGCCTGTCGGTGTGCATGGCGACGCTCGGACAGATTTGCGTGCGGCTGGGGAATCTCGAACGCGCCGACGCCGTCCTGCACCGGGCGCTCGATGTCAGGACTGCCGTCCAGTTTCACGAGACGACGGGCGCCGTGTACGACACGCTGGCGCAGATGTCGCTCATGCGCGGCGACTACGAGAACGCAGCGGAGTACCTCGGACGCGCGGCCGAGGCCTTTGGCGCGTACGGCCGCAACACCAGCCGCTGGTACGAGTGGTCGCTGCGCGTGATCGGGGCCCGCCTCGCGATTCGGCGGAACAATCCCGAGGAGGCGCTGAACCTCGCCGACGAGATCGCGCGCTCGCCTGCCGCACCGCCCGCCGAGGCCACCGAGGCCGAGTTGATTGCGGCCGAAGCCCTGCTCGCCGCCGGGCGCACCGATGAGGCCGAACGCCGGCTGGCGCAGGTCGAGGGGCGCCTCGATCCCCGTACGACACCCGGAGGGTGGGGAGAGTTCTTGCGCCTCAGGGGCGACCTGCGGGCACGCCAGAACCGCGCCACCGAGGCGTACCACGACATCGCGCAGAGCTCGAGCGTGTTCGAGCTCGTGGGCGAGCGCTACCAGGCGGCGGTCAGCCAGCTTGCCCTTGCGCGGCTCGCCGCCAGGGCCGGGGCCAGGTCCACGGCCGACCGGCACTATCACTACGCCGAGCAGGTCTTCCAGTCGCTCGGCGCCACGCGCGACCTCGAGGCCGTACGCGCCGCGATGTCGATGCCGCTGCCGACGGGGACCGGCGAGTACGTCGGATCCCCGGCCGATGCCGACGATGCACTCGTCAAGCGGCTCGTGGACGCGGCCGTCCTGCCCGACCTGCTGGCCCGTGAGCTGGCGGCGGCGCTTCTCGAGGCCGTTGCCGCCGACGTCGCTGCGGTCTTCGTCGAGCTGCCCGGGGGCGAGGTTCGGGTCGTGGCGCATGCCGGCGCCGACGAAGAAGGGGCGCGGACCGTCGCACGCCTGGGTACCCAGGGCGCGGCCTATGGATCCGGCAGCCTGCTCGTCGAGCCGCTCGGCCGCGAACCCGACGGCGGCCGCCATGTCGTCGTCGCCTCGCCCCGCCCACTCGGACATCCGTCGCTCCGGCGCGTGCGGATGATGGCCGCCGTCGCGCGCCAGGGTTTCGAGCTCTGCGGCGCGCGCGAGCACCCGTCGGCTCCGCCGGACCTGAACATGGAACGTCCGCTCGAGCCCCTCCTTCCAGGGTTCGTGTGTGCGAGCACGGCCATGCACAAGGTCGTCGACCAGGTGCAGCGCCTGCAGGGCAACGACCTGACGGTGCTCATCACGGGCGAGAGCGGAACGGGCAAGGAACTCGTCGCACGGGCCATCCACGTCGGATCGCCGCGCAGCGCCGCCACCTTCCTTCCCTACAACTGCACGACCACGACGAGGGAGCTGGCCGACAGCCAGCTGTTCGGCCACCGGCGCGGGGCATTCACCGGAGCAATGTCCGATCAGCCCGGGCTCGTGCGGACGGCGGCAGGCGGCACGCTCTTCCTCGACGAAGTGGGCGACCTCCCGCTCGACGTGCAGCCCAAGCTGCTGCGATTCCTGGAGCAGGGCGAGATCATGCCCGTCGGCGAGACGCGCCCGCAGCGTGTCGACGTGCGCGTGATTGCCGCGACCAATGCGGACCTCGAACAGCGGGTCGCGGAGGGCAAGTTCCGCGAGGATCTGTACTACCGGCTGAGCGTCATTCGCATTCACATCCCGCCCCTGCGCCAGCGGCGCGAAGAGATTCCGCACCTGAGCACCTACTTCCTGCGCGAAGCCTCCGAGCGCCTGGGTAAACCGGACGTGCAACTGAGCTCGGATGTGCTCGACCTCTTCGCACAGTACTGGTGGCCGGGCAACGTGCGGCAGCTCCGAAACGAGATCCAGCGCTCGGTGGCCATGGCCCCCGCCGGAGGCCTCATCGGACCTCAGCACCTCTCCGCCGACCTCACGGCCGCGCCGGCCAGCCGGATGGATCCGCAGACTCCGCGCGTGACCCTGCGGGGCGGCCAGACCCTCGCGTCCGTGGTCGACGACATCGAGCGCGACCTCATTCGAGAAACCCTCTCGCGGCAGCGCGGGAATATCTCTGAGACGGCACGCGCCCTCGGTCTCACCCGTCGTGGACTTTACCTGAAGCTCCGCCGGCTGGGCCTCGAGTAGGCTTTCGGAATGGTTACCAAGTAGTCAATCCTGATAGTCTGTGGATACATAGTATCCACAGACTCCCCCGCTAATGCTGTCCGCAAAGTCCTTTCGTGTCTCACCTCTTACTCGTGTGACCACTTCGTATCCACTGCCTTGATTTGCACGCAAAAACGGCGTGGAAATTGGAGGAGAGGCAGGTGTCGCCACACGTGTTTGACCCGTAACGTCTCGAGAACCCTGGAGCCACCCGTGACCGAACAACTCACTGCCTGGAGCACAGATTCCAAGCCCACCAATCGGGAGGTAACGGTCCCCGCGCGTCTGATGTGGAAGGACGCGGCCGGCGCCACCCGCTTCACGTCGGTTCTGACTCGCGAGATTCGCGACGATGGAGTGGTCGTCGAGTGTGAGTCGTCGGTGGCATTGCCGCTCTATCGACTGGTGCATCTGCAGGTCGAGAAGGCGGCCCGCGAATCGGTCGGCCTGCCGCGCGTGCTGCGGGACGGACGGGTGCTGTCGGCGGTCTGGCAGGTCGGCCCACGCCGTGCGTCGACGGGAATGCCCCGCGGATATGCCCTGCGGTTCATGGTCGAGCCCACGTTGGCGCAGGCCGCCGACCAGCGGCAGGCCCGGCGCGCGTCCTGACGCAGGCGTCTCGTCAGGCTCCGCCCGGCGGTCGGTCCCCCAGGCCGCCGCCCGGAGCGAACTTGCGGATGTAGCGGGCCATCCCGGCCCAGATTTGATCGAACGGCGCGGCCGTCTCCAGTCCCTGCGCCTCCTCCTCTGACAGCGCCATTCGCGCATCGGTTCGCATCCGCTCGACAAACGCGGCAGCCCGATCGTCATCGGTGTGCCCGGCCTCGAGGGACATCCGGACCGCCTGCTCGGTCCACTGCAGGACACGACGATACTGCGCCACATGCGCGCGCGCCGGGGCCGTCGGCCCGAAGTGAGTGAGAAAGAGCGCGGTCGGCTGCCAGGCGTCGATGATGTCGAGACTCTCCAACCAGGCCGGGAGATCGATATCCGGCGGCGGCGTCGCGGCGATCGTGTGGTCCCTGGTGACGCGGATCCCGCACGTATCGCCGACATAAGCTGTTCCCGCCGACTCGTCGAGATAGCTCACATGGTGCACGGCGTGACCCGGCGTGTAGGCCACGCGCCACGGCCGGCCTGCCAGGTCCAGCCGTTCCCCTCCGGCAAGCGCACTCAGCCGGTCGGCAGGGACCGGATCGAACCGGCCCCAGAGGGTCTCCATCCGGTCGCCGTACAGTCGTGTCGCGCTCGAGAGGAGCCTGGCGGGGTCGACCATGTGGGGCGCGCCACGCTCGTGCACGAACACCCTCACGGCGGGCACACGCGCGGCAATCGTGCCGGTGGCGCCTGCGTGATCCAGATGAATGTGCGTCAGGAGGATCGTGCGCACGTCCCGCAGGGCACCGCCGAAGCTCGACAACCCTTCCTCGAGAGCCGCCAGGCAGGAGGTCGGGCCGGGATCGACCAGCGTCAGGCCGTCAGGGCCACGCAGGACTGCGGTCGCGATGACGCGGTCGTGCCCCTGGAAGCGAAGATCGATGTAGTCCACGGGGAGCAGGAAGTGGGAAGTGAGAAGGAAGTGAGAAGTAGGACGTGAGAAGACTCGTGGGCCCCGGTCGTCTCTACTCGTGAAAGCTCAGCGTGCGCGTGCTCTCGACGTATCGTCCGTCGGCGTCTGGCAGGAACACGCGGCACTCGGCAAGATCCCCGCCGTAGATGTGCAGCGTCATCGACGGGCGGTCGGCGAGCGCGTTCGACAGCACGTGGTAGTCGGTTGGTGGAATCAGGCGTCCGGCGGTCCCGGTGCCGGCCACGATCGTATCGCCTTTCGCGACCATCAGGCCGTCGGACGCATGCTCGACGTCATAGTGGGTCACCGCGATGCGGCCGTCGATCACGCCCTCGACGCACCACAGGCCGCCATGGTCGTGCACGGGCGTGCCCTGTCCCGGCCCCCACGTCATCACGATTGCGGTGTAGCGCCCCGCCGAATCCCGGTGCAGCAGGCGGCGGGCGTAGGCGTCGGGCCTCGGCTGACGGAAGCGATCCGGCAGCTGCAGCTGCGCGCGGCCGAGCAGGTCCTCGAGATCGGCTTTGACGCGGACGGTGATCGCGTCAGGCGACCCGGCGTCCACGTCGCGATCCAGACGCGCGATGAGCTCGTCGTATCCGGGACACATGCACCCAGCCTACTTCTTCAGGTTGGTCTCGAACAACTGGAGGATCCGTTTGTACTCGTCCGCCCAGCTCGTCTCCTCGACGAAGCCATGGTCTTCGACCGGGTAGACGGCCAGCTCCCAGTTCTCCTTGCGGAGCTCGATGAGACGCTGCGCGAGGCGGACCGAGTCCTGGAAGTGCACGTTGACGTCCACCATGCCGTGGCAGATGAGGAGCGCGCCCTTCAGTCCCTCGGCGAAGTAGATCGGCGAGCTCTTGCGATACGCCTCGGCATCGTCCTGCGGCTCGTTGAGGATGTTGGACGTGTACGGATGGTTGTAGTGCGCCCAGTCCGTCACCGGTCGAAGTGCGGCGCCGGCGGCAAACGTGTCGGGCGAGGTGAACATGGCCATCAGCGTGATGAAGCCGCCGTAGCTGCCGCCGTAGACGCCGATCCGCCCGGGGTTCACCTTGTGCGCGCTGGCGAGATACGCCGCGCCGTCCACGACGTCGTTGAGGTCGTGGCCTCCCATCCAACGGAAGATTGCCGTCCGCCAGTCGCGGCCGTAGCCCGCGCTGGCGCGATAGTCCGGATCCAGCACCACGTAGCCGCGCGAGGCCAGCAGGTGGTGGAACATGTACTCGCGCGAGTAGCTGGACCAGTAGCGGTGCGCGTTCTGCAGGTAGCCGGCGCCGTGCACGAACACGACGGCCGGCGCGGTCGGATGACGCTTCGCGCCCACCATCTCCGGCGTGTACAACCGCGCGTACACCTCGACGCCGTCGCGGGCCTTGTAGGTAATCAACCGCGGCTCGACCCACCTGTGACGGCTCCACTCTTCCGAGTAGCTCGTCGTGACCTGCGCGGACGGCGCGCCGGCGCGGTTGGCCATGACGAACACCTCTGGCGGACGGTTCGCCGACGACGAGACGACGCCGAAGACGGAGTCGTCTGGCGAGATGGCGCCGCGGTGGGCACCGGTGGCCGTGGTGAGCCTGGTGCGTTCTCCGCCATCCACGCTCACGGCATAGAGATGGCGCTCGCCGGGATGCTGCTCGGTGGACTCGAGGTAGAACCGATCGCCGCGCGGCGACAGCTGCACGCGGTCGATCTCGAAGCGCCCGCTCGTCACGGCGTCGGCCGACGGTGCGTCGGCCGTGACGTCGACGGTGTAGAGCTGCATCCACCCATCGCGCTCGGCGAGAAACCACAGCCGCCGGCTGTCCGGCAGCCAGCCAAGCCCGCCCTCGATATTGGACTGCGCGCCGATGTCCCTCACCCACGCATCGTCGTGGAGGTGGTCCACGATCGTCGTCCGCCCCGTCGCCGGATCCACCAGCACGAGCCATCGATCCATGTTGTCGGCCGAGCGCACCGACGCGATCGCCCGCTCACCGTCCGGAGACAGGAGCAACGCGCCCCAGCGCACGCTCGGCCCGGGTTTGGCGGTCGCATCCTTTGCGGGCACGGACGGCCTGGCCTCGGAATCGGCCTTCGGAGCGTCGGGATCGGGAAGGACCACCTTCGGGATCCTGACTGGCTCGGCGACGGTGTCGAGCCCTGCCCAGACGCCTTCACCCGTCTGGAGGTTGAGCACGGCCAGGCGGCGGACGTCCTGTGCGTCGCCGACCTTGGTGCGCGCCGGGATGTCCTCCGTGAAGGCGGTCTCGCTCACATAGCGCGGGACGTCGGACGCGCGCGCCTGAGCGCGCTCGGTGACGACCAGGTAGGCGTACACGCCATCGGCTGACAGGGCCGCATCGCTGATCGACTGGCGCTCGGCGAGCTCGAACCGCGGCAGCGCCCGCGCTTCGTCGCGTGCTTCGCGCCTCTTGCGTCGTGCCTTCTCGTCTTCGACCCACTGGAGAAGGTCCGCCTCCTCCTTGCGCAGGAAGCGCTGGCTGTCGGTCAACCGCGTCTCAGGCTTCCTGGCGCTGACGTCAGTCAGCTGCACGAGGGCGCCGCCCTGACCGTCGAGGGGCACGAGAAACAGGTTGTTGTCACGGACGAAGGTGACCGCCGTGCCGTTCCGTGTCCATCGGGGACTCGATTCGGCGCCAGTGGTCCGCGTGATCTCGATCCGGTCGCGCGTGACGGTGTCGATGATGACGATGTCGCCGCGGTCGACGCCGAGGATACGCGAGCGATCGGCGTTCCACTGCCCGTTGACGAGCGGTGCGTCAAGGCGTTCCGCGTCCGCCAGCCGCCGCGGCTCGCCGCCGTCGCGCGCCACCATCCATGTGGACGCGACATCGTCGCCGGGACGGCGCCATTCGAAGTAGAGCGTCTTCGAATCGCCCGACCAGCGCAGGCCGCTCGGCGGATATCCCACGAGCGCCGGTCCGCGCATGATGCTGTCGACCGTCAGGGCGAACGGCGGGGCCGCGGACTGCTCCGCGCCCAGGACCGCGACCGACACGACGAGGAGGACGAGTGTCTGAAGCCTGCGCATGGCGTATCACTTTATCGTTTTCGTTTCCGTTTCGCGCGCTGCCGTTCGTCCCGGCGCCCGTGTACACGCACGTCGGGACCCGGCCGGCGGCCGGCCGGTGGCATCGTAAGATCGTGGATCAGTACAGCACGCTCGAGCCGCCGCCGGGCCCGCACGTCAACGGCGAACTGACGCTGGGCGACGCCCCGGTGCGCACCGTGCCCGGGTTCTATCGCGCGTTCGACGTCAAGGAAGGCGACACGCTGTTCCTGCCGCCGGACGCGCGCGTCGCGATCTGGCAGCAGACGATCGCCAATCGTCCAATCGCCAATGCGCTACCTGGTTGCGGTTCCGAACGTGTCGCACGCGTTGATGTGACCGCTCGACAAGCCCTGTCTCAGCCACTGCGCACGCTGTTCGGACGAGCCATGAGTGAAGCTCTCGGGGACGACCTGTCCCTGCGACTGGCGTTGGAGACGATCGTCGCCAATCGCGGCTGCGGCGCGCAGGCCCTCTTCGACGTCGCCCGATTCGAGCAGGTTCTGCTGCCCGGCGTGGTTGCCCCAGACGCCGGCAAAGCAGTCCGCCTGCAGTTCGAGCCTTACCGACAGCTGGTTGGCGTCGGCCTGTGACCGCGCCTGCTGCTGCAGCCGCGACACCTGCTGGTTGATCCCCAGCACGTTCTGGATGTGGTGCCCGACTTCGTGAGCCACGACGTACGCCTGTGCGAAGTCGCCCGGCGCGCCGAATCGCTCTTCGAGCTCGCGGAAGAACGACAGGTCCAGGTAGACCTTGCCGTCGGCCGGACAGTAGAACGGGCCGGTGGCCGACGAGGCCGCGCCGCACGCCGACTGCACGGCCTGCTCGAAGAGCACGAGCGTCGGCGGCTGGTAGCGTTCGCCGGCCTGCGCGAAGATCTGGGTCCACGTATCTTCGAGGTCGCCGAGGACCCGCTTGATGAAGATGGACTGTTCGTCGTCGGGCGGCGGCGGACCGTCGATGATTTCGGGCTGTCCGCCAGGCACGCCCCCCGTCATCTGGAGCAGGGACAGCGGGTTGGTGCCGGTGAGCCACGCGATGATCAGGATGACGAGGATCATCCCGATCCCGCCGCCCCCGATGCCCGCCGGACCGCGCATCCGCTGCCCACGCCGGTCCTCGACGTTGGTGCTCTGCCGTTCGTGTTCGAGCCGCATGGCGGCTAGCTTACACCGTGCGGCACGTGTGTTAGGATCAAGAGTTTGGTCGCGTGTCCGGGGAGCTGAACGACATGATTTCCGTCAACGATGTATCGATGCGCTACGGGTCGAAGGTGCTCTTCGACGAGGTGACGACGGCATTCCTCTCCGGCCGGCGGTACGGTTTGACGGGGCCGAACGGGGCCGGCAAGTCCACGTTCATGAAGCTCCTGACCGGCGAGCTCGAGCCGCAGCGCGGGTCGGTCGTCCGTCCGGCGAAGGCCGGCGTCCTCAGACAGGATCAGTTCGCCTTCGACCGCTTCCGGGTCATCGACACGGTCGTCATGGGCAACGCGCGTCTCTGGGCGGCACTCGAGGAGCGTGAGTTCCTCTACGCCAGACCCGACATGACCCACGACGACGGCATGCGCCTCGGCGAGCTCGAGGGCATCGTCGGAGAGGAAGACGGGTACACGGCCGAGAGCGACGCCGCGATCCTGCTGCAGGGCCTCGACATCCCGGACCACCTTCACGAGCGGCCCATGAGCGAACTGCAGGGCGGACAGAAGGTCCGCGTGCTGCTGGCCCAGGCGCTCTTCGGCCACCCGCAGGCCCTGCTCCTCGACGAGCCGACCAATCACCTGGACCTCGACTCCATCCACTGGCTGCAGGACTTCCTCGTACGCTACGACGGCACGCTCATCGTGATCTCGCACGACCGCCACTTCCTGAATGCGGTCTGCACGCATACGGCGGACATCGACTACCAGACGATCATCACCTACACCGGCGGCTACGACGACATGGTGGTGGCCAAGACGCAGATTCGCGCCCGCGTCGAAGCCGACAACGCGCAGCGCGAAAAGAAGATCGCGCAGCTGAACGACTTCATCGCGCGGTTTTCCGCAGGCACGCGATCGAGCCAGGTGCAGTCGCGCCGGAAGGAAGTGGAGCGCCTGCAGACGACCGAGCTGGCGCGCTCCAATATTCAGCGTCCGTACATCCGCTTCACACCGAACCGGCCGTCCGGACGCACCGTGCTCGAAGCCACCGGCATCACGAAGGCCTTTGGCCGCCACATCGTGATCGACGGTTTCGATGCGCTCGTCAGCCGCGGCGAGAAGATCGTGCTCGTCGGCAGGAACGGGCAGGGCAAGACGACCATGCTCGAGGCGCTGCTCTCCGATGCGCCGACCCTCGCGCCGTCGAAGGAGAATCTCGACGCGGGGACCACGCGCTGGGGCCACGAGGTCTCGATCGGGTACTTCCCGCAGGACCATACCGGGCTCATCGAAAAAGGGATGACGGCCGTCGAGTGGCTCCACCGCTTCGACCCGGGCGCCTCGCGCCAGGACATCCACGGCCTGCTCGGCCAGATGCTCTTCAGCGGCGAAGAAGGCCTGAAGCCGACCGACGCGCTGTCGGGGGGCGAAACCGCGAGGCTGCTCTTCTGCCGCATCATGCTGCAGAAGCCCAACGTCCTCGTGCTCGACGAGCCCACCAACCACCTCGACCTCGAGTCGATCAACGCGCTCAACGTCGCGCTGCAGAAGTTCGAGGGCACGGTGCTGCTCGTGACCCACGACCAGGACCTGCTCGAGGAAGTGGGCACCCGCGTGTGGCACTTCGACGGCGGGCGCGTCCAGGACTTCAAGGGCCGTTACGAGGCATTTGCCTCGGTGACCGTATGAGCGCCACGGGAGCCCGTCTCGCGGCGGTCACTCGCCTCTGACGTAGAATCGCTCCATGCGGGATCAGGCCATTCGCGCTGCCGGTGCGGCCGCCGCCGTCGCGTATGCGGCGCTCATCGGGTGGCTGTTCGTCTCGCAGCCGGCGACCATGGCCGAGTTCACCGGCGGCCTGACGTCTTCGATCGGCGCCTACGGCGTCGACGAGGTCGCGTTCGGCGACGGACTGCGCTTCTTCCACAACGACCAGTTCGTCGAAGCGCGTTCGGCGTTTGCCCGCGCGGATCCCGCCATGCGCGACGGGCTGACGCAGTTCTACGTGGCGTACAGCTACTACCGACAGGGCTGGGGACGCCTGGCCCACGACGACGAGCTCTACACGCAGGGGCTGGCCGCGATCGATCGTGCGATTGCCGTCGCCAACGGCGGACGGATCACCGTCAACGACGACCGCCTCGGAATGCAGTCGGCCGACGAGCTGCGTGCGGAGCTGGTCGCCGGGCTGACACGCGACGTGTCCGACCTCAACCCGCTGCGCGTGTTCAGGGAGCGCAAGTGACGGCCGCTCGCGAAGCGGTCACCATTCCACTGGTGTTCCTCACCGTCGTCCTGCTGAGCGCGGCGCGGTTCTCGGACCCGATCCGCGTCGTCCCGCCGACGCTCTTCTCGCTCATCCTGGCGTCGCTCCTGATGGCGGCATTCGTGCAGTCCGGCGCGCTCGCCGCGCACCGCCTGATGAATGCGGGCCGGAGCGCGATCGAGAACGTGAACGGGCTCATCGTGCTCGCCACCACTTTCCTGGCCACGGCCCAGATCCTGACGCTCGTGATGCCCTCGTCCGGAGTGCCGTCGGTCGTCTTCGGGGCCTTCATGCTGATTGGCATCGCCCTCATGCTGACGGCTTCGCTCGACCGCGCCCGGGTGCTTCGCGTCCTCGCCCTGCTCCTCGGCTCGGCGCTCCTCCTCAAGTTCGTGGTGCTCGCCGCAGTCTCGGCGCCGGCCCAGGGCCGCATCACCCGCTCTCTTCAGCTGCTCTTCGAAGGCGTCACGCTGGGCGCCCTGTCGCAGGTGGACCTCTCTCCGGCCGGCGGCTACCTCGCCTTCGCGTCCGTCCTCCTCTACCTGCTCGGGCTGCTGATGCTCCCCTCGGCTGGCTGGACCATTGCCAGAGTCCAGGACGCCGGCCGGCTGGCCGACCCGCCGCGAACTGGCCTCGAGCGTATCGACGCCGACGTGCGACGCCTCGACAGCACACCCTCCGATCGCCCGGAGAAGCATGCCGATTAGGCAATTACCGGGTCCCGTGCGATAATGGCGAGTTCGTTATAGAGGAGACTAGAGCGCAGGAACAGAGATTGGCGTCGCCGATTCCCGGCCGTTGAATTTCCCTCGAGATAGAGCGTCCTTCACGCTCCAGCCCATCATTTGAATTCAGCTAGAACTCGATTTGTGCCCGCGCGGCGCCAGGGGCCGCTGCGGCGCGGTGGCCGTCCGTCTTTCCGCGCCTCTCGTCCAGCGCCGCAGGCGCCTCCCCCGCCGGTCTTCGAATCCGCCCCGCACGACGACACGCCGGTGGCCTTCGACACGCTGTCGCTCGACCCTCGCCTGCTCCGCGCCATCGGCGATCTTGGCTTCACCCAGACGACGCCCGTTCAGAGCGCCGTCTTTCCAGCGGTCGTGGCCGGCGACGATCTCGTGGCGTGCGCCCAGACCGGCACAGGCAAGACGGTGGCCTTCCTCCTGCCGGTGCTCCAGCGCCTGCTCGGCACGGCGGCTGCCACGCGCCGGTCGGCGCGCCTGATGATTCTCGCGCCCACGCGCGAGCTGGCGCTCCAGATTTCGGACGATACCCGGGCGCTCACCGCGCATGCGCGTCTCTCGGGCGTCACGGTCTGCGGCGGCATGAGCATGGGCGCGCAGGCCCGCGCGCTCCGCGCCGGCGTGGACATCGTCGTGGCCACGCCGGGACGACTCATCGACCACATGACGAACGGCAAGGTGACGTTCGGCGCCGTCGAAGTGCTGGTGCTGGACGAGGCGGATCGCATGGTCGACATGGGCTTCTGGCCCGACGTCCAGCGCATCGTCGAACAGCTGCCGGCCGATCGGCAGACCCTGCTCTTCTCCGCCACGACGTCACGTGACGTGATGAAGGCGGCCAGCTCGATCATGCGCGATGCGAAGCTGATGCAGATTGGCAGGGCGGGCGGCCTGGCGAACACGATCACGCATGTGAGCCACCACATCGACGGCCAGGCCAAGGCGGGATGGCTGAACCGGTTCCTGACGGACACACCCAGGCACGCACTGGTGTTCGTCCGCACCAAGCACCGCGCCGATCGGCTCGCCGAGGCCCTGGCCGCAGGCGGCCACAAGTGCGCGCCGCTGCATTCGGATCGCTCGCAGAGCCAGCGCGAAGCGGCCGTCGCCGGTTTCAAGTCGGGACGGTACCGCGTGCTGGTCGCCACCGACATCGCGGCGCGCGGTCTCGACGTCGACGGCATCGGACACGTGATCAACTACGAGGTGCCGTCCACGGCGGAGACCTACGTGCACCGCGTTGGCCGTACAGGCCGCGCGGAGGCCACGGGCACGGCCGTGACGCTGGTGGCGCCGGACGAGCGCGGAACGATGCGGTCCATCGAGCGCGCGCTGAAACTGAAGATCGTCCAGGAACGGTAGGGCGCGGGCGTTCGACGCACGCGGGTTCCACCGACGAAGATTCGTCTCGGGCGCCTTACGGCACGGTCACGACCTGTGGCGGCGCCGGTGCGCTCACGCCGCACGGGTTCGCGGCGATCAGCTCCAGCCTGTACGTCCCGGGACCCGCCGGCCCGCTCAACGTGCGGCCGCTCGTGGCGAAGCTTCCGGCGAAGGCGCCAGTCACGTCCAGCCTGTAGCTCGTGGGTGCGGAACCAGCCGGCGGCGGATCCCACACTGCGTGGATCGTTCGGCCGATCCTGTACGCCAGGAAGTTGGCCGGCGGCAGCGGCGCACCCGAGCACGCCACCGGGAACGTCAACGTGATCGGAGCCGACGACGGGCCCCAACTCCCCGGTACGGCGCTGCGGACGCGCACGGTATAGGTGCCCGGCGGCACGTTGACGAACGAGAGGCCGTCCCGCAGGCCGACCGGGATCTCCGCGCTCAGGTCGCCGCCCACGGTCAGGATGCTGTTGGTTGGCGCCCCGCCTCCGTAAGTGTTCTTCCATGCGAGCGTGACCGACGACCCGTGGACGAGCCCGGTGAGGCTGACCGGCGCCGTCGGCGTCACCGGCACGCCGACGTGCAGCGGCACTTCGTTCGACGGCCCGCTCTCGGCGGCGTTGGAGAGCGAGTGCATGCGGATGAAGAACGAACCGGTCGGCGCCATGAAGGTGAAGATTGGTGCGCCGTGGCCCGTTGGGAACGCTGCCAGCACCTCGCCGGCGTGGACGCCGCCCTTGAGCATGTATCCCGTCGGCGGAGGACCGAGCAGCGGGGGAACGAACCTCACCGTCACACGATTGCCTGCCACGGAATCGACGACGAGACCGGTTGGCGCCTGGACCGTCGTCGGAGGCACGACGGTAATCGACACGGTGGCGACGCTGCCGGCACCGCGCGCGGTCGCAGCGTGATAGGTGAACGAGTCGACGCCGAGGAAGTTCAGCGCCGGCACGTACACCAGACTGCCGTCGGCGTTCAGCGTCACGGCGCCGTTGGCCGGTTGCGTGACGAGGACCGCCGTCATCGGTCCACCACCGTTGTCGTTGTCATTGCCGAGGACGCCTGGCGCCGGGACGGCGAGCGGCGTGTTCCCCGCCGCCGTGAAGCTGTCGTCGGCGCTCGAGGGCACCGATACCGCGAGCGTCACGAGCGCATCGTCGCTGCCGCCGCTGGTGGTGGTTGCGCGGTAGACGAAGCTGTCGGGGCCCGCGTAGCCAGGGGTTGCCGTGTAGGTGAACCCTCCGTTCGGGCTGAGCGACAGGCTGCCGTGCTGGACGGTGGTCACGAGCACCGCCGTCATCGCCCCGCCCTGACTCGCGTCGTCGTTGGCGAGGACGCCGGGCGCCGGCACCGTCAGCGTCGTGCCGAAGGTCACGGCGTAGCTGTCGTTGAGCGCGGTCGGAACACCAGGGCCATCGTCGTTGAAGATGGTGCCCGTGCCCTGCCCGTCGCCGATCACGGCGTTGACCGGCGACGACAGGTTGACGAGAAACGTCTCGGTCGGCTCGACCACCGTGTCGCCCTTGACCGTCACGTTGACGGGCAGCGAGGTGACCCCTGGCGGGAAGATCAGCTCGCCCTCGGCCGGGATGTAGTCGCCGGCTCCCGTGAGCGAGAAGACGAGGCTGAAACCGGTGAGCGTGCCGACATCGACGGTGAAGTCGTCCTCGATGTAGAGCTGCCACGTGCCGTTCGGGTCCGTGTTGTGAAAGACAGACAGGGGCGTCGGGTAGGGTCCCGGCGGAGCCGGGGCGGGCAGCGATTCGGTCGGGCTGATGTTGCTCGGCGAGAACGTGCCGGTCACCAGATGCGTCGGCGACGGTGGCGGCGCGCCGTCCTGGAACGTCAGGGTGATATTGGCGACGTCGTCCAGTCCGCCGACATCGGACATGAACATCGCCCGCTGCCCGCCGGGCCCGACGAGGAGGATATCGAGATCTTCCGGATAGGTGTGCGTCAGACCTTCCAGCCGCACGGCCACGTCTTCGATCACACCGGTCAGGCCGGCGACAGCGAGCGTGGCGGGATACGGAGTGGCAGACCCGATGTCGGGAATCGAGATCGGCGTCGAGGCCGTCCTCGTGACCGTCGACGCGGTCGCCGTGCCGTCGGCCGTCCGATAGGTGACGCGATGCTCGACGCCGGGCGCCGCCCCGCTCAGCGACACGGTGAACGTGAACGTCTTGCGGACGTCTGCCTCGGCGCCGGACACGTCGCTGATGAAGAACGTCGGCGTCTGCATCGCCATCGATTCGGCGTAGGCGGCGACGCCCGCTTCGAAGGGCGACGGCACGAGTGGACCGCCAGAGTGCGCGAGGACCACGATGCCAGCGAGCGCGAGCAGCGCGCCCGGCGATGGCGCCGCGGCACGGGTGACCGCCAGACGGATTCGGCGGCCGGTGCGTGTCAGAGTGTCGGTCATCTGGTCAGAACTCCGGGACGTCGCGAACAGGCTCGGGCCGTAAGGTCGAGCTACGAAATGGGAAACGCTGAGAAAACATTTGCCCTGATGGTGGACAGATTGACCACGGGCCCAGGGGCGCGGGAGTAGTGAGCAAATCGGGGGCCGGGTGTGGCAAGGGCCGCCGTCCGCCTGTGCCACCGGGGCGGCCCTCTCTGCTAAGCTCGTGTGTGATGGTGATCCGACGTTGCTTCCCGTGGTCGCTTGCCTTGATTTGCCTCTCCGGTCTGGCCGCGCCTGCCCTTGCCCAGGAACAGCGGCTCTTCGCTCTCGCGAATACCCCGGACACGGGTGGACAGTGGCGGGCGCAGCTGCTCGAAGCGCGTGTCGTCGATGGACAGGTCGTTTCGGCCAGCGTGCGCGCGGAAATGCCGGGGCAGGGCGTGTATGACGGGATGGTCGTCGCCGCCGGAGGGCGGTTCGTCCTCTGGCAGCACCGGCCGAATTCGTGGAACGGCCTTACCTACGCTGCTGGTTTCGACCGCTTGACCGGGCAATCGGTGCTCGTCCCCGCAGGCGGGTTCCACCGTCCAGTTGCCGATCCGGTCAACCCGCGCGTGTTCTTCTCCCATTTCTTTGGCTCCCCGACCCCGCTCCTGGCCACGCTCTCCGCCGGCGGCGTCGCGGTCCTGCCGGGCACCGACGCACTCGAGCCGAGCGCAATATCCGGGGACGGGCAGCGACTCTACGCCGTTCGCCGTGCCGGGTCGATCTCCACCGCCAACGCCATCGTCGTGGTCGACACGAACACCGGTCAGAGCCTCCGTACGGTGCTCTTCGCGGAGTCGTACAGCGAGGTCTCCAGGGTGGCGGTCAACGACGACGAGTCGGCGATGTGGATCTACACGAAGACCATCACGCCCCCAAGCGGCGGCACGCCGCCGCTCCCACCATACGTTCCAGCCATGGAAACATGGACGCTCCGTCGATTCGACCTGGCGACAGGCGCGGAGACGCTCACGGTGCCCGGTGATACCTACCCGACATACGTTCGGGCGGTCAGTTACAACGGGCCGTTCTTCGACGACGAGACCCAGAGCCTCGTCGTCGCCACGAACGCGCGGGAGAACAACACCTTCCGCAGCTCGATCGGAAGCACCGTGCGCATCGTTGACCCGGCGTCCGGCGCCATCCTTTCGGAGACGGTCGCCGACGGCTGGTCGACGCTCTACCTGGACCATGCGAACCAGGTGTGGCTGAACGTGGATCAGCGCTTCATCGTGGGCCCGTCCGACGCCAAGGAGTGTCACCAAGTCGGCTTTCGCGCAGGAAGTCTGGCGGGGTCCGGCACGCCCGTGGCGTCAGCGTTTGCCGGCCTGCCGTGCCTGACCTTTGCGTTCGCGTCCACGCCCGGCGCACCACAGGTGAACCCACCCGCCATTGCCCCGGATCGCACCGTGTCCTTGTCGTGGTCGGGCCCCGCGGAGCTGACGACAGGCTATGTCGTCGAGGCGGGCACCGGGCCGGGACTGGCAGACATCGGGTCGTTTACCACCTCCGGCCCGGCGCTGGTCGTGGCGAACGTGCCCCCGGGACGCTACCACGCGCGCGTCCGGGCCGTGAACGGCATTGGTCGTGGCGTGGCATCGAGTGAGATTCAGGTCGACGTGCCGTAGGCGTCGACTGGGCTCGCGATTCAATCGGAGGTGGAGGCGCGGGTCAGGAAGGCGCTCGGGAGGATGCGCCGGGTGCTCTCGTCAAGAATTCCATCATGGTCAGTCACCATGCTGCGCCAGAATCGCGCGACCACCACTGCAACACGTAGCCGCAACACGGCATCGAGGGTGAACGCCTGGGCCGAAGCCACCGCTAGCCCACCGCTAGCCCGCAGCGGCTTTGCCGCGTCCGCCGCGACCACCGAGTCGCCGTAAGTGATTGCCGGGGGTGGGGATCGAACCCACATGACCCTTGCGGGTCTCGGGATTTTAAGTCCCGTGCGTCTGCCAGTTTCGCCACCCCGGCGAAGGGACGAGATGCGCAGCCTGAGCGCTTCGCGGGACGCTGCGGATACGGCGGACCGTGCCGGACCTCCTCGGACCTTCCGGACCTCACTCCGATAGGGCGCCTGCATTCGCCGCACGCGAAGGCGGATGGCTCTGAGGCGTGGATTCGAGCCTGCTCCCGCCAAGCCCTGGCGCAGCGGGGCACGAACTGGAATCACGCCGAAGAGCCCAAGCGCGCGCGAGCGCGGTTGGCTCCGAGGCGTGGATTCGAACCACGATCAGCGGCTCCAAAGGCCGCGGTCCTGCCGTTGAACGACCTCGGAACGCTTGTCAATAATCGCACACCGCAGGGGCCGCTGTCGCGGGGCGGACAGCGGCACCGCCGCCACGGCACGGCGGCGAGACAGGCTCACGCGCCCGAAGTCGGCCTGCCGGAGCCTCGGCTGGTTTGCATCCGCTTCAGGAGCTGCACCTGCCCCGCGTGATAGAGATCATGCGCGGCGGCCCCGCGAACCAGCGCCGCGTTAGTGAAGGTGCTCCCGGTCGCCGGCCTGGACCATTGGCGTGACGGGAACGCCAGGATCGCGGCGACGAGTTTCGCATGCTCGCCGGTGAGCAGGGCCACGTCACTCGCCCACTCGTGTTTGTCGCCCGCGACCGGCCGCGTCCAGAAGTTGCTGCCCTCGAGCGGGAACGATCCGCGCGCTTCGCCGGTCAGCTTGCGGCGCACGACGTACTTCCAGTACGCGGCGTGCACGGCCAGTTCCCAGATGTTGTGGCGCGCCGGCGACGGCCGCCACGACGCCTGCGCCAGCGTCAGCCCGCGAATGGACCCGCGAAGATTGGTGCCGTGCCACGACCTGCGACGAAACGCTTCCTCGACGAACGCCACCAGTGTATCGGTCGTCATCATCCATACCCGGAGCCGATGTTATACTCCGCGCACTCAACCCGCTGGAGGCTCGTCCCATGATTCGTCGATTGCTGTTCACAGCGCCTCTCCTCGCACTCCTCGCGAGCGCCGAGCCCGCATCCGCGCAGACGATAGGCACATTCCGCTGGCAACTGGCGCCGTTCGGCAGCGTCCTCAACCTGACCGTGGTCCAGCAGGGCGGCATCTACCTGCTGAACGGCTTCGAGGCACAGTGCGGCGGCAACCTCAGCCTGCCGGTCTCGGGGGTCGCCGTTCCACAGGCAGATGGCCGGATCTTCCTCGGGGTCACGTCCATCAACGTGGACGGCCGCGGCCTTCATACGCGCGCACTCATCAACCTCTCCGATTTCAACGGCTTCTGGAGCGACAACGCAGGCAACTCGAGTCAGGCGTTCGTCTTCGATCCCGCCGCCCCCTGCCCGGGCGGGCCGCGTACCGCCCCGGTCGAGCCCGACGAGGACGCCATCGCCGCACTTCGCGCCGAGCTCGAGACCCTCCGTGCCCGCGTCGCGGCGGCAGAAGCGAAGAAGCCCTGATCGCAGAGTCCATTCACGGCTGAGGCGAGGAGCCGCCTCCGCAGGCACGCCGTGGCCCTTGCCACCGGATGCCGGTGAAGGCGACTCCCCTCTTACACCCTCCGCATCTTCCACCACCCCTGCTGGAAGATCACGGCGCTGACGATCGCCAGCGTCGAGAATGCGACGGCAACCGCCACATAGACGCCACGGGGCCCCATGCCCAGCGCGAGTGCCAGCCACCACGCCAGCGGGATCTGCCAGACCCAGAAACAACCCAGATTGATCCACGTCGGCGTCCACGCGTCGCCCGCGCCGTTGAACGCCTGCGTGAACACGAGGCCATAGGCGAAGAACACGAACCCGCCGCTCACGATCCGCAGGCAATCCACGGCGTGCGCGGCAATCGCGGCATCCATCGTGAACACGGCCACGATCGATGGCGCGAAGACGACGAACACCACGCCGATGGCGCCGAGGAACATCGCATTGAGCCGGCCGGCAGCCCAGACGGCCTCCTGCGCGCGGTCAGGCTTCTGCGCCCCCAGCGCCTGCCCCACCATTGTCGCGGCGGCGTTGCTCAGCCCCCACGCGGGCAGAAGCGCGAAGAGCACGGTACGGATGCCGATCGTGTAACCCGCGAGCGCGTCGCTCCCGAACATGGCGATGACCCGCACCAGCCCGATCCAGCTCGACGTATCGATGAGCACCTGCAGGAAGCCGACGCCGCTCAATCGACACATCGCCCACATGACACCCGGGACCACGACCAGATGCCGCCGGGTCGCGTGGATCCGGCTTCGGCCCGACAGCAGCACCCAGAGCTGGACGGCGACAGCCGTACCGCGCCCGACATTGGTGGCCACTGCCGCACCCGTCACACCCAACTCGGGAAACGGGCCAAGCCCGAAGATGAGACACGGATCGAGCACGAGGTTGATGCCGTTGGCCAGGATGAGCATGCGCATCGCCATGGCCGCGTCGCCGGCCCCGCGAAAGACGGCGTTGGTCAGAAACAGGAGCGTCACGGTGGCGTTACCGCCGAACATCACCTGGGCGTATCCGATCGACGAGGCCAGCATCGACGGCGTCGCCCCCATCAGCGAGAGCAGATCGCGCGCGAACACCGCGCCGAGCACGCCGATCGCCATTGCCACACCAGCACCGAGCGCGACCGCCTGCACGGCCGCGAGCGCCGCGCCGTCCTCGTCCGTCTCGCCAATCCGGCGCGCCACGACTGCCGTGGCGCCGATTCCCAGCCCGAGCGCCACCGTGTAGACAATGGTCAGGAGCGATTCGGTGAGCCCGACCATCGCGACCGCGTCCGCGCCCAGCCGGGAGACGTAGAACACGTCCACGACGGCGAAGAGCGACTCCATCCCCATCTCGATGACCATGGGCACGGCGAGCAGTACGATCGCCTCGCGCACAGGGCCGCGTGTGTAGTCGCGCGGCGTCCCGCGCACGCTGTCGACGACGAGAGACCACCAGCGACTCATGTCGGGAGCGCCTCATGGGGCCGCTACGGGAAGCCGGCTCGTCTGAGACCCCTGGACAGGCGGAGTCGGCGTGTGAAAAGGGCTGGGCTAGCGAATGGCGATCGGGCCAGGTATGGCCGATCGGTCAATCCCGAGGACGTCGGTCGTGGCCGGCGCCAGCAGCGTGCGGGTGATCGATGGCTGCTTCATGGGAGTGACTCGCCTGGAGGTGAGAGGGTGAGTATACCCGGTCCGCCGCCGCACGTCCAACACGGCAGTGGCGCGTATCGTCCATCCGGGCGAGGAGCCGCGGCGCGCTCAGTGCACGCGCTCGGATGCCACGTCCGGCGCGAGCGCCCGCGCGATCATCGCGGTGAGGCGTGCCTCGTCAATCGCGAACGGCCCTGCGCTGGCACTCCCCATCTGCATCTCGAGGTGCACCAGCACACCCTGTGGATCGGGACTGACAATCCAGCTGAAGCCCGTGAGCCTCACCGGAGGCGGATTGCCACCGGGGTTCTTCTGGCGCTCGATCGCGAGCAGCATCCCGGTCAAGAGGGCACGAACGTCGGCGTCGGTCCACGCCTCGGGGTCGGGCGCCACCGTCACCCGCTCGGTGGCCGCGTGGTTGTTTCCGCGCAGCCACACATCAACGTCCGTCGTCAGCGTCATCTCCAGTCCAGTCTACCAGCGTGTCCGCCGCACCCGCGGCCATTTCAGCGGTGCGTCCAGCGCGGCGGGCGCTTCTCCATCCATGCACGGACACCTTCGGTAGCGTCCTCCGTGGACAACAGCTCGTGCAGGTAGCGCTGCTCGAGCTCGTCGAGGATGGGCTCGACCTGCGCGCGGAGCACGGCGCGCGAGGCCTGCGCCGCGAGGCTCAGCGCCACGGCCGATCGCGAAGCGAGGCGTCGATCGAACCACCGGCGCGCCGCGTCGAGCACGGCGCAGTCGCGCGCGGCGACGGACACCAGGCCCGCGTCGTGCCAATACGCGGCCGACTGCCGGTCGCCGGTGATCACGGCACGGGCCGCCCGCGACACGCCAACGCGCACCGGCAGCAGCGCAGCGCCAAACGGCGGGAACGCGGCCAGCGCGATCTCCGGCAGGCCGAACACCGCGTCCCCGGACGCGAGAATATCGTCGCAGCAGAGCGCGAGTTCGAACCCTCCGCCAAGGCAGCGTCCCTGCACCAGTGCGGCGGTCGGCACGGGCAGGTCGAGCATGCGTCTGAAGAGCGCGTGCGTGGCGGGCAGGACGGCCCGCATCGGCTCGGGCAGGTGCTCCTGGATGCGCGCGCCGAAGGAGAAGTCGGCGCCGGCACCCTCGATGGTCAGCCACTGGAGGCCGCTCTCGTCCATGACCCTGTCGAGCGTGCGATCGAGTTGCTGCACCATGTCCAGTGACAGGAGGTTGCCCGGGCGGGCGTTCATCACGAGCCGAATCCAGCGGCCCTCGCGTTCGCGCATGGCCCGAACCAGCCCGCTCACGACAGCTTCTCCGGGTCCGTCGTCGGCGCGGCACAGACGAAGTCGTGGCAGACATACGCCGCGGCCTTGCCGTCGACCATGGTCATGGCACGTGTCCAGGGCAGCCGGTCTGCCAGCGCCTCCTGTGCCGGCCCGGGCTCGATCGGGAGCATGATCGAGTACGGCCGGTACCGGCGGTGTGCCCGCTGCCAGAGCGCCTTCGTGTCCTCGCGGGCGCGAGGCCCGACGACGGCAATCTGGCCGGGTGGATTGAGCGCCACATTCAACGCCGCGGCCATGAGCGGGACGGCACGTCCTTCGGCCGCGAGGCGCGTCCCCATGCTGGCGAGACCGCGCTCGGCCTGATCCCGGTAGCGGCCTTCACCCGTGAGGTGCGCGAGCGCGAGCAGGTTCATCACCGAGACCGAGGTCGCGGACGGCTCCGCGCCGTCGTACTCCTCGCGAACCCTCAACAGCACGGAGTCGTCCTGACCCGTCGTCGAGAACCACCCGCCGTGCTCGGCGTCCGCGAAGAAATCGTCCTGTCGGGCCTGCAGCTCGACGGCCCACCCGAGCCATCGTGCGCCGCCACCAGCCTGCACGAGCTCGATCAACCCGTGGATGACGTACGC
The DNA here is from genome assembly GCA_964543955.1 of uncultured Bifidobacteriaceae bacterium. Lineage (GTDB taxonomy): Bacteria > Acidobacteriota > Vicinamibacteria > Vicinamibacterales > UBA2999 > VFZN01. Next base: position 58,722 of record CAZJBN010000008.1, read on the forward strand.
ATAGTCTTCGGCGAACGCGTCGATGGCGGCGTGGCCGCGACGGTACCGCCGCGTGAGCGTACGGGTCTCGCGATTCCACATCGTGTCGTGCAGGAATCGCGCGGCGGCTTCCGCGGAGCGGAGATGCCGTATGGCCGGGTCTTCGCCCGTGAGCGGCTGATCGAGCGCGACGCCCCCGGCGAGCACGCGAGACGCCCTGGCATAGGCGGCAATCATCAGCCCGTTCCATGCCGTCAGGACCTTGTCGTCGAGTTCGGGCCGCGGGCGCGACAGGCGCCGCTCGAACAACGTCACGCGCGCGTCCATCAGCTGGCGTGCGACGGCAACCGCCTCCAGTCCGGACTCGCGCGCGACATCGGCAATGGAACGAGCCGTATACAGGATGTTCTTGCCCGTGAACTCGTTCTGTGGATCGAAGGGCGCATTGCCGTTGGGCAGCACGCCGTACCGCAGCTCGAACGTGCGTGCCTCGTCGCCGAGTGCGGCGCGGACCTCGTCGGTCGTCCAGAGATAGAAGGCTCCCTCCATCTTGCGCGCGCCGGTGGCGCCGGCCTGCTCCGGCGGCACGCTGTCGGCGTCTTCGGCCGAATAGAACCCGCCGGCCGGGTCGGTCATCTCGCGCGACACGTAGTGCAGCGTGTCCTCGGCCACCTGCGCGAAGAACGGATCACCAGACACCTGGTGGCCTTCGAGACAGGCCAGCACGAGTTGCGCCTGGTCGTACAGCATCTTCTCGAAGTGTGGAACGCGCCAGCTGCCGTCCACCGAATAACGATGAAAGCCGCCGCCGATGTGGTCTCGCATGCCCCCGAGCGCCATCGCCCGGAGAGTGCCGAGAACCATGTCCCTGGCGGCGTCGTCCTCCGTTCGCGCGTGCTCCCTCAGCAGGAACAGCAGCTCCGATGGCCGTGGAAACTTCGGCGCGTCGCCGAAGCCGCCGCGGCGGGCATCGTAAGTCTGCTGGAACGCACGGCGCGTCTGGTCGAGCGCCTCGACGCCCGGCAGGCGGTCGCTCGCCTGCCCGCGCGTGAGGGTCGTGAGCCGATCGACAATTCCTGCTGCCGACGCAAGGATGCCGGGTCGTTCTTCGCGCCACGCCCGAGCCACCTCGGCCAGGACGTCCGCAAAGCCCGGGCGCCCCCATTGGCTGGTCGGCGGAAAGTACGTGCCACCGTAGAAGGGGCGCAGATCGGGCGTCAGCCAGACACTCATCGGCCATCCGCCGCTGCCCGTTGTCGCCTGGACGAACGTCATGTAGACACGGTCCACGTCGGGTCGCTCCTCGCGATCGACCTTGACTGGCACGAAGTCTCGATTGAGTCGCTCCGCGATCGCCGCGTCCTCGAACGACTCGTGCTCCATGACGTGGCACCAGTGGCACGTGGCGTAGCCGATCGAGAGGAAGATCGGACGCTCCGACCGACGGGCCTCGTCGAACGCGTCGCGGCCCCATGGACGCCAGTCCACGGGATTGTTCGCATGCTGGAGCAGGTACGGGCTCTGCTCGTCTGCCAGTCGATTGGCCATCCGGCGATCATAGCGGGAGTCGGATTACAATTCGCGGATGCCCCTTTCCGGCGCGCGAGTGGCCCTCCTCGTCGAAGACCTGTTCGAAGACACCGAGCTCACTTCCCCTCGCGACGCGCTGGCAGCCGCCGGTGCGCAGGTCGTGCTCGTGGGCCCGATGGCAGGCAAGGCCTATACCGGCAAGCACGGCGCCGTGGTCACGGCCGACCTGGCGGCCGGCGCCGCCCACTCGCGGGACTTCGATGCCGTCGTGATTCCCGGCGGCTTTGCGCCGGACAAGATGCGAATGCGCCACGCCATGGTGGACCTGGTCCGTGATGCCATGTCCGAAGGCAAGCCCGTCGCGGCCATCTGCCACGGGCCGCAGGTGCTCATCAACGCCAACGCCCTCAAGGGCCGGACGCTCACCTGCTGGCCCTCGATTGCCGTCGACGTCAAGAACGCGGGGGGACGCTACGTGGACAAGCCCGTCGTCGAAGACGGCCACCTGATCACGTCGCGCAAGGTCGACGACCTCGCGGTCTTCAACGAAGCGATCATCCGCCAGCTGGGCAGCCAGCAGCGCGCCGTGCACCGGTAGAGGGCGCGCGCCGGTCCCTGCGACCTGCCGGCGCGCCTACCCGGCGCCGGCCGGGGCCGCGAACGTGCGCTGGGTTTGCTCCCGCTCGAACTCGTCTCCCAGCGCGGACAGAACCGCCGTGACTTCGACGCCGTACAGCAGGATCACGGCGCTGACGTAAATCCAGAACAGGAACACGACGACGGCGGCGATGGAGCCGTGAATCAGGTTCCATGTCGCCATGTCGCGCGCGTACCAGGAGAACACCGCCAGCGCGCCACGCCCCAGCAGCCCCACCACGAGCGCGCCAGGCCACACGTCGCGGAAGCGGACACGCGTGTTCGGAATGAAGTAGTACATGAGCGCGACGCACACGATGAGCAGCAGCGTGGCCATGAGGTTCGCGCTCAGCCCCGAGAGCCAGTCGAGCCAGGCCGACTGCAGCTGCAGATCGCCGAACCACCGCGTCTGCGCGAGTTTCACGGCGCTCATCAGCATGATCGCCGCCGCAAGGGCGACCATGGAGGAGACCAGCATCAGGAACCCGACGAGCCGGTTCCTCAGGAAGCTCCGCTGTCGCTGGACGCCCCACGCATGGTTGACCGCGGAGGTCACGGCGTTGAAGAACCCGAGCGAGGCCCAGATGAGCGTGAGAAACCCGCCGACGCCAATCTGGAGCGTGGCGTGGCGGAACGCATCCAGCTGGCGCGTGATGAACTCGAACTGCTGGGGAAAGTACTGGAACAGGAACCGCACGAGCGCGTCTCGGGCCGCCGCGTCAGCCGTGAGCGTCCCGATCAGCGAGAACATGAGCAGCGCGAGTGGAAAGAGCGACAGCAGCGCGTAGTACGCGATCGAGGCCGCGTGCGTCAGCCCTTCGCTGTTGTACAGCTCGGACACGCCTCGCCAGGCGGCGACGCCGATCATCCGGATGTAGCGGCTGAGGGTCACCCTTCCTCGACCACCGCCGCCGCTCGGGGATCCCGGATATCGTGCTTGCGCATCTTGCTGTACAAAGTCGGCCTGTAGAGCCCCAGAATGCCGGCCGCCTCCTGCTTGTTCCAATTCGTTCGCTGGAGCGTCTGCAGGATCGTCAACCGTTCGATCTCGGCCAGCGTATGGTGCGGCGGCACCGAGAACGACGTCGATGGGCCATCGTCTCGAATCGTCTCGGGCAGATCCAGCGTCTGCACCTCGGGGCCCTTCGCGACGAGGACGGCGCGCTCGAGGGCGTTCTCGAGTTCGCGCACGTTGCCGGGCCACCGGTTCCGCATCAGGAGCTGATACGCCGCCGGTGCGATGCCGTCTACCGACTTCTGATAGCGCTTGCCGAACTTCTGGAGGAAGTGCGAGCAGAGCAGCGGAATGTCCTCGGCACGCTCCCGGAGCGGCGGCACCTGCAGCGTGATGGTGTTGATGCGGAAGTAGAGGTCCTCGCGGAGCCGGCCCTCCTCGAGCGCCGAATCCACGTTGACATTCGTCGCGCAGATCAGCCGGAAGTCCACCTGCACGAGACGATCGCTGCCGATCGGCCGGAACTCGCGCTCCTGGAGCACGCGGAGGAGCTTGGTCTGCAGGAGCGCCGGCATCTCGCCGATCTCGTCCAGCATCAGCGAACCGCCGCTCGCCAGCTCGAGCAGGCCCACCTTGTCGCCGGTTGCGCCAGTGAACGCGCCCTTCCGATAGCCGAAGAGCTCCGACTCGATGAGGTCCTTGGGCAGCGCCGCGCAGTTGATCTTGATGAACGGCCCGCCGGCACGGTGGCTGCGGTGATGGATGGCATTGGCGAACAGCTCCTTGCCCGTGCCGTTCTCCCCCTGGATGAGCACGTTGGCCTCGCTCGCCGCCACGGCCTCCACGAGCTCGAAGAGCGCCAGCATGGTCTTGCTCTTGCCGAGGATGTTGTCGAACGAGTACTCCTTGCGCAGGCGTTCCTGCAGCCACTGGTGCTGCCGCCGTTCGTGCACGAGATTCGTCGCGCGGTCGAGCAGGGTGAGCAGCCCGTCCGGGTCGAGATCCGACTTCTCGATGAAGTAGAAGGCGCCGGCCTGCCCGGCTTCGAGCGCCCGCTTGATGGTGCCCTGGCCGCTGATGACAATCACTTCGAGGCCCTGATCGATGCCCTTGAGCGCGCGCAGCACATCGATACCATCGGCATCGGGCAGCATGAGGTCGAGCAGGACCACCCCGGGCTGGTGGGCCCGGCAGGCCTGCTCGGCCCTGAATCCCGAGTTGGCCGTCATGACGCGGTACCGGGGCGTCCGCGGCGATTGCGCGATGACGGTCTTGAGGAACTCCACGGCTGAGGGGTCGTCGTCGACCACCAGGACCGTGGGATCCATTCGCGTCTGGAGCTCAACCGTGCGTGATGGAGACATACCCGGATGTCTTGAGACGATACGACTGTATCATTTCAATCCGGGCGTCCGGAGCCCGGCATTGCCGTCACACCGGGTTGCGGCCCTGGATGACACGGATGAGCACCACAGCCACGGCAAGGACGAGCAGGATGTGGATGAATCCGCCCAGCGTATACGAGCTCACCATCCCCAGCAGCCAGAGCGCGATCAGCAGAATCAGCATCGTGGTCAGCATGTCGTTTCCTCTCGCGTGCGTGCATTGACGGCGTCGACGGCCGGGCGCCCGCGTCAGGCGCGCGGCTGCTGCGAACGCGGCCCCTTTCGCGTCCGCCGCGCAGCGGTCCGCACGACCTGGCGGGCCGTCACCTCGACGGCATCGGTGGCTCGCTCGATCGTCGCCTGCATATTGTCGAGCTCGACGCCGGCTCTCGATGCCAGGTCCTGATATCGGCCGGCGACCGCATCCCTGAGCGACTCGACCGATCGACCGATGCCCTTCCGCAGTGCGACGGCGGATCGCGGGGCGAAGAGCATGCCCAGTGCCGCTCCGATTACGGC
>CAZJBN010000009.1:0-60771 GCA_964543955.1 uncultured Bifidobacteriaceae bacterium
GGTGCGCGGAGGCGCGACGATGAGGCCGCGCTGGCCCTTGCCGATCGGCGTCATGAGATCCATCACGCGGGCCGACAGGTTCTCGGCGTCGGTCTCGAGCCGGAGCCGTTCCTGCGGGTAGAGCGGTGTGAGGTTCTCGAAGAACAGCTTCTCTCGCGCCTGATCGGGCGCCTCGAAGTTGACGGCCTCGACCTTGATGAGCGCGAAGTAGCGCTCGCCTTCCTTCGGCGGCCGGATCTGCCCGGACACGGTGTCGCCCGTCTGCAGGTCGAACTTGCGGATCTGGGAGGGAGAGACGTAGATGTCGTCGGGGCCGGGCAGGTAGTTGTAGTCGGGCGCGCGAAGGAAGCCGAAGCCGTCGGGGAGCACCTCGAGGACGCCTTCCGAGAAGATGAAGCCGCTCTGCTCGGTCTGCGCCTTGAGGATCTGGAAGATCAGCTCCTGCTTGCGCATGCCGGTGGCGCCGGCGACCGCGAGGTCCTTGGCCACCTGGGTGAGCTTCTGGATGCTCATCTCCTTGAGCTCGGTGATGTTCAGGCCCTTGCGGCCGTCCGCCGGGATCTCGATGATCTCGTTGGCGACGTCGGGCTGCGGCGGCGGGTTGTGGCCGCCGCGGTGGGATCCTTGGCGCTTGTGACTGGGCATCCTGATGGTTCTCGATGTTCGCGGGTTGTCGGCTGTCAGCTTCTCGGGTCGCGTTTCGTGCGTCGCGGGATCTCTGATTCGGGATGGGGGCTCGGAGCAACCGGGGTTCTCGAGGCTCGGACAGGAACCCCGCGGCTGATCGTCTGGGAAGGCGACTCGACTACATCCGGAGTATAGCAGAACCAGGGAGGGATGGTCCCCTCCCATTCGGTGCCCGTGTCCTGCGAATCAGCGAGCCGATGGATCCTCAACCGACGTGAACCGAGGGGATAGAATGGGGATCCGTGCGTGGCCTGACACTGCCGCTGGTTCTACTCGCTGCGCTCACCTTTCTGGTCGGATTGGGCCGCGGGGCCATCACCGATTCCGACGAGGCGTTCTATGCCGAGGCGGCCCGCGAAATGGTGGCATCTGGCGACTGGATCACCCCCACGTTCAACGGTGAGCCGCGCTTCCAGAAGCCCATTCTCTACTACTGGCTGACAGCCGGCACTTACCTCGTCACCGGGCCGACGGAGGCAGCCGCGCGCCTCTGGGCTGCGCTCTCCGGCGTCGGGCTGGTACTCGTCACGGCCGCCTGCACGCGCCGATGGTTCGACGATGGCACGGCGTTTCTCGCCGGCGCGATCGTCGCGACGGCGTTCGGCTACTACACGATCGGGCGGATGGCGCTGCCCGACCTCCCGCTCACGTTCTGCATCACGCTCGCCATCTGGGCCGCGCTCGTCGCCATTCTCGACGAGCACCGCCGTCCGCGGCCGTGGGTGCTGCTCTCGGCCTTCGCGATGGCGCTCGGCTTCCTGACGAAGGGGCCGGTCGGCCTCGTCATCCCCGCTCTGGTCGTCGTGCCGGTGGCGCTCGTGGAGCGCCGGTCGCTCAACCTCCGCGCCAGCGACGTGCTGCTCGCGGCGCTGCTCTTCGCCGTCGTGGCCCTGCCGTGGTACTTCGTCATGTACGCGCGCCACGGCACCGCCTACATGGAGAGCTTCTTCGTCGGCGACAACCTGGAGCGCTTTGCGACGGATCGCTTCAACGACCCGCGGGCGTGGTGGTTCTACATTCCGGTCGTGCTCGGCGGTCTTCTGCCGTGGACGCCGCTCGCACTCACGTGGGCCAGGGCCGTCCGGGACTTCCTGGCCAGGCGGGGCGACATCGGCACGCTCGACCTGCGCCTGCTGCTCTGGGCGGCGCTGCCGCTGCTCTTCTATTCGCTCTCGGTCGGCAAGCAGCCGCGCTACATCCTGCCGGTCCTGCCGCCGCTGGCCATCCTGCTCGCCTCGTCCATCCTCGAGCGCACGCGCGACTGGCGCAGCCTGGACGGTGCCCGCGTGCGTCCGAGGCGCCCGCTGAGCATGACGCTTGGCGCGGTCGGGTCCGGCGGCCTGCTGGTGGCGCTCGGCGTGCTCCTCTGGCGCGCCGAGCCGCTCTTGATCCACGTCACGCCCGCCTTCACGAGCGCGGCAGCCGCCGTCATCGCGCTGGCGGGACTGAGCGTGCTGGTGGTCGGGCTGTCGCCGCAGTGGCGGATGCTGCCGGCCGTGCTGGCGCTGGCGGCGGCGCTCGGCTTCCCCGCCCTGCAGTTCGGCGCCATCTCCGGCTCGGGCGACGATACGGTGCAGCAGGTGGCCCGCCAGGTCGTCTTGGCTCGCCAGGCCGGCGAGCAGGTCGCCACGTTCCACGTCTTCGTGCGCAACCTGGTCTTCTACACCCACGTGCACACGATCGATCTCGTCAACGACGATCAATTCGCGAACTTCATGGCGCAGGCCGATCGCGTCATCGTCGTGGCGCCCGCTCCAGTGGTCGACCGTCTCGAGCGGGAGCGCCAGGTGCCCGTCCGGCGCCTGGCGGGAGTCCGCTACTTCAACACGGCCGCCGTGCGCGTGCGCACGCTTCTCTGGCCGGACGTGGACCGCGACATCACCGAGGTCGTGGTCGTGACGAACCGGTAGGATCTCTCGTCCCCGCTCCCGGTTCCCGACTTGTCTCTACTCTCCCGGCACCTTGTACGCGACCGTGCGCGAGCAGGCCGCGTCCATCTCCTCGGCCGTGATGAGCGGCATCGTGCTGCAGCGCACGGCGCCCGACGCGTTGACCGCGAGGCTGATGGCGAGAGCGGTGGCGGTGTCCGGCAGGTCGGCGATCACGAAGGCATCGTCGGCGCCGTAGGCGAAGTAGAACCCCTCGGTCTGCCCGCCGAGGCTCACGATGAGCTTGTTGATGGCGGCCTGGCGCGCCGTCCCGCCGTCCTTGACGAGGCCTTTCACTCCTTCGGCGTTGTACGATGCTCTGACCATGAACTTCGGCATTGTCGAGTCTCCTTACTTGATCGCCTTCCCGCCGGTGCGGTTGTCGCGCACGAACCTGTCGCGCGCGGGCATGACGACGCGCGGAAGCGTGTCGGCGTCCATCACGGCTGACGCCGGAACGATGTCGTTGAGGAAGAGCACGTAGGCGACGAGGCCGTAGGTCTCGTCGGGCGTGAGCGTGCCTGGCGCGGTGAAGGGCATGGAGCGGAATGTGTAGTCGTAGAGGGTGGTGGCGTAGGGCCAGTAGCTCCCCACCGTGCGAATGAGCTTCGGGTTGGTGGCGTAGGCGAAGCTGTCGCCGGCGTTTCGTCCGACGAGACGGTCGGCCGAACCGCCCTCACCTTTGGCGCCGTGACAGGCTGCACACCTGGCCGCGTAGATCGAGGCCCCTTCGTTCACCGTGCCGCGGCCTGGCGGGAGCCCGCGGCCGTCGGGCATCACATCGATGTCGAGGGCGCGAATCTCGGCGGGCGTCGCGGGTCGTCCGAGGCCGAAGTGCCCGGGCGCCGCGGCGGACTGCGCCGAGACGGCGCTCCCGATCGCGAGGACGATGAGCGCCGCGTGTCCCCTCACGCGGTCTCTCCCGCAAAGCGGATCGTGCCGTCCGCGGCGACGCGCCATCCGCGGATGTTGTTGAAGTGGTACTGCGTGTGCGGTCCGCGAGCCGCTCTCAGCTCGGCAGTCGTCGGCTGCACGTACCCGGTCTCGTCGGTCGCGCGGCTGAGGAGCACGGCTTCGCCGCCCGTCCACTGCCACGGCAGGCGGAACCGCGTGTGGCACTTCGGGAGGACCGGCTCGTCGAGCGTGGCCGCGGTCCAGCTCTTTCCCCCATCGGTGCTGACCTCGACGTTCGTGATGCGGCCGCGCCCGCTCCAGGCCAGCCCGCGGATTTCGCGCCACCCGCGACCGGTGAGCGTGTCGGGACAGGCCGGCTCGGTGATGAGCGACTTGGCATCCATCACCAGGCTGAACATTCTGGCCGTGCCATCCGGCAGCGGATCCGTGTACTTCGACGTCTCCTCGCGCGTCATGAACGGCTCGTCGGCGACCTCGAGCCGCCGAAGCCACTTGATGCTCGCATTGCCCTCGACACCGGGGAGGAACAGGCGCACGGGATAGCCCTGTTCGGGCCTGAGCGCCTCGCCGTTCTGGCCATAGGCGACCAGCGCATCGTCGTTGGCGATCTCAATCGGGACGCTGCGCGTCATGACGGCGGCGTCCATGCCCTCGGCCAGGATCCATTTCGCGGCGGGCGCCGCGCCGACTTCCCGGAGGAGCGTCGAGAGCGGCACGCCCGTCCACTCGCTCGTGCTCGTGAGGCCATCGACCTGCTGCGGCGTGATGTTGCCGTCCGGCGATTCCCCGCGGTAGGCGCGACCGCCGTTGCCCGAGCACTCCATGAAGCGGATGACGGACCGGCCGGGGAAGCGTTTGAGATCGTCGAGCGTCAGCACGAGCGGACGCTCGACCATGCCGTGAACGAGCAGCGAGTAGGTGGCGGGATCGATCGCGGGTACGCCGGCGTGATGCCGTTCGAAGTGAAGGTCGGACGGCGTGATGATGCCGTCGAGATCCTGGAGCGGCGTGAAGGTGGCCGTTCGACGGGGGCTGAAAGCGGTCCGCTCGGGCTTCTCGAATGGCGACCGCTCGCCGACGGGACGGCCCGGCGGCCCCTGTACCCTGGTCGGGTCGACTGGCGCCTGCGCGCCTGCGGGAATGGCAGCGCCGACAATGCCGGCCGAGCCGGCTACGAGCGCCTGTCGCCGTGTGATGCGCGGGGAGCCCACGTCGCCCTCCTCTGATGGGAACCGAATCGCGCCAGACTAGCACGAACGCGGGAGGATCGCTTCAGCTCCAGATCTTCCCCGGGTTCAGGATGCCCCGCGGGTCGAACGCGGCCTTGACTCGCTGCATCAGGGCGATCACGTCGTCGGAGAGCTCGATGCCGAGGTAGGGTGCCTTGGCGAACCCGATGCCGTGCTCGCCGCTGATCGATCCCTCGAGCGCCACGACGCCCTCGAAGAGCTGGCGTGCCGCGCGCCCGGCCGCCGCCATCTGCGCCGCATCGGCCGGGTCGACCATGATGTTGACGTGAATGTTGCCGTCGCCGGCGTGGCCGAAGCACGGGATCAGGAGCCCGTGAGCGCGGCTGATCTGCGCGATCAGGACGAAGAGATCGGGAATCCGGCCGCGGGGCACGACCACGTCGTGGTTGATCTTGCGCGGGGCGAGCGCCCTGAGCGCGAACGACAGCTCCCGCCGCGCCTCCCACAACTGCTGTCGCTCCTCCTCCGACGCGGCGCGTCGCACCGACGTGGCCGAGCCGGCACGGCAGGCGTCGGCGACAAGCGCGGCTTCCTCCTCGACGGCGCCCGGCTGACCGTCCACCTCGACGATGAGCATCGCGCCCGTGCCGGCCGGCGCCACGGCCCGACCCACGTGGCGCGAGACGGCCGCGATGGATTCGGCGTCCACGATCTCGATGGTGGCCGGCACGACGCTCGCCGCCAGGAGCGCGCTCACGCCGCGAACCGCGCCGGCAATGTCGGCAAACGTCGCCTGCACGGTCGCCGCCGCTCGCGGTTTCGGGACCAGGCGCAGGGTGATCTCCGTGATGATGGCCAGCGTGCCTTCGGAGCCGACGAGCAGCTGGGTGAGGTCGTAGCCCACCACGTTCTTCACGGCCTTGGACCCGGTCCTGATGATCTCGCCCGTCGGGAGCACCGCTTCGAGTGCCAGCACGTAGCGGCGGGTCGTGCCGTACTTGACCGCGCGCGGACCGCCGGCCGACTCCGCGACGTTGCCCCCGAGCGAGCAAATCTTCAGGCTGGCGGGATCGGGCGGATAGAAGAGGCCCCGCGCCTCGGCCGCGTCCTGCAGGGTGTAGGTGAGGACGTTCGGCTGGACGACAGCCAGGAGATTGTCGTCGTCGATTTCGAGAATGCGGTCGAATCGTTCCATCGAGAGGAGCACGCCGCCCTGCACCGGCACCGAGCCGCCGGTGTACCCGGTCCCGGCGCCGCGCACGACGAGCGGGGTCCGCCGCTCGTGGCACAGGCCCGCGATGACCGACACTTCGTCGACCGAGCCGGGGATGACGACGAGATCGGCCGGCGATCCGCGCTGCAAGGCGTCGGTGCCGTACCGCCAGCGCGACTCCTCGTCGTCGCGCGTCCACATGGCGCCGATGCGATCGGCAATGGCCGCACTGAGGTCGCGATCGAAGGCCACGGCCGCCGATCAGCTCCGCGCGGCCGTGCGCTCGCCCTGGGAGGCGCGCCGGGCGACGAACGCATGCAGGCGGTCGACGCCTTCCTTCAGCCGATCCATCGACGTGGCGTAGGACAGGCGGAAGAACCCGGGCGCGTCGAAGCCTTCGCCGGCGGTGACCGCCACGTGGGCCTCGGCCAGCAGCGCCTCGGCGAACTCGCTGGTCGTGCGGAAGCCGCACGGTCCCAGGATCTCGGCGATGTAGGGGAACAGGTAGAAGGCGCCCCTGGGCTTGACGCAGGTGATGCGCGGATCGGCCGTCAGCCAGCTCCACACGGCGTCCCGGCGCCGGCGATACTCATCGAGCATCGCGGTCACCCCGTCCTGGGGGCCCGTCAGGGCGGCCACTGCCGCCTTCTGCGTGATGGAGTTGACGTTCGAGGTCGAATGTCCCTGGAGTGCGTTGCACTGCGCGATGAACGCCCTGGGGCCGATCGTCCAGCCGCATCGCCAGCCCGTCATCGCGTAGGCCTTGGACGCCGCGCTGCAGATGATCGTGCGATCGCGCATCGCGCTGGTCAGGACGCGCGGCAGGTTGTGCGGCACCGGATCGTAGATCAGGCGCTCGTAGGTGAGGTCCACGATCATCCACAACCCGCGCCGGGCCGCCTCGTCCGCGATCGCGGCAAGCGCCTCCTCGCCAATCAACGCACCGGCCGGATTGCTCGGCGAGTTGATGATGATGGCCCTGGTCCGCGGCGTGATGGCGGTCAGGAGAGGCTCGGGGTGAATGGCAAAGCCGTCTTCGGGTGAGGTCTGCACGACCACCGGCGTCGCGCCGGCCAGCTTGATCTGTTCCGGGATGGTCGGCCAGTACGGCGCGTGGGTGATGACCTCGTCGCCGGGGTCGAACAGCACCATGGCCGTGTTGTACAGGGCCTGCTTGCCACCCGCGGTGACGATGACCTCCTCGGGCGCGAAGCCCACACCGTAGTCGGTCTCGTAGCGCTGGCAGATGGCCTGCCGCAATTCCACGATGCCGGCCGAAGGCGTGTACTTGGTGAAGTTCTGGTCGAGCGCGGCATGGGCCGCATCCTTGACATGCTCGGGGGTCGGGAAGTCCGGCTCTCCCGCCCCCAGGTCCACGACGTCGACGCCGGCGCGGCGCATCCGGTCCGCGTCGGAGGAGACCTTCAGCGTGGGCGACGGGGCAATCTGGCCCATGCGTGTGGCAAATGTCATGCTTCCCTCGCACCTGGCAACGGCCGCGCACGATGCTTGGCGCGCAGTCGCTCTTCGACGATCGGCGGCACCAGTCCATGAACGCGGCCCCCGAGCGCAAACACTTCCTTGATCAGCCGCGAGCTGATGTAGGTGTACTGTTCGGCGGGCATCATGAAGGTGGTCTCGATCGTCGGCGCCTGGTGCCGGTTCATGAGCGCCAGCTGGAACTCGTACTCGAAGTCGGAGACGGCCCGCAGCCCGCGGATGATCACCGAGGCGCCGCGAGACTGCGCGTACTGGACGAGCAGCCCCTGGAAGGTGTCGGGCGTCACATTGGGTCGATCCGCAAACACCTCGCGGATGATCTCGACGCGTTCCTCCACGCTGAAGAGCGGGGTCTTCTCGATGTTGGCCAGCACGGCCACGATCACCGTGTCGAAGAGCCGGGAGGCACGCTCGACGATGTCCACGTGGCCCATCGTCAGCGGATCGAACGAGCCCGGACAGACGGCAATACGGGGGTGCGCCATGGGAGTCATGTGTAGAACGTGAGGGCGCTGTCGCCGGCGCGCACGGTGCGCGCGGGTACCAGCACCGAAGTCGAAGGCGGGTTGCGGCGAGAGGCATGCTCGAGCACCACCACGCCCCCGTCCGCGCGCTGGCCGAGCGCCGCGGCCGTCATCGCCTCCAGCCCATCCGCGTCGTACGGCGGATCCAGGAAGACGATGTCGAACGGGCCACCGGCAATCGGGGCTCGAAGCGCGCGTTCCGCTCCATCGCGGACGATCATACACCGGCCCTCTTCGCCGACGCGGGCGCGATTCTCCGCGATGAGCGCCTGCGCGCGGCGATCCGACTCGACACAGACCGCCTGCGCCGCGCCGCGGCTGAGCGCCTCGAGGGCGACGGCGCCCGTGCCCGCATACAGATCGAGCACGCGCGCCCCCGTGATGCGCGGGGCGAGGATGTTGAAGAGCGTCTCGCGCAGGCGATCCGACGTGGGACGCAGCCCGTCCCACGCCGGCGTCTTCAGCGTGCGGCCCTTATGGATGCCGGCGATGATGCGCATGGGATGGCACGGGGCGAGTGCGCTCGGCACTCCGCGCTCTACACGATTCAGACATTCCGCACTCCCCTCTCATCCCACCGTGATCAGCCCGAACTGGCGTTCCCACACCGCCCGCACGTACTGCAGGCGTGCCTCGTCCAGCGTGCCGGCGTCGATGCGCGTGCGGGCGGCGGTGAAGGCGCGCTCCAGGAGATCCGCGTCGCGGGCGAGGTCGCCGGCGCGCAGCTGCGGTAGTCCGGACTGCCGTGTGCCGAAGAAGTCGCCGGGCCCCCGCAGCCGCAGATCCCGTTCGGCGATCACGAACCCGTCGCTCGTCTCCGCCATCGCCCGCAACCGCTCGCGCGCATCGTCGGACCACGGCGCCTGGTAGACCAGGACGCAGGTGGAGTCGTGCCCGCCCCGTCCGATGCGGCCGCGAAGCTGATGGAGCTGGGAGAGCCCGAAGCGCTCGGCGTGCTCGACGACCATCACCGAGGCATTGGGCACGTCGACGCCGACCTCGACCACCGAAGTGGCGACGAGCACGTGCAGCGTGCCACTCGCGAACCGACGCATCACCTTGTCCTTCTCGTCGCCCTTCATCCGGCCATGAAGGAGCGCAACGTCGAACTCGGGGAACACCCGGGCCAGTTCGCCGGCCATGGCCGTCGCCGCGCGCAGGTCCACCTTCTCCGACTCCTCCACGAGCGGATAGATGACGTAGGCCTGGCGCCCTTTCGTGACCTCCTGCCGGATGAGCGCGTAGACCTCGTCGCGCCGGGAGTCCGGCTTGACGATCGTCCGGACGGGTTTGCGTCCCGGCGGAAGCCCGCGGATGACCGAGACCTCCATGTCGCCACAGGCGGTGAGCGCCAGCGTCCGTGGAATCGGCGTGGCCGTCATGACGAGCACGTCCGGATGATCGCCCTTGCCCGCCAGCACGCCGCGCTGGATGACGCCGAACCGATGCTGCTCGTCGATGACGACGAGCGCGAGGTTGCGGAACGTCACGTGCTGCTGCACGAGCGCGTGCGTGCCGATGACGAGGTCGATGTCCCCGCGGGCAATCGCCGGGAGCAGGTCGCGGCGCTGGGCCGCCGTCACGCGACCCGTCAGCAAGCGGACCCGATAACGCGTGCCGTCGAGCCATCGCATGATCGTCCGGAAGTGCTGCTCGGCCAGGATCTCGGTCGGCGCCATCACCGCGACCTGGAAGCCATTCTCCATCGCGACCACCGCCGCCAGGAGCGCGACGATCGTCTTGCCAGCGCCGACGTCGCCCTGGAGCAGCCGCTGCATCGGCCAGTCGCGCTGCATGTCGGCGACGATCTCGGCCAGCGCTTCGCGCTGGCCTGTCGTCAGCTTGAAGGGCAGCACGGCCCGCGCCGCCGCGCGCGTCTCGTCGGTGACCGTGCAGACGCGTGCCTTGCGCACCTGCGAGTTCTCGTGGCGGCGAAGCGCGAGACCCGCCTGGAAGACGAAGAAGTCCTCGAAGATCAACCGGCGCTGCGCCGGCGTCTCGAACCGGTTGAGCGCGTCCACGTCGGTGTCCGCCGGCGGAAAGTGCGCCTGCCGGAGCGCAGCGACGCGTGACGGCCAGCGTTCGACGGCCAGGATGTCCGCCGGAACCGGGTCGAACAGCGTGTCGGGCAGGTCCCGGAGCGCCTGCCACACGACGCGCCGCTGCATGTTCGTCGTGACGTGGCCGGCACGCTCGTACACCGGGACAATCCGTCCGGTGTGCAGCGGTTCGTCCGCCGCCGCGTCCGGCGCCTCGCCCTGGGCGTCGCGAATGATCTCGTAGTCGGGGTCGGTGATCTGAAGGCCTCGCGAGCCCCAGTACTCGACCTTGCCGAAGAGCACGATGCGCTGATGCGGGCGGATCACGTCCTTCAGGAACGCCTGGTTGGGCCACACCACCTGGATCTGTCCGCTGGCGTCCTGCACGAGCGCGGTGAAGAGGCGGAACCCGCTCCGCCGCGTGTGCTGCAGGCTGCTGTGCAGGACCTCGCCGGCGATGGCCGCCATCTGTCCGGGACGAAGGCCCACGATGGGCTGGAGCCGGCTCCGATCCTCGTATCGCATCGGGAAGCGGAAGAGCAGGTCCTCGACCGTGCGCAGCCCCGCCTTCTCGAGATCGGCCGCCTTGCGAGGGCCCACGCCCTTCAGGTACTGCAGCGACATCTGCAGGACGTCGTCGGGCATACGGGATTATCTCAGGTGCCCGGGTGCTCAAGTGCCCGGGTGCTCAGGGTGCTCAGGGTGCGCAGGTGCTCGAGTGCCCGGGTGCTCAGGGTGCGCAGGTGCTCGAGTGCCCGGGTGCACAGGTGCTCAGGTGCACAAGGGGCACGGGTGCTCAAGTGCTCAAGTGCTCGGGTGCACAGGGTGCCCGGGGCGCGTGCCGGTCGGTTGCCGTTGGGCAAGCGTCTCGGCTATTGAACGACGATGGCGACGCCCGGGTTGACGTCGATGCGCTGAATCCCGAGCGGCAGGTCGAACGGGTCATCGAGATTGACGCCCCTCGGGAGCTCCGGCGACCGCGTGTAGTAGGTGACGACTTCCTGGAGAAGGGCCTTCGGAATCGTGATGCCGCTCACATCCGCGCTCTCGATCACGAAGCGGCCGCTCCCGTCCTCGGTCTGCAGCGTGCCGATGGCGGTGACGGGCAGCCGACCCGAGAGGTACGCCGTCGGATCGAGCCAGCCGCCGCTGCTCTTCTTGCGGATGCCGTCGAGGTCCACGATGGCACTGCCGCTCAGGCGCCCCTGGCCGAGAAACGTCACCGACGGCTCGGTCACGCCCGACGGGAAGCGGTCTGCCATCCGCAACTGGAGATATGCATTCAGCTCGTCGGCGGCAAATGGTGTCGTGTGCCCGCTCGGTTCGTGGACGCCGCGTTCGATGACCGTATTGAGCTTGCGATCGAAGGCGTCGGCCTGTTGCGGTGTCGGCGCGGACATGGCGAGAGCGACGGCCGTGGCCAGGGATGACGCGGCGAGTGTGGCGATCAGCAGCCGCATGAACCCGAGTCTAAACCAGAACGGTTGACTTTCGCCTTTTGTTTGTTTACCCTCCCTTAGACCTTGGCCGTATCTTCGCCCTCGGGGTCGCAAGGAGGCACCGTGCAGCCGCTCACCAAACGTCAGCGCGAGATCCTGGATTACCTCAACGAGTTCATCCAGCAGCATGGTTACGCGCCGAGCCTGGAGGAGATCGGCACGCGCTTCAAGCTGTCGTCGCTGGCGACGGTGCACAAGCACCTCACCAATCTCCAGGACAAGGGCTTCATCCGCCGCAGCTGGAACCGCAGCCGTTCGGTCGAACTGCTGCCCAGCCGTGCAGGCGGCCGGGCCCTCGAGCTGCCCATGCTCGGCTACGTCGCCGCGGGGATGCCCATCGAGGCAGTCACCTCCGGCGAGTCGATCGCCGTTCCCGAGTCGCTCGTCGCCGGCCGCCGCGACACCTACGTGCTGCGCGTCCGCGGCGAGTCGATGATCGACGAACAGATCCGCGATGGCGACTGGGTGGTCGTCGAGGACCGCAAGTCGGCCGACAACGGCGAGATGGTCATCGCGCTCGTCGGCGGCCAGGATGTCACGCTCAAGAAGTTCTATCGGGAGGCGGGCAGAATCCGCCTGCAGCCCGCCAACCAGACGATGCAGCCGATCTACGTGGATCCCGACGGGGTGCAGATTCAGGGCGTCGTCGTCGGCGTGATGAGAAAGTACTAGACAGCGCGGCGGCATCTCCGGACGTAGGCTGCGGCCACATGCCTGGCGCCCCCCGGCAGGCGGGTTCTTGATACGCTTGAGCCAGAGCCTTCGGCGCCCACATCCGGAGCCCATCCCATGACCGACCGCAAGCAGATCAATTTCACCATCATCCCCGACGACGAGACCAGGGAACCGCGGACCTACGCCAACTTCTGCGCGGTCAATCACACGCCGTTCGACTTCACGCTCTCCTTCTGCGAGGTGCAGCCGCTCTCGGAGAAGGAGATCCAGCACGCCGAGCAGGAGCACGTCGTTCGTGCCCCCGTTCGCGCACGGATCGTGATCCCGGTGCAGTTCGTGCCCACGCTCATTGCGGCGCTGCAGGAGAACCTGCGCGTCTTCTCCGAGTCGCACACGCCGCCTTCGCCGCCCGCGCCGGGGCCGGCGCCGGGAAAGGGCCCGGTCCACTGACCGCCCGGCCATGAAGACCGCCACCGAAGCGCGACGCATCCTGGCCGCGCTCGCGAAGCAGCATCCGGGCGCCGATACCGAGCTCGCCTACCGGAACGCCTTCGAGCTGCTGGTGGCGACCATGCTGTCGGCTCAATCCACCGATCAGCGCGTGAACCTGGTCACGCCCGCGCTCTTCGCCAGGTTTCCGGACGCGGTGCGCCTGTCCAAGGCCGACCCCGACGAGCTCGAGGCGCTCATCCACTCGACGGGCTTCTTCCGCCAGAAGGCGCGGGCGCTCATCGGCATGGCGACGATCCTCGTCGACGAACACGGCGGCAGGGTGCCGGCGTCGATGGAGGCCCTCACCGTGCTTCCCGGCGTCGGGCGGAAGACGGCCAACGTGGTCCTCGGTCACGCCCTGGGCGTGCCGGGCCTGCCCGTCGACCGCCACGTGCTTCGGGTCACCAACCGCATCGGGCTCGTGCACTCGGACGATCCCGTCACGGTGGAAGAACTGCTGGGCACGCTCATTCCGAAGAAGAAGTGGACCGTCGCCTCGGATACCTTCATCCTGCACGGACGGCGCATCTGCAGGCCGAAGCCGCTCTGTCATCTCTGCAACGCACGGCCGTCCTGCGACTACGCACATCGATGACACGGGCGCACTTTCGCACGCTCGTGGCCGAGGCCATCGACACCATCCCCGCCCGCTTCGCGCGCGAGGTCAAGAACGTCGCGATCGTGATCGAGGACTACCCTGCCGACGACCTCCTGGACGAGATGGACATGGGGCCCGAGGACGTGCTGCTCGGGCTCTACCAGGGGACACCGCTGCCCGAACGACGGTGGGATCACGGCAACGCGCTGCCCGACCGCATCACGCTCTACCAGGGCAGTATCGAGGACGACTGCGAGAGCGAGGACGAGATTGTCGTCGCGATCGGCGAGACGCTCATTCACGAGCTCGGACACTACTTCGGCCTGAGCGAGGACGAGATCATGGAGATCGAGGAGCGCTACTGGCGTGGCGACAGCTCGTAGGCGGTTCGGCCAGCACTTCCTGGAGGCGCCCTGGGTCGCCAAGCTCGTCGACGTCCTCGACGCGCGGCCGGATGACGTGTTCGTCGAGATCGGCCCCGGCCGCGGGGCCATCACGCGCCCGCTCGCCTCTCGCGTGTCGCGGCTGCTGGCCATCGAAGTCGACCGCGACCTCGCCCGGGCGCTGGCTGCCGAGGTCCTGCCCGGGGTGAGCGTCGTCGAGCGCGACGTGCTGGACGTGGATCTCGCGACCGTCATCGCCGACTGGCTGGGCAACCAGCCCGCCCCTGAACATCCGGTACGCATCGTCGGCAACCTGCCCTACAACATCTCATCGCCAATCCTGTTCCGCGTCCTGGCACTTGCCCAATCGACACGCGGCGTGACCGACGCGACGCTCATGCTGCAGAAAGAGGTCGCCGACCGCCTGCTGGCCGGCCCCGGATCGAAGGAGTACGGTGTCTTGTCGATTCTCGCCGGCCTGCACGCCGACGCCACGCGCCTCCTGGCCCTTCCGCCGGGTGCCTTCAGACCGGCGCCCAGGGTGTCCTCGGCCGTGCTCAGGCTGAGGTTCCGGCCTCCCCGCGTGGCGCTGGCCGACGAGGCCCTCTTCACGCGCATGGTGCGGACGATGTTCACCCAGCGGCGCAAGACGCTGAGGAACGCGCTGAAGCCGTTTGCCGATGCGATCGGCGCGGATCCGGTCGAATCGCTGGCGGCGGCCGGCGTGGACGGAACCCGGCGGCCCGAAACGCTGCAGCTTGTTGAACTGGCAAGACTTGCGGATGTATTTACTGCGGCCAATCGCTCGTCCGTGCTATAGTTTCGGCCGAAAACCCGCCTCGTTCTCAGGCCTTCCCAGCGCCTGAATTTGCCGTCGTGTCGGAGCCCGTCCTCGGGTCCCGCGCTGGCTGGGATTCTGCTCATGCTTGGTTCGGCGCCTGCGGATTTGCCCGCAGGAGCACTTCCGGTGGACGTGGTGCCGTTGGGCGGCCTTGGCGAGTTCGGCCTCAACATGATGGCCATCTCGTGTGGGGAGACGACTATCCTCATCGACGCCGGCGCGATGTTCCCCGACGCCGACCTCCCGGGCGTGGACCTGATTGTGCCGGACCTCACGTACCTCGAGTCGCGTCCCGGCCAGGTGAAGGCGCTCATCCTGACGCACGCTCACGAAGACCACATCGGGGCCGTGCCGTACGTGCTTCCCCATGTGACCGGTCCTCTCTACGGCACGCCGCTGGCGCTCGCGTTCGTCACGCCGAAGCTCGAGGAGCACGAGGTCGAGCATGCGCCGGGCCTGGTGCCGATCAAGCCGCGCGACACGGTGACGATTGGACCGTTCACGCTGGAGTTCATCCGCGTGACGCACAGCATGCCGGACTGCGTGGCCGTGGCCATCCGGACCCCGCAGGGTCTCCTGCTGCACACCGGCGACTTCAAGATCGACCAGACCCCTCTCGACGGCGATGCCTTCGACCTGCCGCGCTTTGCGCAGCTGGGCGCCGAAGGCGTGACGCTCCTCATGTGCGACAGCACGAACGTGGACCGCCGCGGCTTCACGGGATCGGAGCGCGATGTCGAGGACGCCTTCGAGGAGATCTTCACGACGACCGAAGGCCGGCTCGTCGTGGCGACCTTCTCGTCGAGCCTCCACCGCCTGCAGGTCCTGGTGGACCTGGCCGCCGAGTTCGATCGGAAGGTGGCCTTCGTCGGGCGCGGGATGATCGAGAACTCCCAGATCGCGCAGCGTCTCGGCCACCTGCACGTCCAGACCGGCGTGACGATCAAGGACAGCGACGTCCCCAACTTCCCGGCGCAGGACGTGCTCTGCCTGGCCACCGGCTCGCAGGGCGAGCCGAACGCCGCGCTGTCGCGGATCGCCATCGACGATCACCGCCACGTCCGGCTGACGGGTCGCGACCGTGTCGTGATGTCCGCGCGCGCGATTCCGGGCAACGAGAAGCCCATCGGACGCGTGCTCAATCACCTGGCCCGGCGCGGCGTGGACGTTGTCACCGAGTCGGACAAGCACGTCCACGTGTCGGGCCACGGCTCCGGCGAGGAGCTGAAGCTCATCCTGTCGATCGTCCGGCCGCGGTACTTCATGCCGATCCACGGGGAATACCGCCTGCTCGCGCGCCATGCGCGGGTGGCGGAGATCGTCACGGGCGGGCTGCCCACGCCGGTGACCGTGCTCATGGCCGAGGACGGCGACGTCGTGCGGCTCGATGCCCGGGGCGGACGGCTCGAAGGCAAGGCGCCGGCCGGCCGCGTGCTCATCGACGGGAGCCGCGTCGGCGAGGTCGGCGACGAGGTGCTGCGCGATCGGCGGCACATCGCCATGGACGGGATGGTGGTGCCGATCGTCGCCATCAACAGGCAGACCGGCGGGATCGAGGGCGTGCCGGAGATCGTCGCGCGCGGGTTCGTGACGACGTCGGATACCAATCTGCTGGCGGAAGGCGCCAGCCGGCTGGCAGAGGTCATCGAAGGGTGCAGCGTCGAAGAACGCCGCGACCCGGGGCTCATGCAGGAGCGGATCCGCGTCGAGGTGCGGCGCTTCCTGCGGAAACACACGGGTCGGCGCCCGCTGGTGCTGCCCGTCGTGATGGAGATCTGAATTGGCCGCAGTGAGTGCATCGGGGTCCGCCCTGTCGCGGCGCGTGAGCGAAGTCGTGGGCGTGGCGCTCTTCGCCGTCGCGCTGCTCTGGCTCGTGGCGCTCTCCAGCTACGACGCCAACGATCCCGCGTGGTTCTTCAGCACCGGCACCCACGAGACGCCGGTCAACTTCGCCGGGCGCGTCGGCGCGTTCGTCGCCGAGCTGTCGTTCCAGCTCCTGGGGTACGCCTCGTTCCTCATCCCGGCGACCGTGGCCGTCATCGGCTGGCGTTACTTCTGGTGCCGCGCACTCGATTCGGTCTACACGAAACTGACGGGCACGCTCCTCCTCTTCGCGTGCGCGAGCGCGTTCATGGCGGTGACCCTCGGCAGCCTGGCGCTCGGTCCGCGATCGTTTCGGGCGGGCGGCTACATCGGCGAGTGGATCGGCGGGTTGATGTCCGACGTGCTGAGCCGCACGGGATCGATCATCGTCTTGATGGCGATCATGGCCGGCGCCGTGATCCTGGCGACGCAGTTCTCGTTCGGCCGCCTCTTCACCCTGCTCTTCCGCAGCCTCGAGGGGCTCGTCCACCAGGGCGTGGTCTGGTGGCGCGTGCGCCTCGAGGAGCGGCGCAAGGCGCAGCTGAGGCGGGAGGTCATGGCCAAGCACGGCAAGGCTGACACGCCCGAGCCGGTGGTCCGCGCGCCCAAGGTGACGCGCGCCCCGGCGCCGCCTCCCGAGCCGCCGCCGTCGCGCGAGCGGCTGGCCTCGCGGCCCGAGGCGCCGGCCGCGGAGCCGCGCACGACGCCTGCCGTCGTGCAGGCTCGTCCGCCTGTGCGACAACCGCTGGCCCAGCCGCTGCCGCTGCCCGAGCCCGACCGCACGCCGGTCGAGCGGCGCCTCGGAGGCTTCACGCTCCCGCCGCTGACGCTGCTCGATCCGCCGAAGGCCGAGCGCAAGATCGACGAACGCGAGCTGATGGACGCCGCACGGCTGCTCGAGGAGAAGTGCCGCGAGTTCTCCGTCGAGGGCTCCGTCGTCCAGATTCATCCCGGGCCCGTCGTCACCACGTTCGAGTTCAAGCCCGACGCCGGCGTGAAGTATTCGAAGGTCACCGGCCTGTCGGACGACCTCTGCCTGGCCATGCGGGCCGAGTCCATCCTGATCGATCGCATTCCCGGCAAGTCGACGGTGGGCATCCAGATTCCGAACCCGAACCGCGAGGCGATCTCGCTCCGCGAGCTGCTCGAGAGCGAGGCGTACACGCGGACGACGTCGCGACTGACCTTCGCACTCGGCAAGACCATTCACGGCGAGCCGTACATGGCCGACCTGGCAACCATGCCGCACCTGCTCATCGCCGGCTCCACCGGCACCGGCAAGTCGGTCGGCCTCAACGCGATGCTGACGAGCCTGCTCTACCGCGCCACGCCCGACGACGTGCGCATGATCATGATCGACCCGAAGCGGCTCGAGCTCGGGATGTACGAAGACATCCCCCACCTGCTGTCGCCGGTCGTCGTGGACCCCAAGAAGGCCGCGAACGCGCTTCGCTGGGCCGTGCGCGAGATGGAGGAGCGCTACAAGACGCTCGCGGCGTTCGGCGTGAGGAACATCGAGCAGTTCAACCGCAACGTGCGGGCGATGATCGAAGCCAACGAAGCGCCGGAGAACGGACAGATGCCGCGGCCGCTTCCGTTCATCGTCGTCGTGGTGGACGAGCTGGCGGACCTGATGATGGTGGCCGGCAACGAGGTCGAGGAATCGATCTGCCGGCTGGCGCAGATGGCGCGCGCGGTCGGCATCCACCTGATCCTGGCGACCCAGCGTCCGTCGGTGGACGTCATCACGGGCCTCATCAAGGCCAACCTGCCGTCGCGCATCTCGTTCCGCGTGTCGTCCAAGATCGATTCGCGGACGATCCTCGACAGCAACGGCGCCGAGCAGCTGCTCGGCAAGGGCGACATGCTGTTTCTGCCGCCGGCCTCGTCGCGCCACATCCGCCTCCACGGGCCGTACATCTCCGAACAGGAATCGGCCCGGCTCGCCAGCTTCCTGCGCAAGCAGGGCAAGCCGAGCTTCGACGACACCATCACGGCGGACGACAAGAAGGGCGGCCCCGAGGAACTGGTCTACGAGAAGGACGACCTCTACGACGAAGCCGCGCGCATCGTGGTGACGAGCGGGCAGGTCTCCATTTCCTATCTGCAGCGGAAGATGCGCATCGGGTTCAGCCGCGCCGCGCGGCTGGTGGACATGATGGAAGCCGAGGGTCTGGTGTCGCCGGCAACCGGCGGGAAGCCCCGGGAAGTGCTCGTCGAACGCAATTACTTCGACGAGGTGGACGCGCAACTGCGATGAACGTCGAGCGCCGGTCGATCGTCCGGATCCGGATCGGGTTGATGTGCGTCGGGCTGATGCTCGTCGCGGGGGTCGGGCCTGCGCTTGCGCAGTCGGCCAGAACCCGCTACGAGAGCGCCCTGTCGCGAGAGACCACGCTTCGTCAACGGCTCGATCGGCCGGGCGATCTGCCGGCAAGCCAGCGGACGGCGCTCCTCCGCGACGTGACCCGCCTCGTGGCGGCCTACGAGTACATCCCCCGGCGCTATCCGACGTCGGCCTATTCGGACAACGCACTCTGGCAGGGTGCGCGGCTCTCGGAGTCGGCCTACCGGCGATTCGGCAGGGCCGACGATCGCGCCAAGGCCGTTCAGCTGTACGGGTGGCTGATTCGCGAGTACCCGTCGAGCTCGCTCATCAGGCGGGCGCGCACCCAGCTGAAGGGGGTGGAGGCCGCCGAGTCGGTCGAAGCGTCGCTGCCGTCTGCTCCACCGGCCGCTCCACCGCGGCCGGTTCCGCCTCCGGCGGTGAGCATCCCCGTCCCGACGATGACGTCCGCACCGACAGCCGATGAACCGCCGGCCATCGGCAGCGCGGGTCCCGCCAGGCTGCACGCGATTCAGCGGTCGGTGCTGCCCGGATCGGTTCGCGTGACGCTCGAGATCGAGCGCGAAGTGGCGTATCGGGAAGAGCGGATTGCCGGGCCCGATCGGGTGTTCTTCGATCTGAAGAACGTGCAGCTGGCGCCGGCACTCGTCGACAAGGTCATCTCCTACTCCGACGACATCATCCGGCAGATCCGCACCGGCCGCCATCCCGACAACATCGTGCGCGTGGTGCTGGACCTCGAAGGCGTGTCGCGCTACAGCGTGTTCACGCTGTACAACCCGTTCCGGCTCGTGATCGACTTCGAGCGGCGCTCGGCCGGACCGGCTCGCCGCGCCATGGTGACTGCGCCGACGACGGTGGCGAACGACTCCGGCGCCTCGGAAGCCACTCCCGCGGCGACAGTGCCGGCGGCACCCATGACCTCCACCGCGGCCCCCGGGGCGACCACGCCGGCGGCGCTTCCACCGGCGGCAACCGCCGACCGCCCCGTGCCCGCGGCGCCATCCTCGAACGCGACGGGCGGATTCTCCCTGTCCCGGCAGCTCGGCTTGAGCGTCTCGCGGATCGTGATCGATCCGGGGCACGGCGGTCGCGACCCCGGCACGAACGTGCGCGGTCTGCAGGAGGCCGGCCTGACGCTCGACGTCGCCCTTCGGCTGGAGAAACTGCTGGAGAAGGAGGACGGCATCGAGGTCATCCTGACGCGGCGCACCGACGTGTACGTGCCGCTCGAGGAGCGAACGGCCATCGCCAACCGCGAGGGCGCGGACCTCTTCCTGTCGATTCACGCCAACGCCAGCCGGAACCCGGAGTCGAGCGGCATCGAGACCTACTACCTGAGCTTCGCGTCTTCGCCTGAAGCCGAAGCCGTCGCCGCGCGCGAGAACTCCTCGTCCGAGAGCGCGATGCACAACCTGCCCGACATCATCAAGGCGATTGCGCTCAACAACAAGCTGGACGAGTCGCGCGACCTGGCGGCGATGGTGCAGGAATCGATGGTCACGCGGCTTCGCAGGACGAACAAGGCCGTCCGGAACCGCGGCGTGAAGAAGGCGCCCTTCGTGGTCCTCATCGGCGCGGGCATGCCGAGCGTGCTGGCGGAAATCTCCTTCCTGACCAATCGTCAGGAGGCACAGCTGCTGAAGACCAACGCCTACAAGCAGCGGATTGCCGAATCGCTGCACGAGGCCGTGATGAAGTACCGCCTCTCACTCAAGCGGCAGTCGACGATCGCGGATCGGCCCTAGGGAGAAGGGAGAAGTGAGAAGTGAAAAGTGAGAAGTGAGAAGCTGCGATGAATCGCGCCCGTGCGCGAGCTTCTCACTTCTCACTTCTCACTTCTCACTTCTCACTTCACACCTTGAAGAAGTCGTGCTGCCCGCCGCGGGCTTCGATGATGGTGATGGCGTGCCGGGATCGGTACCAGATGAAGAGCACGCCGGCGAGGATGCCCGCCACGAGGGCCGCCGCCATGATGACGCCGGTCAGCCCGAAGGCGGCGACGGCGACGTCGATCATGCTCAGCTCGGGCGAGGGCTTCGTCGACGTCTGGACGACAATCGTCGGCGTGATGGCGTCAGGAAACCGCTCGGGCGCCTGCTGGAACAACACACGTTCAGTGTAGCACCGGGCGTCAGCGCGAGAGATCCGACCGGCCCAGCTCGACGAGCGTGCGGACCATGGCGCCCGTCGCGCCCTTCGGCATCCAGGGCTTCTGCTCGTCGGCCCAGGCGGTCCCGGCTATGTCGAGGTGGGCCCAGGGTCCCTGGCCGGCGAATTCCTTCAGGAAGAGCGCCGCGGTGATGGAGCCGGCCGGCCGCCCCGGGCTGTTGAGCAAGTCGGCGATGTCGCTCTTGAGCGATTCCTTGTATTCGTCGAAGACCGGAAGCGGCCACAGCTTCTCGCCCCCGCGATCGGCCGCCGCGCGAAGCGCCTCGACCCACGAGTCGGGTGCGCCGAAGAGCCCGGTGGTGATCTTGCCGAGGGCCACGACGCACGCCCCGGTCAGCGTGGCCACGTCCACCAGGTGCGTGGCGCCCAGCTGACGCGCGTACCACAGGGCATCGCCGAGAATGAGGCGCCCCTCGGCATCGGTGTTGTTGACTTCGACGGTCAGCCCTGACGCGCCGCGCAGGATGTCGCCGGGCTTGACGGCGCGGCCGCCGGGCATGTTCTCCGCGGCGGGCACGAGTGCCACGACCCGAATGGGCAGCTCGAGCAGCGCAATCGCCCTGAGGGCTGCGACGACCGTGGCCCCGCCCGCCATGTCGTCCTTCATGCGCTCCATGCCGTCCGAGGGCTTGAGAGAGAGGCCGCCCGTATCGAAGGTGATGCCCTTCCCCACCAGGCCGAGTGTGACGCCTGAAGGCGCTCCCTCGGGCTCGTAGCGGGCCACCAGCATGCGCGGCGGGTTGGCGCTCCCCTGCCCGACGCCGAGCAGGAGGCCCATGCCCAGCGCCTCGAGGCGCCGCTCGTCGAACACCTCCACGGCGACGCCGGGCACCGACGCGAGCGATGCGGCCTTGTCGATCAGCAGCGCCGGCGGCAGGAAGTTGCCCGGCTCGTTGATGAGGACGCGTGCCGAGTTGATGGCGTCCCCGACGATGCGGCCGCGGGTGGCGTCGGCGGCGCCGCCGGTCGACGCGGTCAGGATGGCCGCCTCGGTCACGAAGAACCGCGCATCGCCCCGCGTGCGGTGAATCGCGCCGTCGAAGTTGGCCACGGTCAGACCCTCGGCGACCAGGTCCAGCCTGGCCGCGGTCTCGAGGCGCCCGGGTTCGACGTCGACCCATGCCGCGCGCGCGCGCTTCTGGTTCCGGGCCACGGCCAGCCCCGTGGACGCCATGCGCCTGAAGCGCTCGGCGCCGATCTCGCCACGCGGGCCTCCGCCGACGAACAGCATCTGCGTGGGGATCCAACCGGCGGCCGTGATGGGCGCCGCAAAGACCTCGCAGGCCTTCGGCGTGAACTCACCGCGGTCGAGGGCCGCCGCGAGCGCGCCGCCCACGGCCGAATCGAAGACCTCGGTGACCGATGCGGCGTGATCCTCGGCAATGGGGACGATGACGAGGTCGACGTTCGCCTGTGCGGCTGGAATGGACAGGACCTGGATGCGGGGGACTTCGTACGCCACTGGCATGCGTCAACGAGGCTTTGGTGGGCCTTCTCCTCTCCGAACGCTCCCGGACGCCATGCCCGGAGGCGGGCCAAAACACCGTAGTGTAACACCCAACCACGCGCCCTTCGGACGGACCTCTTGCACGGTTTCGGCGTCGCGACGGGACGCGGCACGAAACGGCGTGCAGGAGCGGGCCAGGGCAGCACGGGCCGGCGAGGCCGGGCATGTTCGGCGGTCCGAGGCAGGCCTCGCTGGCCCCTGTCACAACCGAGGCAGCAGCCAGAACGCCATCGACACGACCACGTTGTAGACCAGGAAGACCACTGCCGCATAGCCCAGGATCTCGCGGAAGTCGATGCGTGCCGCCGCGAGGAGCGGCAGCGCCCAGAAGGGCTGGATGATGTCGGTCGACATGTCGCCCCAGGCATAGGCCAGGACGACCTGCGGCGTCGGCACGCCAAGCCGCGTGGCCGCGTCGACCAGGTACGGCGCTTCGATGGCCCACTTCGATCCGCCGGACGGCACGAAGTAGTTGACCAGCCCCGAATACCAGTAGAGCAGGAGCGGCAGCGTTTCGGGACTGGCCATCGCGGCAATGGCCTCCCCGGCGATCGTCGCAAGCCCGGTACCCTGGATGACGCCGTACATCCCCGCGTAGAACGGAAACTGCAGCACGATGCCCGAGAGGAGCGCGCCGCCCTTCTCGGCCGCGGCCAGGATCGACGCGGCCGAGCGGTGCAGCAGGACGGCGAGCATCATGAACGCGAAGTTCAGCACGTCGAGCGTCAGCGAGAAGCCCTCTGTTGCGAAGTACCACGCGAGCCAGGCCATCCCCGACGTGCCGACCGCCAGCGTGAGCAGGCGGGAGTGGTCCAGCCTCGACGCCGGCGTCGGCGACCCGGGAGGCGACGGCGGATCGAAGCGGTCCAGGGAGTCGAGCACCGCCGGCACAATCGTGCGGGTCCGCGCGGGAGGCGGGTGAAGGACGCCGGCCAGCACGGCGAGCAGCGCCACGACAATCGCGGTCAGGCCGAGATTGAACGGGCTGAAGATGGTTTCGGCGATCGGAATGAGGCCGATCGTCTCCTCCAGGAAGTGACCCGGGGTCGCGACCAGCAGCGGCGCCGAAGCCGACAGGCCGGCATGCCAGGTGGCGCCCATCCCGAAGTACGCCGTGCAGACGAGCAGGCGGTAGTCCACGCGGGGCTCGGCCCGGACCACGTGCCGCACGAACATCGCGCAGCCGATGAGGCTCAGCCCCCAGTGCACCCAGGCGAGCGCCATCGAGGCGAGCGCCATGAGAACCACCGCGCGCCGGGGCGTCGTGGCCAGCCGCGAGAGGACGCCAAAGCCCCGATCGACCACGGGCGCCGTCGAGACCAGGTAGCCCGTGAGCACGACGAGCGCCATCTGCATCGCGAAAGGGACGAGCGTCCAGAAGCCGTTGCCCCACTCGACAATCACCTGCGCGGGCGACGCGCCGGCCACCGCCATGGCGAGGCCGAACGTGACGAAGGTGAGCACGAGCGCAATGGCAAACGCACTCGGTACGTAACGTTCGGTGGCAGCGGTCAGGCGAACGGCAAGGGCGGACAGCACACGGGAAGTATGCAGGCAGAAGGGTCCGGCGAGGGCCGCGACCTGGCCGGATGGCGGGTCTGACCGCCTCCGCTGAAGCGACGGCGAGTCCGCCATGGCCTTGGCGACGGCGGACGACCCGCCCTGCGCGTGTCGATCGTTACGGGAATGCGACTCGCCCTACGCGTCGATCGTGTTCACGCGGCCGAATCCCGTCAGGAGCGTTGCGCCGAGGCCGATGGTCCAGATCACGAACTCGGCGAGGGCGCCGGCCGCGAGTAGGGCGAAGGCGAACGTGTGCAGGGACACCGGGACGACGTCGAGGACGCGCGCGGCGAGCGTCGGCCCGACGATCAGCAGCAGGCCGACGACCGTCGCCATGACAGCGCTATGCGGCGTCCAGCCCATGCGGGCCTCGACCCATTCCCCCAGCCTGCAGGCGAGCGCGGTGAACCCGAGCAGGAGCGCCGCCAGCGCGGTGAGAAATGCTGCGGGCACGAGCAGCGCCACGAACGGCAGGCCGATCACGGTGAGGCCGAGCAGGATCGAGAAGATGAGCAGCAGCGGCAGAAACAGGACCTCGGCGGCGAGGCCCACCACAATCGCGCGCACGGGCTCGGCTGCGGCGGTGCGACCGACGCGCCCCACCGGACCCCGTGCCACCAGGAGCATGGCCAGCATGAGAACGGCGAGGACCGAGACCCGTGCGATGGTGGCCACCAGCCCCAGCCATCGGCCGAGTCCGCCAAGATCGCGGACCGGCCACCACCTGACGTCGACGAGCCGTCCCCACTCTCCGAACGACACGTCGCTGACGCTGCCGATGAGGCGCGAGCCGCTGTCGCGCGTCAGCTCCCCGCCGACGAGCGCAATGTCCCCCCGGACGTCTGCCGTGGGCCCGAGATGGAGGTCGCCGCCCACGACCAGGATGCCGTCCCGTACGCGGCCATCGACGCGCAGCGAGCCCCCGATGACCACGACGGCTTCGGTCACCTCTTCGTTCGCGGCCACGTGCGCATCGCGCCCGATCGCCACACGGGCCCCCGTGAGCTGATAGACCGGCGCCCGCTCCGGCGGGTCCGGGTTCGGAGGTTGAACCTCTGCTCCGGCCGCGCCGGCGCCAATCGTCAATGCCGAGGCCAGCGCGACGACGGCCGTGAACAGGATGGACATGACCACCCCTTTCTCGACTGGTCTGACGTGGCGGCCGGCCGCGAAGTTCCCTCAGAAGCGGCCGATGTCCCCCCGGACGATCAATGTCGCACCGGTCGCGGCACGGACGGCCTCCTCGGTCGTGTCCGAGGCGATCTCCCGTAACACGAGGCCCTCGGGCGTCACGTCGATGACGGCCATCTCGGTGATGATCTGGTCCACGACGCCCACGCCGGTGAGCGGCAGCGTGCACCGCTCGACGATCTTGTGCTCGCCGTCCCTGGTGGCGTGCTCCATGGCGATGATCACCCGGCGCGCGCCGGCGACGAGATCCATCGCGCCGCCCATGCCCTTGACCATCTTGCCGGGAATCATCCAGTTGGCGAGGTTGCCCTCTTCGTCGACCTGGAGTGCGCCGAGCACGGTCAGATCCACGTGCCCGCCGCGCACCATCGCGAACGAATCGGCGCTGCTGAAGTACGAAGTGCCGGCAAGTTCGGTCACCGTTTCCTTGCCGGCATTGATGAGATCGGGATCGACCTCGCTCTCCGTCGGATAGGGTCCGACGCCCAGCATCCCGTTCTCGGAGTGCAGCGTGATCTCCACGCCCGGCGGCACGTGGTTGCCGACCAGCGTGGGCAGGCCGATGCCGAGATTGACGTAGTCGCCGTCCTTCAGCTCCCGCGCCACCCGCGTGACAATGCGCTCGCGTTTATCCATCACGTGTCGTCCGCTTCTCGATGCTCTTGAGGTAATCGCGGCCCTGGAGGATCCGCTTCACGAAGATTCCCGGCGTGTGCACCTGATCGCCGTCGATCTCCCCCGTCTCGACCAGCTGCTCGACCTCTGCCAGCGTCGTGGCGGCCGCCGTGGCCATCACCGGATTGAAGTTGCGGGCCGTACGGCGATAGACGAGATTGCCGGCGCGATCGCCCTTCCAGGCCTTGACGAACGCGAAGTCCGCGCGAAGCGCACGCTCCAGCAGGTACGATCGGCCGTCGAACTCCCGCACATCCTTCCCTTCGGCGATGAGCGTGCCGACGCCCGTGGGCGTGAAGAAGGCGGCAATGCCGGCGCCGCCGGCCCGGATGCGTTCCGAGAAGGTCCCCTGCGGCACGAGCTCGACCTCGATCTCCTTCTGCAGGAACTGCCGCTCGAACTCCTTGTTCTCGCCGACGTAGGTCGAGATCATCTTGCGCACCTGCCGCGACGCGAGCAGCGGTCCAACGCCGAACTCGTCGATGCCGGCGTTGTTGCTGATGATCGTGAGATCACGCGTACCGCGGCGGCGGAGCGCGGCAATGAGATTCTCCGGGATGCCGCACAGGCCGAACCCGCCCATCATGATGCTGGCGCCGTCCGGGATGATGGCGACCGCCTCGTCGGCGGTGTCGATCGCTTTGTTCATGGAAGCATTGTATGTAAGGTCCGGGAAGGTCCGGTCAGGTCCCGCCGTCGCGAAGGCGGAGGCGGCCGGGGAGGTCCGGGAGGGTCCGGGGTCCCGAGTCTAATCGCGCTTCGCCAGCCAGCGGTGAGCGCGGTCGAACAGCTGATCGATCGCAGCGGAATCGTCGAGGCGATCGGCAATCGCGGTGAGGTCGCTCGCGAGCGCTCTCAGCAGCGGGGCAATCGACTCCTGGTTCGTGGCGAGAATGCTGCGCCAGATGTCGGCGTGGCTCCCGGCGAGGCGGGTCGTGTCACGAAGGCCGGCCCCGGCCGAGCGAAGTCCGTCGGCGCCGACGCTCTCGCCGACTCGCGCGAGGAGCGCGCTGGCCACGATCTGCGGCAGGTGGCTCACGGCCGCCACGATGCGGTCGTGCGCTTCGCCGCGATCATCGGTCTCGATGGCCACGGCGCCCACCGATTCGACGAAACGACGGGCCTCGGCCCGCAGGTCCGGATCGACGTCGCCCACCACGAGCCACCACGGGCGGCCATCGAAGAGATCGGCCCGCGCGTCCTCGGGTCCCGTCGTGGATCCGCCGGCCATCGGATGCCCGCCGACGAAGTTCCCGAGCCCCGCCGCGTCGGCCGCGGCGACAATGGCCTGCTTCGTGCTGCCCGTGTCGATGATGAGCGATGCTCGCGGGGCCAGGTCCCGCAGCCGCGGAACGATCGCCAGGATGGCGTCCACCGGCGCCGCGAGGACCACGAGATCGGCCGACGCCAGCGCGGCAAGATCGCTTCCGCGATCGAGGCTGACGATGGCCGCGTTCGGGTCCGCCCGCAGCCGCGCCAGCCGCACCGACCGCCCGATGAGTCCGTCGCCGACAATGGCGAGCGCGGGCGCCGCTATCGCGCCCATCCGCGCCTGGTCACCGGCTCCAGGCAGATGCTGCGCCCGATGGCCGGCGCGATGATGCGGAGCTCGGCCATCAGCCGGTCGAACTGCGAGGGGAAGAGCGACTGTGCGCCGTCGCTCATCGCGTGATCCGGGTCGCTGTGCACCTCGATGAGTAGCCCGTCGGCTCCCGCCGCCACGGCTGCCCGTGCCATCGGCGCCACCTTGTCCCGCCGCCCCGTGCCGTGGCTCGGGTCGACGAACACGGGCAGGTGGCTCAATTGCTTCACGATCGGGATGGCCGAGATGTCGAGGGTGTTGCGCGTGGAGGTCTCGAAGGTGCGGATCCCCCGCTCGCACAGGATCACGCTGGTGTTGCCGCCGGAGAGGACGTACTCGGCCGACAGCAGCCACTCCTCGATCGTCGCCGAGATACCGCGCTTCAGCAGGACGGGCTTGCGCGTGCGGCCGAGCTCCCTGAGAAGCGTGAAGTTCTGCATGTTGCGCGCGCCGACCTGGAAGATGTCGGCGTAGCGGTCGATGACCTCGATCTGACTGATGTCCATGACCTCGGTGACGAGCTTCAGGTCGTGCGCGTTGGCGCCGGCCCGCAGGAGCCGCAGTCCTTCCTCTCCAAGTCCCTGGAAGCTGTACGGAGACGAACGAGGCTTGAACGCGCCGCCGCGGAAGACCTTGGCGCCGGCCCGCTTGACGGCCGCCGCCGTCGTGTTGACCTGCTCCTCGTTCTCCGCCGAGCAGGGACCCGCCATCACGATCACCTCGTCACCGCCAAGCTGGAGATCGCCGATCGCAATGATCGTGTCCTCGGCCTTGAACGTCCGGCTCGCGAGCTTGTACGGCTCGCTGATGCGCAGGACCTCGTGGACGCCTTCCATGAGCTCGATGAGCCGGGGGTCGACCTTGCCGCTCCCGACCACGCCCAGCACGACGCGGCTTGCGCCCGTCGATCGGTGCACGTCCATCCCGAGCCCCACCAGGTGAGCGATCACCTGCTCCACCTGTTCAGGCGTGGAGCGTTCCTTCATGACGACTACCATAAGTTGCTCTCGTCTCTTCGCTCGTCCCGTTGCCGCTTCCGCCGGCAACCTGCCGGCGTGATCCGTCCACCGCCGTCAGTCCTCAGGAGACGCCTTCTGTCCGGCCGCCAGCCGCTCCGCTTCGATGCGCTGAATGCGGCGCGCTTCGTCCATGACGCGCTCGTACAACCGCTCGATGGCGTCTTCGGTCAACGGCCCGCCAAGGCTGGCATTGACCGCCTTGACGTGCGTCATGACCGCCGCCTCGCGGCCCGGCTCGTAGATGGGCCGCCCTTCGTCGCGCTTGATGCGGCCGACGGCAAACGCGCACCGCGCGCGCCGATCGAGCAGCCGGACGATCACCTCGTCGAGGCGGTCGATCTCGTCCCTGAGCGCGTCGAGGCTCAGCTCCGCAGCCATCGCACGTACCGCTCGACTTCGTCGAGCAAAGAGGGCCGTGTCCCGTGCTCGGCGATGACCTGCACGAGCGCGCTTCCGACAACGGCCGCGTCGGCGCAGGCGCCGATGGCGCGCACGTGCTCGGGGCGCGAGACCCCAAAGCCGAGCGCGAGCGGCATGTCGGTGGCCTGCCGGATCCGGCCGGCGAGTTCGGCCGCCGAATCGGCCACGGCATCGCGCGCGCCGGTGACGCCGAGCCGCGAGATGCCGTACAGGAAGCCGCTGCCCAGGCTTGCCGCTCGACGGATACGCGCATCGCTCGTCGTCGGGCTCAAGAGGAAAATTGTATCAACCCCGGCTGTGGTCAGGCGATCCCGCATGTCCTGGGCCTCCTCGGGAGGGACGTCGAGCGTCAGCACGCCGTCCACGCCCGACGTGCGGGCGCGCTCGACGAAGCGGTCGAGCCCCATCCGGAGTATCGGATTGGCGTAGCTGAAGATGACGATCGGCGCACGGACACGCTCCCGCGTGGAGGCCACCATGTCGAGGACACCGTCGAGCGTGGCGCCTGCGGACAGCGCGCGCTCGGTGGCCCTCTGGATGACCGGCCCATCGGCCAGGGGATCCGAGAACGGAACGCCCACCTCGAGCACGTCGACGCCCGTGCGGTCCAGCCGCTCGAGAATCTCCGCGGTCCTTTCGAGCGACGGATCGCCGGCGGTGACATAGGTGACGAGGCCGGGCGTCTTTGCGCGGCGGATGGCCTCGAAGGCCTCGTCAATTCGCGACACGACTGGCCTCCTCGATCGCCGCCTGGGCCGTCTGCACGTCCTTGTCGCCCCTCCCCGACAGGTTGACCAGCAGGACCGCACCTGGCCCGAGTGCGGACGCGGCGCGCATGGCGTAGGCGATGGCATGCGCCGATTCGAGCGCGGGGATGATGCCTTCGAGCCGCGCCAGTGCCTGGAAGGCGTCGAGCGCCTCGGCATCGGACGCGTGGCAGTACTCCGCACGCCCGCGCTCGCGCAGGAAGGCGTGCTCCGGTCCGATGGCGGCGTAGTCGAGTCCGGCCGACACGGAATGCGTCGGCTCGATGTTGCCGTGCGCGTCCTGGAGCACCCAGGTGCGTGTGCCCTGCAGGATGCCGGCCGCGCCGCCGGCAAACCGGGCCGCATGGCGCCCCGGCACGATGGCTTCCCCACCGGCCTCGACACCAACGAGCCGGACCTGGTCGTCATCGATGAACGCGTCGAAGATGCCGATGGCGTTGCTGCCGCCGCCGACGCAGGCGGCCACCACGTCCGGCAGGCGGCCGGTGAGGTCGAGGCACTGCTGCCGCGCTTCGCGTCCGATGACGGACTGGAACTCGCGCACCATCAGCGGGTAGGGATGCGGTCCGAGCGCGGAGCCGAGCAGGTAGTGCGTGTCGTGAGGCCGCGCCACCCAGTCGCGCATGGCCTCGTTGATCGCGTCCTTGAGCGTGCGCGTGCCGGCGTCGACCCCTTCGACGCGTGCGCCGAGCAGCCGCATGCGGAAGACATTCAACGCCTGGCGCCGCATGTCTTCCGTCCCCATATGAACGACGCATTCGAGGCCGAGGAGCGCCGCCGCCGTGGCGCTCGCCACGCCGTGCTGCCCCGCGCCGGTCTCCGCCACGAGACGGGTCTTGCCCATGCGCGAGGCCAGGAGGGCCTGGCCGAGTGCGTTGTTGATCTTGTGCGCGCCCGTGTGGGTCAGATCCTCCCGCTTCAGGAGAATCCGCGCGCCGCCCGACGCCGTCGTCAGCCGCCGGGCATCCCAGAGCGGCGTCGGCCGGCCGACGTACTCCCGAAAGAGACGGTCCAGTTCCGTCGCAAACGTCGGGTCCGCGCGCGCGGCCAGGTACTCGCGCTCGAGCTGCTCGATGGGAGCGACGAGCGTTTCGGGAACGAAGCGTCCGCCGAAGGAGCCGTAGTACCCGCGCCGATCCGGATCGCGCCGGCCAAACCATGTCGGGGTCATCACGCTCTCTTGACCGCGGCGACAAACGCCGCAAGCTTGTCCGGATCCTTGATGCCGGGTGACTGCTCCACGCCGGACGACACGTCGACGCCGTGGGGGCGGACGGCGCGGATGGCGTCCTCCACGTTGCCGGCGTTCAGGCCGCCGGCGAGAATCACCGGGCGCGTCCTCGCCACGTGCGCGGCCTTCGTCCAATCGACCGTGCGTCCCGTTCCGCCGCGCGCGACCGGATCGAATGTGTCCACCAGCACGGCCAGGCCCTCCGCAACCGCGGGAACGACTTCCCCGTCGGCCGACAGGTGCACTGCCTGCAGCATCACGAGCCCCGCCGCCCCGTTGCCAGGCATGCGCCCATGCACCTGTGCCACCCGGACGCCGGCCGTGTCGCGCGCCGTGGCCAACTGCTCGGCCGTCGGGTCGACGAAGACGCCGACCGGTGTCACGAATGGGGGCAGGCGCCTGACGATCTCGCCAGCGGCCTGCGGTGTCGTCGCCCGGGGACTTGGCGGCCAGAACACGAACCCGAGCGCGTGCGCCCCGAGCGCGACGGCGGCGTCGGCATCCGCCTGTCGGGTGATCCCGCAGATCTTGATCGTCACCGCGGCTCTCCTCCCAGGAGCGTGCCCAGTGCGGCGCCTGGATCCGGAGCGGTCATGAAGCGTTCGCCGATGAGGAACGCGCGGTACCCTCGCGTCATGAGCGCGGCAAGGTCGGCGATCGACTTGAGGCCGCTCTCGCTGACCGCGACCACGTCCGCCGGCAGCCGATCGGCCAAACGGCTTGAGAGATCCACGTCGACGTCGAGCGTGCGGAGGTTGCGGTTGTTGACCCCGACGAGGCGGGCACCCGCCGCGAGGGCCCGATCCATCTCGTCCTCGGAGTGCACTTCGACGAGGGCTTCCAAGCCGAGCGAACGAGCATCCGCGGCCAGTCCCCGAAGCTCGGCGTCCGTCAACGCAGACACGATGAGCAGCACCGCATCGGCGCCTGCGGCTCGCGCCTCGATCAGCTGCCAGCTGTCGACGATGAAGTCCTTGCGGAGGAGGGGAATCGACACGGCGGCACGGACGGCTGCGAGGTGTGCGATCGAGCCGTCGAAGAAGGACGGTTCGGTCAGGATCGACAACGCGGCGGCGCCCGCCGCTTCATAGGCCGTGGCAACGGCCACCGGATCGTAGGCAGCCCGCAGGACACCGCGCGACGGCGATCGCCGCTTGCACTCCGCGATGATGTTGATGCGACCCCGGCTGGAGAGCGCCTCGACGAACGCGGCGGCCCGCGGCGTCGCGGCAGCCGCCCGCGCTTCGAGCCCGGCCGGCGATTCGACCTGGCGCCGATCGCGGACTCGCGCGCGCGTGGCCGCGACGATGGTCTCGAGCAGGTCGGGCATGGCGCCGGTCACGTGCGTGCCTCCGGTGCCCGGTTGGAGACCGCGACGAGGCGCGTGAGCAGTCGGATCGCCGCGCCGCTGTCGATGGACTCGGCAGCCAGACGTATTCCATCCCGGACATCGCCGGCATGGCCGGCGACAAACAACGCGGCGCCTCCGTTGAGCAGCACGACGTCGCGGGCGGGACCGGCCGTGCCCGCGAGCACATCGCGCACGACGGCGGCGTTCACCTGCGCATCTCCGCCGCGCAGCGCCTCCGGCGCCGCCTTCTGCAGTCCGAAGTCTGCCGGATGCACGTAGAAGGTCTGGACGGATCCGTCGTGACACTCCGACACCTTGGTATGTCCGGTCGTGGAGAGTTCGTCGAGGCCGTCGGCGCCGTGGACCACCCACGCGCGCTCGACGCCCAACCGCAGAAGCGCGCGCGCCAGCAGTTCGGTCAGCTCCGGCCGCGGCACGCCGACGATCTGCCGCGCCGGCCGTGCGGGATTGGTGAGCGGCCCGAGCAGGTTGAAGGCGGTCCGGACGCCGAGATCCTTCCGCGTCCCGGCCGCGTGCCGCATTGCCGGATGGAATGTCGGGGCAAACAGGAAGGCCATGCCGACGTCTCGGAGACACAACCCCACCGTGTCCGCTGATGCCTGGACATCGACGCCCAGCGCCTCGAGCACGTCTGCGCTTCCGCACTGGCTCGACACCGAGCGATTGCCGTGCTTGGCGACACCGACGCCGGACGCCGCGACCACGATGGCGGCGGCCGTCGAGATGTTGAACGTGCCGGAGCGGTCCCCTCCGGTGCCGCACGTGTCGAAGACCGGCCCGTGCGCTCCCGGCACCTCGACCGCGTGCTCGCGCATCGCGCGTGCGAGGCCTACGAGCTCGGCGGGCCGCTCCCCTTTCATCGCCAGCCCGATGAGCAGTCCGGCAATCTGGGCAGACGCCGCTTCGCCGCGCATGACCGTGGCCATGGCGCGCCCCGCCTCGTCCTCCGTCAGGTCCTCGTGGCGCCGCAGCTTTTCGAAGAGGTCACTGAACATGGGTGGTGTCGCCGGGGCTGAAGCTCCGGCGCTCCGTACTCGGCCCCTGTCGCTCCGTACTCGGCTCCGGCCGGCCCATACGCACGTCGTGCGGGGCCGGCAGCTCCAGAAAGTTCTGCAGCAGCCGCCGCCCGTCGCCGGTCAGCACGGACTCGGGGTGGAACTGGACGCCGTGGAGCGGCCACTGCCGGTGGCGCAGGCCCATGATGATGCCGTCGTCGCGCGTGCGGGCGACGACCTCGAGCTCGGAGGGCAGGCCGCGCTCGTCGACCACGAGCGAGTGATAGCGGCCGGCGCTGAAGCCGGGGGGCATACCCGCGAACACGCCCCGACCATCGTGATCCACCGTGGACGTCTTCCCGTGGACCGGCGCCGGTGCCCGGACGATGGCCGCGCCGAAGGCCAGGCCGATGGCCTGGTGACCCAGGCAGACCCCGAGAACGGGAATCGACTCGCCGTAGAAGCGAATGACGTCGAGCGAGATGCCCGCGTCCTCCGGCCGTCCGGGTCCCGGCGAGATGACAATCCGATTCGGCGCCAGCGCGCCGATTCGGTCGACGGAGATCTCGTCGTTGCGCACCACGTCGACCTCGGCGCCGAGCTCGCCGAGGTACTGGACGAGGTTGTACGTGAACGAATCGTAGTTGTCGATGACCAGGACCATGATCGCTACAGCCCGGCCTGCGCGAGTTCGAGCGCGCGGAACAGCGCCCGCGCCTTGTCGCGCGTTTCCTGGTACTCGGCCGTCGGGTTCGAGTCGGCCACAATCCCTGCGCCTGCCTGCACCCTGGCCGTGCCGTTCTCGAGGACGATGGTGCGGATGGCAATGCAGAAGTCCAGGTTGCCCGCGAAGTCGAGGTAGCCGACGGCGCCCGCGTAGAGGCCGCGCGGTGCGGCCTCGAGCGCGTTGATGATCTGCATGGCGCGCACCTTGGGCGCTCCCGAGACCGTCCCCGCCGGGAAGCACGACACGAGCGCGTCGAGGCGATCCCGATCGTCGGCGAGCGTGCCCTCCACGACCGAGACGAGGTGCATCACGTGCGAATAGCGCTCGAGCGTCATGAAGGTCGGGACGCGCACCGTGCCGTAGTCGCAGACCCGGCCGAGGTCGTTTCGGCCGAGGTCGACCAGCATCACGTGTTCGGCCTTCTCCTTCTCGTTCCGCTTGAGCTCATCGGCGAGCCGGCGATCCTCCTCGTCGGATCGGCCGCGGGGCCGCGTTCCCGCAATCGGATGGGTGACGACGCGGCGTCCCTCGACCCGGACGAGCATCTCCGGTGACGAGCCGACGATCGAGCGGCCGCCCATCCGGATGAAGAACATGTAGGGCGACGGATTGACGTGGCGCAGCGCGCGATAGACCGTGAACGCGTCTGCGCCAATCCCGGTCTCGAATCGCTGCGACAGCACCACCTGGTAGATGTCGCCGGCTGCAATGTGCGCCTTGGCGCTCCTGACCATGGTCTCGAAGGCGTCCTGCGTGACATTGGACGTGAAGGCCAGAGCCGGCCTGTCGGCGGCCCGCGGGAGCGAGAGCGCGCGCTCGAGCTCGCGTTCGAGGAATTCGATCTTGGCGCACGCGAACTGGTAGAGGGCCCGCAGATCCTCGTCGCCCGAGATCCGCGCGTTCGCGATGAGCAGGATGCGGTGCTGCACGTGGTCGAAGGCGAGGACCGTGTCGAAGAGCATGAAGCCGGCTTCGTCGGACGCCGCCGGTTCGCCGTCGGTTCGGGCTGCCGTGGGCTCGAACCATGCCGACGCGCCGTAGCCGAGATAGCCGACCGCGCCGCCCGTGAATCGCGGCAGGCCCGGCACGAACGGCGAGCGGAAGCGGTTCATGAGGGAGCGCAGCGTCTCGATGAACGAGCCGTCGGCCCGGGTCGTGACGCCCGCCTGCTCAATCGAGGCCTCCTCGCCGCCGCCGCGAAGGATGAGGAACGGGTCCTTGCCGAGGAACGAGTACCGGCCGACGTGCTCGCCGCCCTCCACGCTCTCGAGCAGGAACGCGTAGTCGGAGTGCTCGGCAATCTTCAGGAACGCCGACACCGGCGTGAGCAGGTCCGCCACGATCTCCTTGCAGACCGGTACGAACGTGCCGC
This sequence comes from uncultured Bifidobacteriaceae bacterium, assembly GCA_964543955.1. GTDB lineage: Bacteria > Acidobacteriota > Vicinamibacteria > Vicinamibacterales > UBA2999 > VFZN01. The sequence goes on from CAZJBN010000009.1 coordinate 35,288, forward strand.
GCTTGGCGAGATCGACGAACTCTTCGAACGAGGTGAGCTTCATGACGGTGTGGTCCCGGCAAGGCGCGCGACGGCGGCGCCCCGCATGACGCTGGGCGCCGGCCTCGCGCCGGTCCACCACTCGAATTGGGCCTCGGCCTGGGCAACGAGCATGTCCAGACCACTGATGGTGCGGCAGCCCCGCTCCGCGGCATCCGCGAGGAGCCGCGTGCGCGCGGGGTTGTAGACCAGGTCGTAGACCGCCTGACCCGTGAGCGACTCGGCCGGAATCGGCGTCTCGTCGACGTCGGGCCAGGTCCCGACCGGCGTCGAGTTGACGAGGAGATCCCACGAACCGCGCGCCGGCGGCCACGCCGTGACGACCGCTCCGGTGTCCGCCGCGAGCGCCGCGGCCAGATCGTGGCGGCGTGCAGCCAGGGTGACCTCGACGCCGATCGATTGGAGTGCCTCGACCACCGACCGCGCCGCGCCGCCCGCGCCGAGCACGGTTGCCTTCGTCCCTTTCCATTGACCGATGGGTTCGAGCGGCGCCAGGAAGCCGGCCACGTCGGTGTTGCAGCCAATCCACGTCCCGCCTTCCCGCTTGACGGTGTTCACGGCGCCAATGCGCCGGGCCGTCGGATCGGCGCCAGCCACGCGCTCGAATGCCTCGACCTTGAAGGGCGCCGTGACGCTCGCGCCCGACACGTCGAGCACCTCGGCGAACCGAGCGAAGTCGTCGACGGTCGCCGCTTCGAACGGCACGTACACCGCATCGACGTCGCCCGCGGCAAACGCCGCGTTGTGCATTGCCGGGGACACCGAGTGCGAGACCGGCCGCCCCAGCAGACCGTAGACTGCCGTCCGTGGACCGATGTGGCGGAACCGGAACTCGTCGAGCATCCGCGCGACGGGAATCTGGCCGGGCGCGACACCCTCGCCTGCGTACGCCCAGCACGATCCGAAACGCGAAGCCAGCACGCGCGTCGCGATGCCGGGCATCCCCATTGCCATCACCGACGTCGGGGGCGCGTCCTTCGTGAGCGGCAGGAGCGCCAGGCAGTCGGTCAGCCGCCCGGCCGTGACGGCCACCTTGACGATCTCGGCCGCACTGCCTCGCATCGCACGGACACGATCCGGGAGATCGGCGGGCACGCCCTTGAAATCGTGCGTCGACATCACGATCCGTCGTCCGCCAGTGGCGGCGAGGAGCGCAGCGTGGTCGGCCTGCCACTCGACATCCACCCACTCCGCGCCGAGCGCGAGGGCCTCGGCCAGCAGACGCAGCCGCTCGTCCTCCGACCCGCGGAAGCATCCGCCCTCCCATTCGGGACGGCACGTCACGATGACCGGCTGACGACGGCCGGCGAGCGCGCCGGCCGGATCCGGTCGGTCCACGGTGTCGAGCCGCACCTCCACGAGGTCTGCCCCCGACACCTCGTCGCGGGCAAGGCGCAGCTTCTCCATCGTGGGTCCGGTCACTGTGGCGCAGAGCCTGGTCGGTGCCATAAATGCAAAAAGCGCCTCTTCGGCGGTGGGCTGAAGAGGCGCTTCGATCGAGCGGTGCGTGGGGTCTGGAATCTAGTCCAGCCTGGCTGCCTCTTCATGTGGCCGCCAATACCACCAGCCCGCAAACAGACCCGTCTCCGAACGGCCGGAAAGGCCGGCGTGACGGGCAACGAACGCGGTTACGACTCGCGAGCGCATACGAACGTCGAAACAGTAGCACATCACATACAATGGCCACAAGGACACCGCTCGACCCATCATGAGAACCTCGCTCGCGACGGCCCCCGGCGCCGCTCTTCTCGCCCTGGTGCTCATCGCCGCTCCTGGCGCCCAGACCCGGTTGATGCCGATCGACGAGGTGCGGCCCGGCATGATCGGCACGGGCCGGACGGTCTTCTCGGGTTCGACCCTCGAGGATTTCTCCGTCGAAGTCCTCGGCGTCCTGAAGAACGTCATCGCGCCGGACCGCGACCTGATCCTCGCGCGGTTGTCGGGCGGGCCGCTCGCCAGGACCGGCGTCATCGCCGGCATGAGCGGCAGCCCGGTCTACATCGACGGGCGGCTGGTCGGCGCCGTCTCCTACGCGCTCGGGCAGTTCTCCACCGAGCCGATCGCCGGCATTACACCCATTGCCGAGATGACCGACGCCACGATGATGTCGGGCGCCGCGCCGTCGACGCGCCCGGTCTCGCTGTCGTGGCCCGCCGATCCGCGCGAGTTGATCGACATCTGGACGCGCGATCTCGCGCGCGTCCGCACGGCGGGCTCTGCGATTGGCGGTGCGCTCCTGCCGGCACTCGGCCCGGCGGGCAGCGGCCAGACCGCCATGCTCAGACCGATAGGCGTGCCGCTCGTGGCCGGCGGCCTCGAGCCCGGTCTTCTCGATCCGCTGGCCGGGGCGTTCAGCGCGGCCGGCTTCGTGCCGCTGGCCGGCCAGGCGCCCGCAACGGCCGGCGCCGGCGGACCGACACGGCAGACGTTCGCCCCCGGCGATGCCATCGGCGTGGCGCTTCTCACCGGCGACTTCACGCTGGGCGCAACCGGCACGGTCACCTACGTCGACGGCACTCGAGTCTACGCATTCGGCCACCCGATGTACAACCTTGGCCCGACCCGGTTCCCGATGACGACGGCCGACGTGCAGGTGGTGCTGCCGAGCCTCCTGCAGTCGAGCAAGATCGCGAGCTTCGGCGAGGTCGTCGGGACCCTGCAGCAGGATCGGGCGACGGCCGTGGCCGGCACACTCGGCCCGGGTCCTTCGCTCATCCCGATGTCGGTCACGCTCAACTCGGACCGGCTCGGCACGCGCACGTTCTCGTTTGGCGTGGTGAGGGACACGACCTTCACACCGCTGCTGGCCTACCTCGCCGTGGCCAACATCCTCACCGGGTACGAGCGCGCAACGGGCCCCGCCTCCTTCACCATTCGCGGTACGGCCGACGTCGGCGAGGCTGGCGATCTGACATTCGAGGACATCTTCACCGGCGATCAGTCGGTCGGTCCGGCGGCGGCCTACATCGCGGCGCCCCTCACTCAGCTCATGAAGAACAGCTCGGCCGATGTCGAGGTGGAGCGGATCTCGCTGACGATTGACGCGTCCGAACAAAGCCGCGTGGCGCGGATCGAACGCGTGTGGCTGGACACCACGCGGCCGCGGGCAGGCGGCACGGCAACGGTCTCGGTCGCCCTGCGCGGGATCGATGGCGAGGAGATCGTGAAGCAGGTGCCCGTGACCTTCCCCGCCAATGCCACCGGGACGCTGCAGTTGCTCGTCGCCGACGGGGCGCGGGCCTCGGCTGATGACCGCCGCTCGGCCGCCGGCGGGCAGTTCATGGCGCCTTCGCAGATCGTCCGCTCCTTCAACCGCGTCCGCCGCGGCAACCGGCTCTATGTCCGCCTCTCCTCGAGCGAACCCGGCGCCATCGTCAGCGGCGAGCCAATGGGCGGCCTCCCGCCGTCGGTCCTGGCGGTGCTCGAGTCGGACCGGCGCACTGGCAGCGTCTCGTCCCTGCGTTCGACCCTTCGCGGTGAATGGGAAGTGCCCCTGGACCTGAGCGTCTCGGGATCCCGGCAGTTGACGCTCACTCTCGACCAACCCTGATGACTGGATCCTTCTCTTCACGGGGCCTCGTTGCCGGCCTCGTTCTGTGTGTGTGTACAGCCGTTCTCTCGGCGGCCCCCGGGTTCTGGCAGGCGGCAACGCAGGCCGACTTCCTGCGCGGCGACGTGGATCAGCTGTCGATCGACGAGCACGGGCGGCTGACGCTTGGCCCGGCGCTCACGCGCGTCTTCGACCCCTCGGTGTCCGTCATCTGGACGATGGCCATCGACGAGGATGGCGCGGTGTTCCTGGGCACCGGCAACGACGGCAAGGTGTTCAAGGTGACCGCCGACGGCAAGGGCGATCTCTTCTACGACAGCCCCGAGCTCGAGGTGCACGCGCTCGCGCTCGCGGCGGACGGCGCGCTCTACGTCGGCACGTCCCCCGACGGGCGGATCTACAAGGTCGCCCGGGACGGCAGCAGCACGCCGTTCTTCGATCCCGAGGACAAGTACATCTGGTCCCTTGCCGTCGACAGCAAGGGGACCCTCTTCGCCGCGACGGGCGACAAGGGCACCGTGTACCGAATCGACGCGAGCGGCAAGGGCGAGCCGTTCTTTGCGACCAGGAGCACGCACGCCATGACGCTGACCTTCGATCGCGAGGGCCAGCTGCTCGTCGGCACTGGCTCGCCAGGCCGCGTCTTCCGCGTCGACTCGACAGGCAAGGGATTTCTGGCGCTCGACACGCCTTATCAGGAAGTGCGTGCCATTCGCGTAGCCGCCGACGGCCTCATCTATGCCGCCGCGCAGAATGCCAGGCCGTCGACGCCTGCGGTCGAGACGACCGATGCGCCGGCTCCCGAGCCTGAACCGGTGCCGAGCGTCTCCACCGAGATCATGTCCTTCGCGATCATCGATGTCCCGGTGGCGCCGCAGAGCCCGACACAGGGCGGAGGTTCACGCGAGCCGCAGGGCCGCGCCGCCGGCGCCGTCTATCGCATCCAGCCCGACGGGCTCTGGGACACGCTCTGGGAGTCGAGAGACGACGCGCCCTACGACATTTCCGTCGAGTCGAACGACGCGGTGCTCGTCGCCACTGGCGGCAAGGGCAAGGTCTTCCGGCTGTCGGGCGAACCCATTCAGCCGGTCCTCGTCACACGCGTCCCCGCCGAGCAGGCCACGATGTTCGAGCGCACCGGCGCCCGCACGCTGCTGGTGACGGCCAATCCGGGACTGGTGGTGGCCGTCTCGAACGAGCGCGCGTCGACCGGCAGCTACGAATCCGACGTGAAGGACGCCCGCATGGTGGCCTCGTGGGGCGCGATCTCGTGGCGCGCCACGACGCCACCCGGGACGAAGGTCGATCTCTTCACGCGCTCGGGCAACACGCGCGTCCCGGACGAGGCGTGGAGTGGCTGGTCCGCCGCCTACTCGGTGCCCGAGGGATCGCCCATCATGAGCCCCAAAGCCCGCTACCTGCAGTGGCGCGCCGTCCTCACTGGCGGCACGGCATCGCCGGTCCTCACGTCCGTCTCGGCGGCGTACCTGCAGCGCAACGTGCGTCCGCAGGTCACCTCGATCACCGTCCACCCGGCGGGCGTCGTCTTTCAGAAGCCGTTCTCCACCGGCGAAGCCGAGATTGCCGGCTACGACGGCGAGCCCCAGGATCGTCGCCTGGCCAACCAGGGCGCCGGGGCCGGTTCCTCCGGCACTCCCGCACTTGGCCGCCGCATCTACCAGAAGGGCCTTCAGACATTTGCGTGGAAGGCCGAGGACGACAACGGCGACGAGCTCACGTTCGACGTGCTCTACCGGCGCGAGGGCGAAACGGAGTGGCGCCCGCTCAAGAGCGGGCTGGCCGACACCCTGGTCGTCTGGGACACGTCGTCGGCCCCGAACGGGACCTACGTCCTCAAGATCGTCGCGTCCGACACGCGATCGAATCCCTCCGAGCTCACGTTGCGGGGCGAGCTCGAAAGCGAGAGCTTCGAGATCGACAACACCCCTCCAGCGGTCACGCTCGGCGCGATCCGCAGGGACGGCGACAGCTTCGTGGTGCCGCTCGGCGTGAAGGATGCGGACTCGGCGTTGACGCGTGTCGAATACTCGCTCGATGCGCAGCGCTGGCAGACGGCGTTTCCGATGGATGGGATCCTCGACGCCAGGCAGGAGACGTTCGAGATTCGGCTGGGGGAATCGGCCGCGGGCCGGATGCTGGTGGTGCGCGCGACCGACTCGCTGAACAACGTCGGCTCCGGCCAGATTGTGGTGCGCGAAGGCGGACGCTGACGGCGTCAGCCGTCGTGCTCCTGCAGGCCGGGGTCACAAGGGGCTGCACGCCCTGCGCGCTACGCCTCTTCTGTCGAAGGACGAGCGCCGACGACGACCGGTGTCGGGGTCGTGACTTCGGGTTCCGGCTCAGGCGCCGGCGGTTCCGGCAGCGCCACAGGACGCCGGATCAGCACCACATCGTCGACCTGGCCGCGGACCGTCGTGCTGGCGAGCAGCCACACCATGCTCACCGCCACCGGCGAACCGCCCGCCTGCGCCGGCTCGAACTCGGCGCGCGCCGCCGCGTCGAGCATCGCGACGAGCACATCCGGCCTGACCTTGAGAGCCGCCGCATGGGCGGGGTTCAGGAACTCGACGTTCTGCACGCGCCCTTCGCGGGTGACCACGGCCGAGAGGGCCAGCACCGCGTTGTCGTTGGACGACATCGGGAGGAAGGCGTCGGCGTCGATGAGCGCGCGCGGCACGAGCATGTGATTGTCCAGCCGCACCGGGTTCTGGTTCGAACCGGGGTTGGCCAGGAAGCTGATGAGGCCGGCGAGCGAGTCCGGCCGCTCCTGGCTGGTGGCGTGCATCACGCTGATGGAGCCGACCAGGCAGATGAAGGTTGCCGCCGTCGCGCCGAGCGCGGCCCACACGAGGTGCATGTCCTGGAAGAGCGCCTTGAACTCGGCCGACCACGAGAACTGCGCTTCGACCCGGACGCGCTCGGTCACCTGCCGGGCGAGCTGCTCGGCTTCGGGATCCGAACGATCCGGGAGCGACAGCGCCATGTCCCGCAGCGAGAGCCGCAGGTCCTCGAGCTCGGATGCCGCCAGCGCGCAGGTCACGCAGTCGCGCAGGTGACCCTGGATCGCGATGCGGTCGTCGAGCGACAGCTCACCGTCGTGGAACTCCTCGAGACGGCCCTGCACGACTTCGCAGCCGACCACGTGCATCATGATCGGCTCTCCCGCAGCTGCTGACGGAGCGCCTGGCGCGCACGGGTCAGGCGTGACTTGACCGTGCCGACCGCCACACCCAGCGAGAACGCGATCTCGTCGTAGCTGAGGCCATCGATTTCGCGCAGCACGACGACGGTGCGCTGATCGAACGGCAGATCGTTGAGGGCCGTCCAGAGGCGTGAGGCCAGCTCCTTGCGCGTGAACGCGCGATGGGGCGAGGTGACGTCGCCCGGCTGCCTGAGATCGCCGTGCTCGGCGACGTGCTGGTCGAGCGAGACCTGGTCGGACCGGCGGCGCCGGCGCCAGAAGCGCTGGCGATTGCGGGCCTGGTTGATGACGATGCGGTAGATCCAGGTCTTGAGGGCCGATTGCCCGCGGAAGGTGCCAATCGTGCGGAAGACGCGGAGAAAGACTTCCTGCGAGAGGTCGAGCGCCTCGTCGCGGTCGCCCAGCAGGTGAAGGGCGAGGGTGTACACCATGCGCTCGTGTCCGGCCACGAGCTCGGCGCACGCCACCTCTTCGCCTGCGGCGCAGCGCTCAATCAGGGCTGCTTCGCCAGTCGCGACCTCGGACCAACCAAACGCGCCGGCATCTTTCACGAGTTCCTCGGCACCTAGACGTGGACTCATGGCAGTGTACCCGAATTAGAACCCGATCTGGCCGAAAAGTTCCGTCCTGCCGGGGTTTGCTACCATCGAGGCTGCATGCGCCGGACCCTGTTGGCGGTGGCGGTCGTCGGCCTGGTCGCCGTGGCCGGAGTGCTGGCCTACCAGGCGGCCGTGACCGAGCGCGAGTTCGATCGCCTGGTCAGCGCGGGCGATGCCGCCGTGCAGGCGGCCCGCCCCTTCCAGGCCATCGAGGCCTACAGCGGCGCCCTCGCGCTCGATCCGGAGGCCATGGCGCCGTACCTCAAGCGCGGCGTGCTCTACGCGGCCCAGGGCCAACCCGAGGCGGCCATGCGGGACCTCCGGCGCGCCGTCGATCTCGATCCGACCGCTCCGCAATCGCTCGAGGCCCTCGGCGATCTCTACCTCGAACAACGCCGCTTCGACACGGCGGCGGAGCAGTACCGCCGCTACATTGCCATCGACGATCGCAGCGCCGCCGTGCAATACAAGCTCGGCCTCGCCCGCTATCGCCACGGCAACGCCCGCGAGGCGCTGGGCGTCCTCGAACGCGCCATCGACATCGACCCTGCCTTCGACGAGGCGCGGTTCCTGCTCGCCCTGTGCCAGCGCGATCTCGGCGAGAACGAGGCCGCGCGGAAGACGCTCGAAGACCTGGTGGCGCGCGCGCCTGCCAGTGTCGAACCACGCGAGGCGCTGGCTGACGTCTATGCCGGACTCGGCGAGACACGGCGACGGATCGACGAACTCGAGACCCTGGCCGCGATCGATCCCGGCCACGCCGAGCGGCACGTCGCGGTCGGACTGGCACTGGCCCAGGCAGGCCGCGAGGACCAGTCGGTGACCATCCTGGGCCGCGCCGTCGAACGCTTCCCCGCCACCCCTGCCGTCTACGGCGCGCTCGGGCACGTGTGGCTGCGATTGGCCGAGAAACGGGACGACCGCGTGGCGCTCGTCAAGGCGATCGCGGCACTCTCGCACGCGGCCGATCACGCGGCCACCAGCAGCGAGACGCTCACCGATCTCGGGCGGGCTTTGCTGCGCGCCGGCGATGCGCCCGCCGCCGAACGTGCCTTTCGACTGGCCGTCGCGCGCCAGCCGGCCTATGCCGATGCGTTTCGCCAGCTTGCCGCCGTCGCCGAACGCCAGGGGCGGCTTCAGGAAGCCCGCGATGCCTTGCTGCAGTACGCCGCGCTCGTCGGCGATCGGCAGCCGCTCAGCACTGTGGCCGCACAGATTGCGTCGCTCTCGTCCAGGGTCGGCGAGCCGGCGATGGCGGTTCGCTGGCTCGAGCGCCTCATCGACGAGTCCGGCCCGACACCGGCGCTGCTGGCCAGGCTGGCTGACGCGGCGTGGCAGGCCGGCGACACCGTGCGGGCCGAGCGCGCAGCCGACGAGGCGCTGACGCTCGCGCCCGGCGATCCGGCGCTCGTCGCGCTCAAGCATCGCGTCGCGTCGGAGCGATAGGGCCTCGCAACTCGGTAAGGACCTCCTCGGACCTTACCGACCCTCAATCCGCCCCGCATCGCCGAGCGAGCGGTCGACCATGCCCGTGCGCATCATGTACCAGAACAGCAGGATGCCAGGCAGCGCTGCCACCGTGGTGAGCAGGTAGAAGTTCACGTATCCCATCTGCTCGATGAGCCACCCCGCGGAGGCGCCGGTGACGACCCGGCCTACCACGCTCGATGCCGCCGAGATCAGGGCATACTGCGAGGCTGTGAATTGCAGGTTGCACAGGGCCGAGAAATACGCCACGACGACGACGCCGCCGTAGCCGCTCGCGAAGTTTTCGAAGCCGATGGCCCCCGCAAGCCCGAGGTTGCTGTGTCCGGCCCACGCCAGCAGGGCGAAGCTGAAGTTCGACACCCCCATGAGCACCAGTGCGAGCAGCACCGAGCGCTTCATGCCGAAGCGCGCGTAGAGGACGCCACCGATGAAGATGCCGATGAGGTAAGCCCAGAAGCCCACACCCACGTCGTACACCGCGATCTCGTCGTTGGTGAACGCCAGGTCGTTGAAGAGCAGTCGCACCGTGAGTTGCGAGAGCGTGTCGCCGATCTTGTGCAGGAGGATGAAGAGCAGCACCAGCCATGCGCCCGAGCGGCGCAGGAACTCCACGAAGGGGGCGACGATGGCCCGGCCGACCGCGGCAAGGCTCAGGCGCGCGTAGGAGACGACGTGGCGCGCGGGTTCACCCACGACGATCGCGGTGATCATGGCTGGCAACGCGAACACGAGCGTGACGAGGTAGGCGGTCTGCCAGTCGCTGCGCGCGGCAACGACCAGGGCCAGCGCCGCGGCCCCTGCCGATCCGATGCGCCAGCCGTACTGGCTCATGCCCGACCCGACGCCGAGCTGACGAGGCTTGAGCGTCTCGATGCGGTACGCATCGATGACGATGTCGTAGGTGGCGCCGGCGGCGGCCATGAGGATCGCCGCGATGGCGGCCGCCTGCACGTCCGCGGACGGGTTGACGAGTGCGAGGTTCACACCGGCAGCCAGCACCAGGCAGCCCGACAGCAGCATCCACGACACGCGGTGACCGAGCCGTCCGATGACCGGCAGGCGTACGCCGTCCACGACCCACGCCCAGAGGGGTTTGAGATTGTAGACGAGGAACGCCAGCGAGAACGCAGTGACCGTGCTCTTGCGGATGCCGTCCTGCGCGAGCCGCGTCGTGAGCGTGGCCGCGATCATCGCGTAGGGGAAACCCGACGACACGCCGACGAAGAACGCGGCGAGCGACTCCTTTTCGAGATAGGGAGCGACCGACGCCGACAGGGTGCGCGGCGGACCCGCGGCTTCACTCACGGGTGGTCGCCCGCTTCGGTGTCGTGACACGCACGTTCGGAATGATAGCGGTTTCGACGGGGGGAGGTCCGGGAAGGTCCGATAAGATCCGGGAAGGTCCGCGGAGGTCCGCGGAGGTTCGGGCCGTTGAGCCGGAGCGAGGCCTTGCTGACAACTTCGTTTCCTTCCAATCCTCCCTTGCAGGCCGGCGACACGCTGAAGTCATTTCCCGTTGCGCCTTCTCACGCGTGGAGATCCCCCAGCCCCAGGCGGTCCACGAGCTTGGCGAGACCCTGCCGTGACACGCCGAGATGGCGGGCCGCGAGGCCTGGCCTGCCGCCCACGCGAGCGAGTGCGGTGCGGACGAAGCGGACCTCGAAGTCCCGCCGCGCCGCCGCCAGCGTGCGGGTGTCTGCCAGTGCCGTCACACGGACGATGTGCGCCGGCAGGCGCTCGGCGCCAACGGATCCGCGAGGCGGCGCCGCGACCATCAGCGACGCGAGCACGTTCTGAAGCTCCCGGACGTTGCCCGGCCAGTCGTGCTGTCCGAGCGCGGCCAGGGCCGACGGGCTGAGCAGCGCGCGGCTGCCGGTACGCGCGGCCAGCGTGTTCCAGAAGTGGCGCACCAGAAGCGGCAGGTCCTCCAGCCGGTCGCGAAGGGGCGGCACCGCCAGCCGAATCACGTCCAGCCGGTAGCGCAGGTCCCTCCGGAACCGCCCTTCTTCGGCCTCGCGAGCCAGGGGACGATTCGTCGCGGCGACGATGCGGGTGTCGATGCGGCGTACGTGCGCTTCGCCGAGGCGGCGCACCTCCTGTTCCTGCAGCACGCGAAGGAGCTTCGCCTGCACGCGGCCCGAGAGCTCCGACACCTCGTCGAGAAAGAGCGTGCCGCCGTGCGCCTCCTCGAACAGGCCGGGCCGCTCGGCGATGGCGCCGGTGAAGGCGCCCTTCGCATGGCCGAAGAGCTCGGCCTCGGCCAGTTCGTCCGAGAGCGACGCGCAATTGAGCGCCGACAGCCGTCGGTCCCGGCGCGGGCTCGTGCGGTGAATCGCCCGCGCGACAAGCTCCTTTCCGCTGCCGCTCTCCCCTTCGATGAGCACGGGAAACGGCGCCCGGGCCGCGCGCACGATCGCGGCCCGCAGGTCCTGTATGAGCCGGCTCTCGCCCACGATCTCCGGGACGTCGGGAGGCGCGGCCGCCGGGTGCAGCCGTTCGGCGATTGCGTACAGCTTGGGCGCGGTCACCGTGGCCGCCAGCCCCAGGAGCGCGCCCGCGTCCTCCAGGAGTACCGGCAGCGCCGTGCTCCACACCACCCAGAGCGCCCCGATGGTCGAACCGCCATACCGCACGGGCCACGCTCCTTCGGTTGGCACCTCGTGCGAATCCGGGGCAACGGCCATCCCCGAGTCCATGACCCGTCCCGGTACCGACAGGCTGACCGGCAGGCCACCGAGCGCCGAGACCACTCGCAGATCGCGGCGCTCGCGGACGACGAAAGCCAGTCGCGTGGGGGCCAGTCGATCGCGGATCTTCACAAGCACGCGGCCGAGTGCCGTTTCTTCGTCCTCGATGTCCTGGCAGATCTGGAGGACCTCGAGAATGTCGTCCACGAGCGCGTGATCGCGCCGCCGTGGCCGCTCGGCGGCGCCAAGCTGCTGCTCGACCAGGTCGACGCGCTCGCGGATGGGGTCGGAGAGCTGGTCCGCGGCGTCTCGTGCAGGGGCGAGCGCCGCGCGGGCTTCGAAGGTTCGTCCCTGGCGGACCAGACCCCTGGCGAGCGCCGACCGGGCCAGGGCTTCGTCCGCGGCCGACGGCGCGAGCATGACCGCCCAGCGCGCGCACGCCGTGGCCTCCTCGGTGACGGCCGCGGGCGTGTCGCACTGCTTCCAGGCCTGTTCAGCCAGCGTGTCGATCGACACCTTCGGCGTCCGTGCGCCCGTGCGAGGCTCGTGCACGACGTCGGCCAGGCGGACGAGCCGCGTGGGATGGCGGAGCTCGCTCGTGGCGCCTCGAACCAGCAGGTGCGGCCGCGCGTCGCGCGTGGCCAGCCGCAGGAGCGCGAGCGTGCCGCACGCGGACAACTGACCGTCGCACGTCAACACCAGGAGCGAGCGATCGCGGAGCCATCCGGGCCATCGCCAGCGTGCCGTGTCGAGCACGCTGCCCAGGACTTCGATACCAATGGGAACGAAGGCGGCTGCGGTCGCCTCCCGCGCCATGTCGAGCACGGTCCGCCGCCACGCTGCCCCGTCCTCGGCAATGATGTCCACGGCATGCGGGCACCCGTCGCGGGCGCCGCCGAGTGCGGCCTTGACAGTGTCGATGTCGACGGGTGGCGCCAGCGGCTCGTCGCCCCATCGTTCCCAGACTTCGGTCCATCCGGACGTCGACCTCGCCACGATGTCGACCAGGCGCCAGTCGCGTCGACGGTCGAAGAGCGGAAGCGGCCGTCGTGTGGCCGGCCTCGGTCGAAGCCTCACCGGGAGTCCGGTCGCGAGATCGAGCGCCGTACCGCCGGCTGCGAGATACCGATCGCCAATCAGCATGCGGCCGGATGGTGCAAGCCGGCCGCCGGAGTCGCGAGCGCGACAGGTCAACGAGTTAGGCGCGGTGGTACGCCGGGAGCGGGCAAATACTTCGGATAAGATCGGAGCCCGATGCTGCGGTTTTTGACGGCCGGCGAATCGCACGGCCAGGGTCTCGTCGTGGTGCTCGAGGGCGTGCCCGCCGGGCTCGCGCTGGACTTCGACGCCATCACAGGGCACCTGCGCCAGCGGCAGGGCGGCTACGGCCGCGGCCGGCGCATGGCCATCGAGTCCGACCGCGCCGAGTTCCTGTCGGGCGTGCGCCGCGGACGGACGACCGGCGCGCCCATTTCGCTCCTCATCCGCAACCGCGACTGGGTCAACTGGCAGGCCACGATGCACGTGGAAGCCGAGACGCCCGAGGGCGCAACGGGCGCCCGCCGCGCACCGGTGACCCGGCCACGCCCCGGACACGCGGACCTGGCCGGCGCCCTCAAGTACGATCACGACGACATCCGCGACGTGCTCGAGCGCGCGAGCGCGCGCGAGACCGCGGCACGCGTCGCCGCTGGCGCCGTGGCCCGCCAGATGCTCGACGCGATCGGGGTGGCCATTGCCAGCCACGTCCTGAGCATTGGCGACGCGGGGTTGCCGTCAGGTCCCCCCGTGCCGTTCGAGCGCATCCGCGCGCTTGGCCCGGACACGGCCCTCCGCTCGGTGGATCCCGCGGCCGAGGCGGCCATGATTGCCGCCATCGACCGCGCGCGCGAGGCGGGCGACACGCTGGGCGGCGCGTTCGAGGTCGTGGCCCGCGGCGTGCCCGTCGGCCTCGGCAGCTACGTGCAGTGGGACCGCAAACTCGACGGCAGGCTCGCACAGGCCCTGATGTCCATCCATGCGGTCAAGGCCGTAGCCATTGGCGATGGTGTCGCCGGCGCGCGGCGCCCGGGCTCCGACGTCCACGACGAGATCGTGGTGGAGGAAACCGCCGACGGCGACCGCCGCATCGCGCGACCCACCAACCGCGCTGGCGGGCTCGAGGGCGGCGTGACGACCGGTGAGGACCTTCGCGTCACCGGCTACATGAAGCCCATCTCCACCCTGATGAAGCCCTTGCGATCGGTGGATCTGGGCACACTCGAGGACGCGCCGGCCGCCATCGAGCGCAGCGATGTCTGCGCCGTGCCCGCTGCGGCCGTCGTGGGCGAAGCGATGGTCGCGCTCGTCCTCGCCGACGCCGTCCTCGAGCGCTTCGGCGGCGACTCCATGCACCAGCTCCGCGCACACGTCGAGGAGGCGGCGGCCCGGGTCGAGGACCGCACGTCGCGCCGTGCGGCGACGCGCCAGCCGCGATAGATGATCCGGCCCATCCTCAAGCTTGGCGACACGGCGCTGCAGTCTTCAGCCTCCCCTGTCGAGGCGATCACACCCGCGATCGAAACGCTCGTCGACGACATGCTCGAGACCATGTACGCCGTCCCCGGCATTGGCCTCGCCGCGCCGCAGGTTGGCGTCCCTCTCAGGATCTTCGTCATCGACCTGTCGCTCGGCGCCGACCACGCCAAAGTCATCACGATGATCAACCCGGAGTGGGTCGAGAGAGACGGCATGCAGCTCGAGGAGGAGGGCTGCCTGAGCCTGCCCGGCTTCACCGCAACGGTGCCGCGCCCGGCCCATGCCGTCGTACGTGGATGGGACCGCGGGGGCGAGACCCGCACGGTCGAGGGAACCGGACTGCTGGCGCGCGCGCTCCAGCACGAGATGGATCACCTCGACGGCAAGCTCTTCATCGAGCGGCTGCGCGGAATCAAGCGCGACCTGATCGTGCGCAGGGTCAGGAAGCTGGCGCGCGCCGGCAAGTGGTAGGGCTCCATGCCTTTCCGCCTTGTCTTCTTCGGCACGCCGTCGTTTGCCGTCCCGACGCTCGAGTACCTTCTCTCCTCCCGGCACCACGTCGCGGCCGTCGTCACGCAGCCCGACCGCCCGCGCGGCCGGGGGCAGAAGGTGGTCGCCGGTCCGGTCAAGGCGCGCGCCGTGGCCGAGGGCGTGCCCGTCCTTCAGCCCGAGAAGCTCGTGCGCGAGTCGCTGGCGCCCCAACTCCAGGCACTCCACGTCGACCTCGGCGTAGTTGCCGCGTACGGCAGGATCCTGCCCGAATGGCTGATTGCGCTCCCGCGTCTCGGCATGATCAACGTGCACGCGTCGCTGCTGCCGCGATATCGCGGCGCTTCCCCTATCCACCGTGCGGTGATGAGCGGCGATGCCGAGACGGGCGTGACGATCATGCGCGTCGTGAAGGCACTCGACGCCGGAGCCATGCTCTCCACCGTGCGGGTGCCCATCGATCCCGACGAGACGAGCGAGGAGCTCGAGAAGCGCCTTGCCCTCGCCGGCGCCAGGCTCCTCGTCGACACCGTCGACGAGCTCGAACACGGCGCCGTCATCGAGACGCCGCAGGACGACAGGCTCAGCACCTATGCTCCTCGGCTGACGAAGGACGAAGGGTTGATCGACTGGAGCCTGCCTGCGGGGACCATCCACAACCAGGTGCGCGGACTCCATCCGTGGCCGCACGCCTTCACCTACGGACCATCGGGACGGCTGATCGTCCACCGATCGGCGCGTGGCGATGACACGACCGTATCCGCCGTGCCGGGCACGATTCTCACGGCAGACGCGCTTCACGGTCTCGCGATTGCCACAGGCCGCGGCTCGCTGCGCCTTGTCGATATCCAGGCAGAAGGGGGTCGTGTGCAGCCGGCGCGAGACTTCCTGTCGGGTCACCCGCTCCGGCCAGGCGACCGGCTCGGCCCGCCATGATCGCGCCCGCGCGACGAGCGGCCTTCGATGCGCTCATGGCGCTCGAATCGGGACGGGACCTGCCGTCCGCGATTGCTGCCGCGCGGCACCTGGTCGCCGAACCGCGCGATCACGCGCTCCTCACCGAGCTCGTCACCGGCACCATCCGGCAGCGGCGCGCGATCGACTACCAGCTCGCGCAGCGCCTCAGCCGGCCCATCGAACGGCTGGACGGTGCGGTGCTGGCCGCCCTCAGGCTTGGCGCCTTTCAGCTGCTCCATCTCGACCGCGTCCCCGCCTCCGCCGTTGTCGACGATGCGGTGTCGCTGACGAGGCGCGCGGGCAAGACGAGCGCGAGCGGGCTGGTGAACGCGATTCTCCGACGGCTGGCGCGTGACAGGGGATCGCTCTCGTGGCCCGGGGGGCAGACTGCCGCGGCGTTGTCGGTGCGCCACTCCCATCCGGAATGGCTCGTCGCACGCTGGCTCGCGCGCTACGGCGAATCCGCAACCGTCGAATGGCTCGCGTTCAACAACCAGCCGCCCCGGCTGTGCCTGGCCACCAACGGGCTGCGCCTCACCCGCGACGTGCTCCGGGATCGCCTGGAGGGCGAAGGCGTCCGCACCGAGCCGACCGCGCGGGCGCCGCGGGGCCTCGTGGTGATCGACGGTCAGCCGCTCTCCAGCCCGTCGTTCCGCGACGGCTGTTTCGTCGTGCAGGACGAGGCCTCGCAGCTCGTCGCCGATCTCGGCACCGTGCCTCGGGGTGGGCGTGTGCTCGATCTCTGCGCCGCTCCCGGCGGCAAGACGCTTGGGCTTGCCGAACGGGTGCACCCGCGCGGCATGGTCGTCGCCTGCGACGTCCGGCCGCGCCGCGTGCGGCTGCTGCGATCGACGATGGAACGTTGCCGTCTCTCCGGCGTGCGCGTGCTGCAGGTCGCCGATCAAGGACCCCTTCCGCTCCAGGCCGGCGGCTTCGATCTCGCGCTGGTCGACGCGCCGTGTTCGGGACTCGGCACCATCAGGCGCGAGGCGGATATCCGCTGGCGCCGCGCGGAAGCCGACCTGGCGTCGCTCTCGGCCGCGCAGCTCGTGTTGTTGATGCGCGCCTCGGAGGCGGTCGCGCGCGGCGGCACGCTCGTCTATGCGACCTGCTCGAGCGAGCCGGAGGAGAACGAGCGCGTGGCCGAAGCCTTCCTGGCCGACCACCCCGCGTACACGCTGGTGCACGAGCATCGGACGCTGCCGTTTCGCGATCGGCTCGAGGCGTTCTATGCGGCCGTGATGCTGCGGAACGTGTAGTACCATCGGGGGTTACTGATGGCCATCACGGCGAGAGTCTGGACCGCGGGGAAAGTCCTGCTCCTGGCAGGTGCCCTGGCCGCCACCTTCATCGCGTTTGCCGCCATTGCCGCGCGGGTGGCGGTTCGCGCACGCGACGTCACGGTCCCCGACCTCATCGGCCGTTCGCTGAACGATGCGACGGCCCTGGCGGCCGGTCTCGACCTGCCGGTCCGCGTCGAGGAGCAGCGCCGCCCCGATCCGAAGGTGCCCGAAGGCTACGTGCTCGGACAAGACCCGGTCCCGGGGTCGTCTGCCAGGCGCCAGCGGAGCGTGCGGATCTGGCTGAGCGCCGGGCCGAAGATTGCGATCGCCCCGGCCCTCGTCGGCGAGTCCCAGCGCGCGGCAGAGATTCGCGTCGTCCAGGACGGCCTGAGCCTGGGACCCGTCGCCGAGATTCGCTCCGCGCTCTACCCGTCGGACGTGGTGGTCGCCCAGGACCCGCCGCCTGGACAGGTCACGAGCGAGGTGCGCCTCCTCGTCAATCGCGGCGAGGATCGCGCGAGCTACGTGATGCCGGACCTGATCGGCGTCAACGGCGAGCTAGGCGCGGAGCTGCTCCGGGCACGGGGTTTCAGGGTGTCGATCACCGCTCAGAGCCAGGCCAGCGGTCTTCCTCCGGGCATCGTCATCCGGCAGGCACCAGCGGGCGGATACCAGGTCCACCCGGGCGATGCCATTTCCCTCGAGGTCAGCCGGTGAGCGTGCGGATTGCGCCATCGATTCTGTCCGCGGACTTCGCCTGCCTGGCGCGGGACATCGAGGCCGCCGAAGCCGGCGGCGCGGACCTCGTGCACGTGGACGTGATGGACGGACACTTCGTGCCCAACATCACGATGGGCCCGCCGGTCGTTCGCTCCATCCGCCGCGCGACGCGTCTGCCGCTCGACGTGCACCTGATGATCGCAGAGCCGGACCGCTACATCGACGCGTTCGTCGAGGCGGGTGCGGCCATGCTGTCGGTCCACGTCGAAGTGCTGCCCCACCTGCATCGGACCATTCACGCGATCAAGGCGGCCGGCGCCAGAGCCGGGGTCGTGCTCAACCCCTCGACGAGCGTCGTGGCCATCGAAGAGGTCGCCGCCGACGTCGACTTCGTGCTGGTGATGTCGGTCGACCCGGGCTTCGGCGGTCAGACGTTCATCCCTCGCAGCCTCGACAAGATTCGCCGCGTGCGCGCGCTCCTCGATGGCGCCGGCAACCCGGCGCCGGTCGAAGTGGACGGCGGCGTGGATCTCACCACGGCCCGCGCCGTCGTCGAGGCGGGCGCCGGAATCCTCGTGGCGGGCCATGCCGTCTTCGGCGGCGGCGATGCGGCCGCCGCCGTGCGGGCGCTGCGCGCCGCCGCGACCAGCTGATGGCCGCCACTCCGTCCCCTTCCGCGCGCGTCGCCCGACCGCGTGTCCGCGTTCGCTACGCCGAGACCGACCAGATGGGCGTCGTCTACTACGCCAACTACCTCGTCTGGTTCGAGGTCGGACGGACCGAGTGGCTGCGCGAGACCGGGTGGACGTACCGCGACATGGAAGCCGACGGGCTCTCGCTGCCCGTGATCGAGGCGCACTGCGAGTACAAGCGCGGCGCCCGTTACGACGATGAACTGGAGATTCGCACGCGGGGGACGCTGGTGTCGCCCGTGCGGCTGGTGTTCGACTACGAGATCGTGCGGCTGGAAGACGACCAGGTCGTGGCGAGCGGCCGGACGGTCCACGCCACGCTCGGACCGACCGGGCGGCCCGTACGAATTCCCGCGCGCGTGAAGGAGCTGCTGCAATGAGGGCACTGGTGACCGGGGGTGCAGGATTCATCGGCTCGCACTTGAGCGAGCGCCTCCTCGATCAGGGCGCGGAGGTCATCGCGCTCGACTGTTTCACGGACTACTACGCGCGCGCGCTCAAGGAAGCCAATGTCGCCGCCCTGCGCGAGAGGCCCGGGTATCGCCTCGTCGAGCAGTCGATCGCGGACGCGGATCTCGGCTCGCTTCTCGACGGCGTGACGCACGTCTTTCACCTGGCGGCACAGGCGGGGGTCAGGAAGAGCTGGGGCCGCGAGTTCCGGATCTACACGAGCCTCAACGTCGACGCCACGCAGACGCTCCTCGAAGCGTGCGTCGGCCGACCCATCGAGCGCGTGGTCTATGCCTCGAGCTCGTCGGTGTACGGGGACGACGCCGTGCTGCCGATGATCGAGGAGCAGCCGCTCCATCCGGTCTCGCCGTACGGCGTCACCAAGCTGGCGGCCGAACAGCTCTGCTATCTCTATTTCGTCAACCACCAGGTCCCGACCGTGTCGCTCCGCTACTTCACGGTGTACGGACCCCGGCAGCGGCCTGACATGGGCTTCAACCGCTTCTTTTCGGCGGTCCTGGCGGGGCGGCCACTCATCCAGTACGGCGACGGGTTGCAGACGCGCGACTTCACCTATGTGGCCGACGCGGCGTGGGCCACGGCCACGGCGGCCGTCCGAGGGGTCCCCGGGCGCGTCTACAATATTGGAGGGGGTTCGCGCGTCGCGCTGCGGGATGTCTTCGATCTCCTGGGCACGGTGACGGGCCGGGCTGTGTCGATCGACGTGCAGCCCTCGCAGAAGGGCGACATGCGCGACACGTACGCCGACACGACCCGTGCGCGTGCCGATCTCGGCTTCGCGCCCTCGGTCACCCTGGAGGACGGCCTGCGGGCCATGTATCGCTGGATGGAAGCGACCAACGCATGAGTCACGTGTGGAAACTGCTGGCGTCCGCCCTCGTGGCGGTGGCGGTGACGGGGTGCGCCGAGACGATCGTGACCGTGCCGCCGGGCACGGCTGAAGCCGACAAGTTCCTGTTCGAGCGGGGCGAGGCCTCGGCCAAGGATCGCAAATGGTCCAACGCCAGGGAGTACTACCGGAACATCGTCGACAACTACCCGCAGAGCCCGTATCGCCCGGATGCCAAGCTGGCGCTCGGCGACACGTATCTCAACGAAGGGTCGACCGAATCGCTGATCCTCGGTGCACAGGAGTTCCGCGAGTTTCAGACGTTCTACCCGACTCACCCGCGCGCCGACTACGCACAACTGCAGCTGGCGCGCACCTACGTGAAGCAGATGCTCGCACCCGAGCGCGATCAGTCGGCGACGCGCGACGCCGTCAAGGAGATGGAGGTCTTCTTCCAGCGCTATCCGAACAGCGCGCTCATGTCGGAGGCGCGCGACGTGGAGCGTCAGGCGAAGGACCGCCTGAGCGACTCCGGGTACAAAATCGGCTATTTCTACTTCCGCAACAAGTGGTATCCCGGCGCCATCGACCGATTTCGTGAAGTGCTGAGCAACGACCCCGCCTTTACGCGCCGGGATGCGGTGTACTACCATCTGGCCGAATCGTTGTATCGCACCGATAAGAAGCCCGAGGCGCTCCCCTATTACGAACGGCTCGTCCGCGAATTCGAATCCAGCGAGTACCTGCTGGAAGCCGAGAAGCGCATCGCGGAACTGAAAGGCGGCGTTCCCGCCGGAAAGTAGGACGTATGCGTCACGCGTTGGTCACCGCCGCCGTCCTGGCAGCGGCGCTCGGGCCGGCATCCGCCGGCGCGCAGGGGCTCGGGCCCCGGACCCTCCTCCCTGTTCACGTCGCCTGCACGGATCTGCCGCTCGCGACACTGCCCCTGCCCACGCTGACCATTGCCGGGGTCCAGAAGCCCGACTCCAGGAACGGCATGGCGCCGGGCGACCTGGCGGTGCTGGCCGCCGGGACACCGCAGGGCATTGCCGTCGGCCAGCGGTTCCTGGCGCGGCGGCCGCACATTGCCACCCGCATGCAGCTCGATGAGACCGGCTGGATCGGCGCGCACCCGACAGGCATCCTCACGGTGACGGCGGTCGACGAACGGTTTGCGCTGGCCAGGGTGGATCAGGCCTGCGATACGGTGGACGTCGGCGATCATCTCGAGCCGCTGGTCATGCCGGAGCTGCCCGTACCGGCGGCGGCAGGCGGAACCCCGAACTTCGACGATCGCGCGCTCGTGATCTTCGGCAGGGACCGCCGTGTGGCCTTCGGCGACGGCGATATCTTCTCCATCGACCGCGGCACGAACAACGGCGTCACCGCCGGCACGCGCCTGGCGATCTATCGGGATCGGCAGAACGGCCTGCCGCTCGTCGAACTGGGCGAGGCCGTGATTCTGGACACGTCACCGGATACCTCGCGCGCCGTGCTCGTCCGCGTCATCGACATGGTGCAGGCGGGAGACATCGCGGTCATCAGATCGGCACCGTGATCTCTTGGAAGGCTTTAGGCTTCAGGCTCCAGGCTTTAGCTAAAGCCCAAAGTCCAGAGCCCAAAGCCTTTCTCGACCCTACCCGATCTTCCGTCCCCGCTCTCTCCGCGCCCTGGCGTGCTCGATGTCCGCCACCTTGGCCGATCGCGGGAACGCCTGCTGGAAGCGGCGATAGTAGTCGATCGCCGAGACGACGGCGGTCGCGAGCACGATCCATAGCGCAATCTGTCCGAGCTGCAGCAGCACCGGCATGCGCTCCCACCCCAGAATCAGCAGCAGGATCGCCACGACCTGCGACGCCATCTTGAGCTTGCCGAGGCGCGAGGCCGGCATCGGCATGCCGCGCGCGTACGCGATGCTGCGCAGGCCCGTGATCGCGAACTCGCGCCCGATGATGATGGCCACCATCCACGCCGGCGCGAGATCCAGCTGCACGAGCGAGATGAGCGTGGCCGAGATGAGGAGCTTGTCGGCAATGGGATCGAGCATCTGCCCGACCCACGTGACCTGCTTGCGCCGCCGGGCCAGGTAGCCATCCAGCCAGTCCGTCAACGACGCCAGACCGAAGATAGCGGCAGCCACGAGCTCGACAGGGAGCCCCACGACCAGGCGTCCCTCGAACTTGGTGAGCAGGACCGATACCAGGATCGGCACCAGGAAAATGCGCGCGACGGTCAGCGAGTTCGGCAGGTTCATCCGTCGCCGGCCATTCTACCGCCCGCTCGTGTAAGATGGAAGTTTGTCATGAAGGCCATACTCCTCGCCGGAGGCAAGGGCACGCGGCTGCGGCCCCTCACCCTCCACACGCCGAAGCCCGTCGTCCCGATCTTCGATCGTCCGTTTCTCCACTACCAGCTCGATCTGTTGAGGCAGGTGCCGGAGATCGACGAGGTGATCCTCAGCCTCAACTATCAGCCTCGGAAGATCGAGGAAGTGTTCGGCGAGGGCGAGGGCACGGGATTCAGGATTCGCTATGTCGTCGAGCCGGCGCCGCTTGGTACGGGCGGCGCCATCCGGTATGCCGCGCAGGGCATCAGCGACACGCTCGTCGTGTTCAACGGCGACGTGATGACGTCAGTCGACGTGCAGGCGGTCGTGGCCAGGCATCGCGAGCGCCAGGCCAGGGCGACGATCGTGCTGACGCCGGTGGAGAACCCGAGCGCCTACGGCCTCGTCGAGACCGATGCCGAAGGCAACGTCTCGCGGTTCCTCGAGAAACCCGGGGCCGACGAGATCACGTGCGACACGATCAACGCCGGCATCTACGTGCTCGAGCCGGAGACCTTCGACCGTATCCCGAAGGACGTGAGCTACTCGATCGAGCGAGCCTACTTCCCTTCGCTCACCGAGCGCGGCGAGACCTTCGTCGCGTACATCGACCGCGGGTACTGGATCGACATCGGCACGCCCGAGAAGTACGTCCAGGTGCACCGCGACATGTTCGACGGCCGGTATACCGCCGGCCCGTTCGCGACGGCGGATCGCGAGCAGCCGATGGTCTCGGCCGAGGCCCGCGTGGACGAGGGTGCGACGCTCACCGCGCCATGCTTCGTGGATGCCGGGGCGCACGTCAAGTCGGGCGCGACGGTGGGCCCCTACGCGGTCATCGGCCGCGGGACGGTGATCGAGGAGGGCGCCACCATCCGCAACACGATCGTGTGGCCGAACGGCCGAATTGCGCAGGGCGCGCTGCTCGACGGCCCCATCCTCGGCCGGAACTGCCACATCGGCCGCAACGTCACGTTGTCCAGCCAGGCTGTCGTCGGCGATCGGACGGCCATCACCGATTACACCAGACTATGATCGACCCTTCCGTCTTCAAGGCCTACGACGTTCGCGGCATCTACCCTTCCGAGGTCACCGCGGAGCTCTTCCACCTGCTGGGCCGCGCGTTTGTCGCCTATCTCGGGCGCGGACGTTACGCCGTGTGCCGGGACATGCGGACATCGTCGCCAGAACTGGCCGGCGCCTTCATCGAGGGCGTGCGCCTGCAGGGCGGCGATGTCGTCGACTACGGCCTGATGGGGACCGACCTGATGTACTACGCGGTCGCGTCGGACGGCCTCGACGGCGGCGCCCAGATCACGGCCTCGCACAACCCCGGCCAGTACAACGGCTGCAAGCTGGTGCGGCGCGAGGCGTTCCCGCTGAGCGGCGAGGCCGGCATCAAGGAGATGAAGGAGATGATCCTCGCGGGGAGCATCCCGGCGCCTCCCGCCACGAAAGGGACGATCGAACATCGCAACGTGCTCGGCCGCTACACGGATCACGTGATGGGATTCATCGACGAGTCCCTCATCCGGCCGTTCAACGTGGTGCTCGACGCCGGCAGCGGCATCGCGGGCATTGTCGCGCCGCCGCTCTTCGACCGGCTGCCCTGCCGGACGACGAGGCTCTGCTTCGAGGTGGATGGGACGTTCCCGAACCACGAGGCGAACCCGCTCATCGAGGAGAACCGGCGCGACATCACGGCGAAGGTCATCGAACTGGGCGCCGACGCCGGCATTGCCTGGGACGGCGACGCGGACCGGTGTTTCTTCCTCGACGGCACCGGCGAGTTCATTGCCGGAGACTTCATCACGGCGCTCCTGGCCGAGTCGTTTCTCATGAAGCAGCCCGGCTCCACGATCATCTACGACGTGCGCGCCAGCTACGCCGTCAAGGACATCGTGGCGCAGTACGGCGGCCGTGCGCTGATGAACCGTGTGGGCCATGCGTTCATCAAGGCGCGTATGCGCGAAGAGGACGCGGTGTTCGGCGGCGAGGTCACGGGACACTACTACTTCCGCGAGAACTTCTACGCCGACAACGGGTTCATCCCGGCGCTGCTGGTGCTGGAGATGATGTCGAAGAAGGGCCTGTCGCTGCGGGAGCTGCTGAAGCCGCTCCGCGAGCGCTATTTCATCTCCGGCGAGATCAACACGAAGGTCGCGAGCATGGACCTCGTGCCCGCCAAGCTCGACGCGCTCGCGCGCGAGTACGCGCACGGGAACGTCTATCGGCTCGACGGCATCTCCGTGGAATTCGACGACTGGCACTTCAACGTCCGCGCGTCGAACACCGAGCCGCTGCTGCGGCTCAATCTCGAGGGCCTCACGCCCGAGATCATGGAGAAGCGCCGCGACGAGGTGCTCGGCATCATCCGCGGCTGACGTCCACCCATGCGCGGGCAACCCTAAAGGGTTGCCCCTACACTGCTGCCAGAGCAGAGGTCCCCCTCAACCAAGTGGAGGCAACCCTTCAGGGTTGCCTTTCCGCGCGGGCAACCCTCCCCTCCAGTCATGTAGAGGCAACCCTTCAGGGTTGCCTGCCTGTCCTTCTGCTACAATCGCACTGCACACTGGGCGGGAGTAACTCAGTGGTAGAGTCACAGCTTCCCAAGCTGTTGGTCGCGGGTTCGATCCCCGTCTCCCGCTCCAATCCTCGCTCGCGATCACGTGCGAGGATTGTCACTGCAGCATGACCAGCACCGTGATCATCCCGGTCTCGTCGGTGAGACCCGTCAGGGCCTTGCCGACCGTACGACCGAAGCAGCGTTCCGCACCCTCGCAGCGCATCGCGTGCCCGGCCCGCGACGAGGTCGTCAGCAGATCGCCGGGGCGGATCGCACCATTCTCCGTCGTCGCTCGGACTGGCACCACCCCCATCACCGCCAGCGGCACGCGTCCCGGCTCGGCCTCGGCGCGATCGCCGCCCAGGAAGGCCGGCTTCGTGGAGTGGACACCAGCGACGCTGGCCTGGTAAGCGCTGGTGCTCCGCTCGAGGCGTCCGTCGAGTCCGATGACGAGGACGTCCCCGGCACTGACGCCTGATTCCGCGGGAAGGAGCTCCGCGAAGTCGGCGGCCGGCGATGTGTAGGTGCCGTCGGCGGTCACGTTGCCGGCGCTCGTGATCCTGAAACGGACGTTCGTACCCTCGTACGCCCTGACGAAATCGGACGTGCCGCCGCCGCGGAACTCGAGTTGGGCGCCGAGCGCGGGAGTGGCGGGGTCGCTGTACGGACCGATGACCACGTGTCCCTCGTTCTCGACCGTCAGCTTCGTGCCGGCATTGTAGAGACGCCAGGCGCCGAGCGTGCCGTCGTAGTAGGTCCAGGCGCGGAACGAACCGTTGGTTGCAAAGCCGTAGAACGGCCAGCTGGCGGTGTCGGTGCCTTCCACATACATCCCGCCATACGTGTTGGCCGCCGCCGGCGCGCGGATCCCGAACACTTCGTTCGAGCTGATGCGGTTGCTCCGTCCGATGCCCACGAAATTGGCCGCGGCATCGGTGAAGATGTTGTACGGCGCCGCGGTGGGCTGACAGGCAACCGAACCATCCTCGTTCACCACCTGTACTGCGGATCCTGCCGGGCACGAGGCAAGTCGCCGCTGCACTTGCGA
>CAZJBN010000010.1:0-8138 GCA_964543955.1 uncultured Bifidobacteriaceae bacterium
ATCGTGGCCGAGCAGCGCGGCCTCTTGTGGGCGGTCGTCGGCGGCGTCAGGCAGGCGACGCCGTTTCTCGACATCGCGGCCGAAGTGATGAACGACGGAAACGAGCAAGGGTTCCTCGGTCTGGCGTTCCACCCGAGTGGCGACCGCGTGTTCGTCAGCTTCTCGAGGCTTCGCACGCCGGATGACGGGATCGGCGACACGGTCGTCCGGCGCTATCGTCGGTCGGCGGCGGATCCGCTCGTGCTCGATCCCGCGACGCGGAAGGACCTGATCTGGCCGGACGGCAATACGTTCATCGGGCAGACCACCTTTGTCCACCGGGGCGGCGACATGCACTTCCTGCCCGACGGGCGGGACCACCTGTACATCGGCATCGGCGACGGTGGGGCGTTTGCCAGTCCGGTGAATGGCGCGCAGGACCCGCAATCGCTCCGCGGCAAGATGCTCCGGATCGACGTGAACGTCCCCGACGATCACCCGCGCGGCTACGTCGTGCCGCCGGACAACCCGTTCGTCGATGGCACGCCCATCAGCGCGCTTCCCGAGATCTGGGCGTTTGGCTTCCGCAACCCGTGGCGCTGGTCGTTCGACGACCTCGGCGAGGGCCGAACCGGCGCGATGATCATCGGCGACGTGGGCGAAGGCTCGAGCGAGGAGATCGACTACGAGCCCTACGGGCGGGGCGGGCGCAACTACGGCTGGTTCATGCGGGAGGGCTCGATCCCCACGCCCAACGTGCCGCAGGTGCCGCCAGCATATGCGCCGCTGACGCCGCCGATTGCGGAGTACGGGCGAGAGATCGGGCGCTCGGTCACGGGCGGTTTCGTGTACCGCGGTACGGGGCTCGCGCCGTTCTACCAGGGGCGGTACATCGTGGCCGACTTCTTTGGTCGCGTCTTCTCGCTGCGGCTGGCGATCGGCCCCGACGGCGAGGCGAGCGTGGCCGATTACGTCGAGCACACGTCGGAGCTCGGCAATCCGCGGTTCATCTCGACGTTTGGCCGCGACCTGAACGGCGAGCTCTTTTTCACGACGTTTGGTGGAGGCGCGGGCAACTCGGCCCGTGTCATGAAGATCGTGCCGGGGCTGGTCGAACCTCCGGCGCCTCCCGTCAATCTCGCGAGCCAGGTGCAGGATTCGACCGTGCTGCTCACATGGGAGCCTGGCGCCGGTGGAGGGTCCGTCTCCGGCTATCGCCTCGAGGCCGGATCGCAGCCGGGGGCGGCCAATCTGCTCACCGTGGACACAGCCCTGTCGAGCTTTCTCACCAGCGGCGTACCGGACGGCCTGTATTACGTGCGCGTGCGTGCCATCAACCCTTCCGGCGCCAGCGCGGCGTCGAACGAAGTCGAGGTGCGGGTCGGCTGCGCGGGGCCGCCGGCGGCGCCGACCGGCCTGGCCGCGCAGGTGAGTGCGGGCGGGCACGTCAGCGTCACGTGGAATGCCGTGCCAGGCGCGGCGAGCTACGTTCTCGAAGCGGGCTACGCGCCCGGGGCCACCAACGCTGCGATCATTCCCGTGGGTGGCACAGCAGTCGCGGGTGTGGTGGCACCGGCCACCTACTATGCGCGCGTGCGCGCCGTGAGCAGCCGCTGCGGTTCGAGCGCACCGTCCTCCGATCTCATCGTCACCGTGCCCTGAGCCCGTATCCGGCAGCCCGGGTTCGCGCCATGCGAGCCCGGGCGCCTGCCGCGCCGTCCGCATCCCGGACCCTGCGGTTCATCACAGCAGGCGCTTCTGCCGGGCCGACGCCTCGATCAGCTTGTCGAGCCGGCGGCGCCGCGTGTCGTCGCCCCTGGCGCTCATGATCCAGAAGATGACCATCTGCCGATAGGACGGCGCGACCTCCTGCAGGAACAGCCAGGCCGCCTTGTTGGTCCTCAGACGCTTCTCGAGCGCAGGTGCAAGCGTCACGGACTTGCGCTGCTCGTAGGAATAGGTCTGCGACCTCGCCTGCGTGCGGGCCTCGAACGCCTTCCGACCCGCGGGGCGCATCAGCTTCAGCCGTTCGAGCTCCGCCACCTTCGCGATGTTGACGGCGCTCCACGTGCTCCCCGGACGACGAGGCGTGAAGCGAATGGTGTATCTCTCGTCGTCCACGGAGCGTCGCACGCCGTCGATCCAGCCGAAGCAGAGCGCCTGGTCGACCGACTCCGACCACGTCATGCTGGGACGGCCGGACCCTTTCTTGTGGAAGCCGACGAGCAGCTCGCTGGCGGTCCCGTGATGCTGCTCGAGCCATGCGCGGAAGTCGGCCGGGGTCTCGAAATACGTGGCCGTCATCACCGGGTGCCAATCCTGAAGAGGAAGATGGGAGCGCCGCCGAGGAGGCACTCCCGCTCGTAGACCAGGCCGGCCTTCCTGAGCACGCGCTGCGACGCGATGTTCTGCGGGGCCGCCACGCCGACCAGTGTCGGCAGGTGCAGCTCCTCGCGGCCGAGCTCGACACACGCCAGCGCCGTCTCGGTGGCATACCCCTGTCCCCAGTACGGTTCGTAGAAACCGTACCCCACCTCGACGTCGTCGTCGCCGTCGACAGTCAGGTGGCGCAGCGTCGCGCGGCCGACCGGTGGGCCGCCGCCGATCTCGTGGAGAATCCAGAGTCCGAAGCCGTAGTCGTCCCAGTGCTGCAGATTGCGTTGGAGGTACTCGGCCGTCTGTGCCTCGGTCTGGACGCCTCCGAGATAGGCCATGACCGCGGCATCGGTGTGCATGCGCCGAAGCTCGGACAGGTGCCCGGCCGTCAGCCGCTCCGCCTTCAGGCGCCGGGTCACGAACGAGTCCGGAAACGCCATCGCTCGACTCCGCCGGGGTTACCGTGCGGCGACGTTCACGTAGTAGAGGTCTGTCGCCACCTCGAGTGCGTCCTTGTCGAGATCGGTCGCCATGCTCTGCCAGTCGGTCGTGGGCCGGATGGTCTGCCAGGCGCCCGGCTTGCCGACGCGAATGGGCATCGCGAACGCACGTTCGTCCGCCTGCCACCTGTACGCCACGGTTCCCTCTTCGGCGTTGAAGGCGAGTTCCAGCGTGGGGAGCGCCGCGCGGCGGAGGTACTGGTCGAAGATCGGCGTCAGGTCCTGCCCGAGCTCGCCGTTGACGAACTCGACGAGGTCCTCGGTCATGATGTTGCGGTACTTGAACCGTGCGTAGACATCCCGCACGAGCTTCCACCAGCGGTCGTCGTCGTTCACGACGCTTCGGAGCGTGTGGAGGAAGAGCGCGCCCTTGAAGTACATGTCCTGATTGGGCGACCGATGGATGCCGCGCTGGGTGATGATGGGCTCGCGGTTGCCCACCTTGGCCTTGTATCCGTTGACGTACGTCACCGCATCGTCGTACCCGAACAGGTGCTCC
Source organism: uncultured Bifidobacteriaceae bacterium (assembly GCA_964543955.1). GTDB lineage: Bacteria > Acidobacteriota > Vicinamibacteria > Vicinamibacterales > UBA2999 > VFZN01. The sequence goes on from CAZJBN010000010.1 coordinate 3,355, forward strand.
ACGTAAACGCCTTCGAGGTACGTCGTCCACCCTTCCTGAATCCACATGTCGGACACGTCGGCGGCCGAGACGGCGTTGCCGAACCACTCGTGGGCGCTCTCGTGGATGATGATGAAGTCGAACTTCGGGCTCACGCCGACGCCCGTCCAGTCGCGCTCCAGGTAGCCGTTCGCGAAGCGGTTGCCGTAGGTGACGGCGCTCTGGTGCTCCATCCCGGCATAGGGGACTTCGATCAGCTTGTAGCCGTCCTCCTTGAACGGATATTCGCCGACGTACTTCTCGAACGCCTCGATCATGGGCCTGACCTGGGAGAACTGCGTCCTGGCCTTGTCGAGATTGCCCGGCAGCACGTAGTAGTCGAGCGGCAGGTCGCCGTGCCGGTCCGAGAAGTGCACGTAGTTGCCGATGTTGAGGGACACGTTGTACGAGTTGATCGGATAGTGGATGCGCCAGTTCCACCGCGTGTAGCCGTCGCCGAGGTCTGTCTTTCCCATGAACCGGCCGTTCGAGACGTCCACGAGGTGGCCGGGGATTTCGACGCTGAGGTCCATGCCCTCGGGCTCGTCGCGCCACTGATCCTTGCTCGGCCACCAGATGCTCGACCCTTCGCCTTCGCACGCCGTGTTGATCCAGTGGTTGCCGTCCGGATCCTTCCGGAAGGCAATGCCTCCGAACCGTCCTTTCTCGAGCGGCGTGCCCGAGTAGTGCACGTCCACTTCGTAGGTCTGCCCCTTCGCCAGCGTTCGGGGGAAGTCGATGAACACCGCGTTGCCGCGGCGCTCGAACTCGGTCGGCGAGCCGTCGTGCACGATCCGGTCGACGGAGAGGTTCTCGTACAGGTCCAGCTGGATGCGCGTGTCCTCCTCAAGCATCCGGAACCGGACCGTGTTCCTGCCGGACAGGAACTTGCGATCGGGATCCACGCGTACGGTCAGCGCGTAGTGCAGCAGGTCGTTGTTGGCCCTGTACCGTCCGTACTCGCCCCGCAGCAGGTCTGCAGCAACCGGAGGCCGTGCCGTCGTAGCAGGCGGTGCCTGCGTGGCCGTCGTCGTGGGCGGAGTCGGCTTTGCCCCGGCGCCGAGGTGCTCGAATCGAAGGCCGACGGCAGTGCCGCGCCTGAAGCCCTTCCAGTAGGTGTGACTCTCCTGCGGGCGCCCGTCGCCGTACACGGACCACACGCCGTTTCTTCCCTCAGGCACGAGCTCCAGGTAGGCGCGCTTCCCTTCGTCGCCCTGGAGGTGCAGTCCGAAGAACGCCGTCACGAAGTGCTGGACGATGTTGTTCATGCGGACCGTGTCCCAGACCGGGTCCGCGTAGTGGGCGAATGGCGACGTCGGCTGCGCGCCGGCCCGATCCGAGACCCTGGCTGCCGCGGGACGATAGGCTTCTGCCGGTGCCGGAATCGGCGCGCCGGCGTTGTGGCCGGCATCGACAAATGTCAGCAGATACCGGTCCGCGTTGACGGCCGCGTCGTAGATCGCACGCGTGCCCTTCTCGTATCCGGAGACCTCGTCGGCGCTCCCGCCGACGAAGAGCACGGGCGTGCGAATCCCCTGCAGGCCCTCGGCGTCCCAATAGCCGGCCTGCATGCCCCACGGGCCGATGGCGACCGCTGCCTTGATGCGCGCGTCGATCGACTGCCGATACGAAGCGTTGGCCGCGCCGCGCTCTGACAGCAGCCGGTTGGGCGGCGCGCCCGATGCCGTCTCGCTCGCTTTGCTGAACCCGCCGCCGACGAGATTGACGACGCCGTAGCCGCCCATCGAGTAGCCGATGACGCCTGCCCGATCGCTGTCGACGAGGCCCGCGAGGAAGCTTCCGGACCCGGCGCGCCCGAGGCGCGTCACTTCATTCAGGACGAACGACTGGTCGAGCGGCCGGTTGTAGAGCGTGCTGGCAAACCCCTTCTGGTCGTCGTAGGTGCTGTCGGCGTGATCGATCGACACGACAACGAAGCCCTTGCTCGCAAGGTTCTCGCCGAGATGGCTCATCAGGTAGCGGTTGCCCGGGTAGCCGTGCGAGATGATGACGAGCGGGAACGGCGCGCCGTCCGTCGACGGCCCGGCGTCGCGGACCGCACGGCCGTGCAGCACGGTCGCGATCGATGGGTCCCGCGTGACGGTTGGATAGTCCACGCCGGGCGATTGGCCGTCGAGCGATGCGGGGTACCACGCCTCGACTGTCAGCCCGCGGTCGTAGCGGGCGGTCGGGCCTCCGTCCGTCGTGCGGAGGATATCCGGACGATTCGGGTCGACGAGCGGCAGCGTCCGGACACCGATGGCGTGGGGACCAAAGCTGGCCAGCTCCGGCGCCGACGGCGTCACCACGTCGATGCGGTTCTGCCGCGCGACGACGAAGGTTGCTGACGAGAGGCCTGCGGTGATCAGGACGGCCATCCAGAGTCGCATGCGTGTCACCTTCACAGCATACGACGCCCGGGCGACGCCATGACTACCAGCGGAAGGCGGTCCGCGCAGCCTGCAGCGCCAGCCGGTCGCACAGGTCACGCGCAACGGAATCGGCCAGGTACGGGATGTCGACGCGGTGCGACCATTCGCCAGCGCCGGCCGTGTCCACGCGCACCTTTGCCATCCCGGCCCGGCGATCCAGCGGCGAGCTCCGGGCCGCCACGGCCTGGATCTTGTTGACGCGCGCCAGCGTCCGGCGGTGCGTGATCCAGCCGCTCCGGAACCCGACAACCGTCTCGCTCGCGAGCCATCCCAGACAGGCGACCCTCCGACGGGTCGCAAATACAGCCCACGCCAGGATCGGGATGGCGATGACGAGTCCCCGAGGGCCGAGGACGAGGATCGACACCAGCACGGCGAAGAGGGCCACTGCAAGCGCGGGCTTGATGGCACGGCGAAACGCCCTGGGATGCACAGGGTGCCAGTCGGTTCGATCGATGTCCACGCCGGGCAGCACATCGGCGAGGAGCGTCCCGAGGGTGGACGTGTGGACCAGCGGGGCCACCCACTCGCGATCGCGCGTCGCGGCGCCGGACTGACCGCCGGCGGTCTCGACGCGAACAGACGCGCGGTCCAGCCGCCGATGCAGCCATCCTTCCTCTATCGTGAGCGTCTGCACGCGGTGAATGGGTACGGTGGCGGTAACCCTGGTGAAGAGCCCGTACTCGATCCGGAGGTCGTCGCCCACTCTCGAGAGCCTGAAGCCGTAGAGCCTGACGAACGCCCACACCATGGAGATGATGCGCACGACCACGAAGAACGCAGCGACGCCCGCGGCAGCCATGACCAGGCCACCGCCAGGCACCGGTGCACCCTCGAACACGGCAGCGCCGAGGTCGCGTATGAGGCGTCGCGCGTCGATGTTGACGGCAAACAGGCCTTCCCAGAGCCGGTTGAGGAGGCCGGCTTCGAGGAGCACGCCGTAAGCGGCGGCGACGAGCACCATGCCCTTGTTCTCGAGAAAGCCGCAGAGGAGCAGCTCGCGTACGGGCAGGTGGAGCAGGACGCGCGAGGCTGGCACATCATTCGTTTCCAGCGTCGCGTCGTCGGCTGCCGTCAGCGGAGCATTCGCGCTCGACGAGCTCGGCGCCCCTCGGCCCTTGAAGACGCGGGTGCGCATCTCGTCGAGCGCCGTCACGGGCAGCACGCTGATCCGTGCCTCGGCCTCCGCTCCGCCGCCGGTCTCGATGCGGATCTCGACGACCGAGAGCAGGCGATGGAAGACGTTCTGCACGGCATCGAGATTCTGGATGCGGGCGAACGGAATGCGCCGCTCGTTGCGGAAGAACAGCCCCGAGCGAATGGTCAGCTCGTCCTCGCCGTAGTGAAGCCTGAACGACCAGTACCGCGCGACCGACAGGAGCAGGGCGGGAATCACGAGCAGCGGCAGCCAGAGGTCCACGTCGGGCACGCGGTATCGAAACGGACCCTCGCCGCCCCGCGCGCGTGACGTGGAGAACATGGCGAAGATCGCGGGCAGGGCGAAGTTGCGGATGTGCCGCAGGCTGTCGAAGAGGATGGAGGCAGGATGCAGCCGCTGCCCTGTGGGCCGCCCGGTTGCGAGGAGATCGTCAGGCTCGGACATCAGGACGCTGGTCGAGGACCCGGCTCACGACACGCCCCAGCCTAACACCATCGCTGCTACGGAATCGAAGTGGCCAGTTGTCGGGGCCTCTGGCAGGTTGCGCGAACAGCCGCATCACGACATCGGCGCCGACACCGATGCAGCCCCACTGCGGGGCGGGTTCGTCGTTGCCGGGTGGTACGGCGTCGTCTCGTCAGCGCTTCCCGGTCAATGCGGCGACGACGGCCTCGAGACGTGAGAGCGCCTCGCTGAGGTGGTCTATCTCGGCGCGCAGCCTCCGGTTCTCGGCGCTCAGGCGGTCGCGCTCCTCGCCCAGTTCGCGGGTCAGGCGGTCGTCCTGTGCGCGGGTCCGCGCCTCGAGCGCCTGGATGGCGGCAAGCGCGACACCATCGGCGTCCAGCGTGCCGATCCGCAGCGGGTCCTCGCCCAGCCCGAATGCCGCGTGGAAGTCCTGGGCCGTCGGGCCCACGTGCCGGATCGCCGCGTCCTGGGCCTTGTAGCTCCACTCGCGAATCGGCATCCCGGCGAGCTTGCCGAGCACCTCCTCGCCGTCGAGGTCGCGGAACAGGTGCTTGCTGTTCACGTCGGAGAACACGAGCCACTGCGTGCCGCTCGGCGCGATCTGCACGCCCACGGTCATCGCCGCGTTGGTGTAGAACACCACGCCGCCAGCGGCGCGCGCGGTGAACGTGTTGGGCCCGTTGGCGACGATGAGCGGAGTGCTGGTGGAC
>CAZJBN010000010.1:8238-34375 GCA_964543955.1 uncultured Bifidobacteriaceae bacterium
CCGCCGGTCCCGGCCCCGGCGGTGAACGTGAAGGTGCCGGCCAGGCCGTTCGCATCGCGCCACGTGCCGCTGAGCGTGGCGAGCGCGATCGAGGCCGACACCGGCGTGGGCGTGCCGCCGGGCGCGGCGACGATGGTGAGGCCCAGGCCAATCGTTCCGTCCGGGTTGAGAAACGCAGTCCCGATGGCCGACGCGGGCACCGCGCCGCCGCCGCACTGATCGTCGGTGCCTTCGAGCCGGTAGGTGGCGCCCACCTGCGTCACCGTCACCGTGACGATGTTGCAGTACGGCTCGAGCTGCCAGCGGAAGGTGCCGAGCGTCTGGGCCTGGACGGTGGTGGCCGTCACTACGATTGCGGCGACCGCGAGCGCAACGCCGAAGCCGATAGTCCGTCTCGTCATGGTCGATCCCCTCAGCGCTTGTCCCGCACGGTCGCGGCGATGAGGGCCTCCAGCCGCGCGAGGGCCTCGCGCAGGTCCGTGCTTGCACGCTGGTGCTGCTCGCGCAGGTCACGCAACTCGATCGCGAGATCGTCGTTCCGTTCAGCGAGCGTATGGTTCTCGTCCGCGAGATGGGTGTTCTGTTCCATGAGCACCCGCGTGCGCGCCTCGAGCGCCTGGATGGCGGCAAGCGCGATGCCGTCGGCGTCCAGCGTGCCGATCCGGAGCGGGTCCTCCCCGAGGCCGAACGCCGCGCGGAAGTCCTGGGCCGTCGGGCCCACGTGGCGGATCGCCGCGTCCTGGGCCTTGTAGCTCCACTCGCGAATCGGCATCCCGGCGAGCTTGCCGAGCACCTCCTCGCCGTCGAGGTCGCGGAACAGGTGCTTGCTGTTCACGTCGGAGAACACGAGCCACTGCGTGCCGCTCGGCGCGATCTGCACGCCCACGGTCATCGCCGCGTTGGTGTAGAACACCACGCCGCCAGCGGCGCGCGCGGTGAACGTGTTGGGCCCGTTGGCGACGATGAGCGGAGTGCTGGTGGACCGATCGCCGAACACGAACGCCCCGGGAGACGTCGTGGTCGCGGTCGCCCGCGTCCCGAGCACGAACGAGTCTTCGCCATTGGCCTCGACTAAGTTCCCCAGTGCCACCGAATTCTGTCCGCCGGCCGAGGCGGTGTAGCCGGCGGCAAGGCTGTAGTCCCCGCTGGCGGTGGTGGCGGTTCCCAGGGCCGTACTGAGGGAACCGCTGGCTCTCGTTCCAACCCCCAGCGCTGTGCTGTACTCACCGCTGGCCCTCGTTTCGTACCCCAGCGCGGTACTGGCTCTGCCGCTGGCGCTTGTGTGAGAACCCAGCGCTGTGCTGTAGTCACCGCTCGCGACGGTGCCAAGGCCGGTCGCCATGCTGTGGGAGCCGACGTTGACGTCGTTCCACTCAGCGGCTTGCGCTTGCCCGGCGCGGAAGGCGGCCTTCCCGGGGTACCACATCATCCGGACGCCGGCGCCCGACGCAGGGATCGAGCCGCCGCTGCTGAGTGCCCCACCTGCGACGAACCCGCCGTCCGGTCGCAGGTTGAAGACCGGGGGAATGACGACCGGACTGGGGAGCGGACGGGGACTCCCGCCGGTCCCGGCCCCGTCGGTGAAGGTGAAGGTGCCGGCCAGGCCGTTCGCATCGCGCCACGTGCCGCTGAGCGTGGCGAGCGCGAGCGAGGCCGACACCGGCATGGGCGTGCCGCCGGGCGCGGCGACGATGGTGAGACCCAGACCGACCGTGCCGTCCGGGTTGAGAAAGGCGGTCCCGATGGCCGACGCGGGCACCGCGCCGCCGCCGCACTGGTCGTCGGTGCCTTCGAGCCGGTAGGTGCCACCGACCTGCGTCACCGTCACCGTGACGATGTTGCAGTACGGCTCGAGCTGCCACCTGAACGTCCCCAGGGACTGCGCGGCGCCTGCCGCCGGACCCGCCAGCACCGCCGCGACCGTCAGCACTCCCATTCGTCGCCAGTCCATGCGTCGCCTCCCTGCGGCCGGACGGGCCGCTACTGGAGAGATCACGAACCGGCGCGCGATCACGACACGACGGGGCCTCGCTTCGATCGGCAGGCAGACGCTGCGCGTCGGCAGGCCTCTGGTGGGCAGCCCCTTCGTGGCCGTGGGCACGCTTCGCGCGTGGCAGATATCCGCCTCATTGTCGGGTCATCAGCGCGAAGCGTGATCTATCCTCTGGGGGGTCGCAACCATGCCGTGGGACAAGAGTCTCTGGCCGGCGCTCAGCCCGCTTCTCGACACGGCGCTCGATCTCGACGCCGACGAGCGCGAGGCGTTCCTCGCCCGCCTGCGGTCCGAGTCGCCGGCGCTGGGCGAGGCTCTCACCGACCTGCTCGCCGAGCACGACCGGATGCTGTCGTCGCCGTTCCTCGCGACGCCGATGGCCGTGGGCGGGGATCCGCCGGCCACGCTTGCCGGCCGCACGATCGGCGCGTACGTCCTCGAACGGAGGCTCGGCTCCGGCGCGACCGGCGCCGTCTGGCTGGGACGCCGCAGCGACGGGCGGTTCGAGGGTGCGGTCGCGATCAAGCTGCTCCACCCGAGCGCGCTCGACGGCCTGGGGCCGGCACGCTTCCGCCGCGAGGGGACGCTCCTCGCGCGCCTGTCGCACCCGCACATCGCGCGCCTGCTCGACGCGGGCGTCGCGCCGGGCGGCCAGCCCTTCCTGGTGCTCGAGTACGTCGAGGGCGTCCGCATCGATCACTTCGCCCGCGACCAGCGGCTCGACCTGCCGGCGCGCCTCCGCCTCTTCCTGCAGGTGACCGACGCGGTGGCCCATGCCCACGCCAATCTCGTCGTGCACCGTGACCTCAAGCCGTCGAACATCCTCGTCGACGCCGCAGGGCAGGTGAAGCTGCTCGACTTCGGCATCGCCGCCCTCGTGGACGACGGCCCGGATCGCGAGCGCGGCACGCTGACGCGCGCGGCCGGCATTGCGCTCACGCCCGAGTACGCCGCCCCCGAGCAGGCCGCCGCCGGCGCGATCACCACGGCCACCGACGTGTACGCGCTCGGGGTCGTGCTCTACCAGCTCCTGGTCGGGCGGCATCCGACAGCCTCGGGCGCGAGGACCGAGGCGGAGATCGTGCGCGCGCTCGCCGAGGCCGATCCGGTCGCGCCGAGCGCGGTGGCCGCGGCGCTTCGCGCGGACGAACCGGAGGCGGCACGCGCGCTCGACGAACGCCGGACGACCGCGGGCGCCCTTCGCCGGGCCTGCCTCGGCGATCTCGACGTCATCGCCGGCCGTGCGCTCGAGAAGCGCCCCGAGGATCGGTATCAGACGGTCGCGGAGCTGGCCGTCGACCTGCGCCGGCACCTGGACAGCGAGCCGATCCTCGCGCGGCCGCACACGCTCGGCGAGCGGATGCGCAAGTTTGTCGCGCGGCACCGGCTGGAAGTGGCCGCCGCTCTGGTGGCCATCGTGGCGCTCGTCGCGGGCGCGAGCGCCGCCCTGTGGCAAGCCGGGCAGTCTGCCGCGGAACGCGACCGGGCGCTGGCGGAGCTCAGGCGGGCGAACGCGTTCAACGATCTCGGGGCGTTCCTGCTCGCCGAGGCCCGGCCCTCCGGCGGCCAACCCATCTCGAATGCGGAATTGCTGGCGCGAGGCGAGACACTGGTGCAGGCGCGCTACGCCACGGACCCGGAGTTGAGGGTCCACCTGCTGCTCACCCTGGCGGATCGCTACCTGGAGAACCAGCAGTTCACCGACATGGCGCGTGTGGTGACCGACGCCGCCTCGGCTTCATCAGGTGTCTCCGACGAGGGGCTGCGGGCGCTCGCGGCCTGCTATACCGCCATGCCCCTCGTGGAGCGTGGCGACTACGCCGGCGCCCTGGCGATCGTCGACGGTGCCATCGCCGCGCTCTCGCAGGCGCCGAACCGCGCAGAGTACGAAGGCGTCTGCCGTCAGTTCGAGGTCGTGGCCGCCAAGCGCGCCGGCGACTCGGCCCGCGCCATCCGCGCCGCCGAACGGGCGGTCGCGGTCGAAGAGGCAGGCGGGCGATCGGCCCGCCGGCTGCAGGAGTCGATCGCGGAGCTGGCCGCGGCCTACGCGTCCGACCTGCGCCACGGGGCCGCCGTGGCCACCTACGAGCGGCTCATCTCGATTTACCGCGCCGAAGGCCGGCTCGACACGATGATCGCCGCGGTGATCTTCAACAACATGAGCGCGCGGATGCAGGACTTCGGCCTTGTGCTCCAGGCCGTGCGGCCGGCGCAGCGGGCGGTCGACACGGCCACCCGCGCCGATTCGGAGAATGGTCCGTCCTTCACCATGCTCTACACGTATGCCGGCGCGCTCATGGGCGTCGGACGGTTCAAGGACGCGGTGCCGTACATGGATGCGGCCATTGCCCGGGCGCGCTCGGCCGGATCCGCGCCGCGGTTGCGCCCGATCCTGACCGGCGCCGCGACGCTCGCCGTGGAGCTGGGCGACCTCGCGCGAGCCGAGCGCCTGCTCGCCGAAGCCAGGCCGGTGGCGACGAGCCCAATGGATCGAGCGACCATCCGTCGCGTCGAGGCGTTCGCCGCCAGCGCTGCCGGCCGGGCGGCCCGGGCGGCCGAGATCGGCGAAGAGGCGGTCGCGGTGATTGTCGCCAATGGGGTGACGGTGTCACGGGCGCGGGCCCACGCAGACCTGGCGCGTCTGCTGAGCGGGGCCGGCCGGTTCGAGGAGGCGCGGACCAGCGCGGATCGCGCCGTCGAGGAAGCGGAAGCCATCCTTGGCGACCTGCCGCACTCGGCCCACATGGGCCGCGCCCTGCTCGAACGCGCGGTCGCGGAGTGCGGACAGGGCGATCGAACCCCCGCCGCCGCGACGCTGGGCCAGGCACTGGACCATCTCCGGGCGACCACCGGCGCGCTGTCACGCGCGACGCGCCGCGGCGAAGCGCTCCAGCGCGGAATGGATGCCGGAGGGTGTCTCCCGCGCCCCCGGACCGAAAGGTAGGACCGGTCCCGCGATCACCCGGCGTCGAGGAATCGGCGCAGCAGCACGCGCGCCTTCGTCCAGTCGCGCTGCGCGGTCCGTTCCGATACGCCGCGCATGGAGGCAATCTCGCCGAGCGTGAACCCGCAGAAGAACTGGAGGTCGACGAGCTCGGCAAGGGCCGCGTCCATGGTGGCGAGCTCGTCGAGCGCGGCGGACAGGGCCTCGAGCTCGGCCGCCTCCGGAGGTATCGGCGTCTGTTCGGGCTCGAGCGTCGTGAACGTCAGCTCGCCGCCGCGCTTCTCCGCGCGCCGGTTCCGGACGTAGTTGAGTGCGAGGCCGCGCATCGCCCGCGCGGCATAGCCGAGGAAGCGGTTCCTATCCGGGAAGGCCAGCCCGTCCCTGTCCGCAATCTGCACGTAGGCTTCGTGCAGCAGGGTGGTCGCGCCGAGTGTGATGGGACCGTTGGCGCGGCGCAACTGCGCTTCGGCCAGCCGGTGGAGGTCGTCGTACAGCGCCGTGAACAGCGCGTCACGGGCCTCACGATCCCCGGCATCGGCCTGCGCCATGAGCACGGACACCGGCCGACCCGGACCGAGCGCCGATCGTTCCTCGTCGTCCGACACCCCGTCTCCGCGGTGGATACTATCACCTGTCACCTCGTCCGCTCGGTGCTGGTCGCGTTGGCAATCAGGAATCCGGATCCTCCACGGGGAGGGCGAGATGTCTTCCCCCTCCCTCAAACCGCATCGGTCGCCCCTTCGGGCGTCAACCGCTCGCGGAGCGCCATCGCGTGCTCGTGGGCCAGCCCCGGGAGAATCACGCGCGCGTGGTCGGTGCCTGCCGTGTAGAGCACCAGCGTGCCAAGTCCGTACCGCCGTTCGAGCGGTCCCTGCGACACATCGGTGTGCTGTACGCGCGATCGTGGCACTCTCGTCACCGATCGCCAGTACACCCCGCGCCGGATTTCGATGCCGTCCGGATCGACGCGGTAGCGCGTATGACGATAGGCGAGCGCCGGCCATCGCTCGGCGTGCCACCCCAGCAGCCCCATGGTGATCAGCCAGAGGCCGAAGAGCGCCACGCCCAGCCAGACCGGCATGTCGTCGGCGACGAGCGCGACAATGCCCAGGACGATGAACGAGGCGACGCCGACGGCCAGGGCGTTCAGCCGTCCGACGAGCCGTTCGAGCCCCACGTACCGCGGGTCGACCAGTTCGCCGGCGTCGGACTCGAGCTGGGGCGCGTTCACGATGAGCGGGTCATTCCCCGCCAACGGTCCCTGCTGCCACAGGATGGCGCGGCTCGTAGAGCTGCACGCTGACGCCGCCAGGCAGGCCGAGCATGACCGAAATGCCCCAGCCCTCGTCCTCCGGCTCGCCCTTGACGTCGATGCCCTTCGCGCGAAGGTCGCGCACCGTGGCGTGAATGTCGTCGCACATGAGCGTCATCTGATGCCGGACACCCGAGTCCCACGTCGGGCCTTCGGCCGGATGCACGCCGATCTCCGAGGGTGGCAGGGCGAAGATCAGCCAGCCGTCGCCCGCATCGACGTGCGGCCAGCCGAACACATCGCGGAGCGTGGCACGAAGCGCCTCGGGTTCGGACGTGTAGAGGAGCATGTGAGCGCCGGTAATGGCCATGGAACCCTCCAGGATAGAAGTGAGAAGTCAGACGTGAGAAGCAGGAACGTCGCGCTTCTCACGTCTCGCTTTCACTTCTCACGTCTCACTTCTCACGTCCCACTCTCCACTCTCCACTTTCCAAGACATTACTGACTCGCGACGACAATCGCGAGCGCAATCAACGCGAGGAGCACGACGAACAGAATTTTCCACACGCTGTAGGGATACCGACCCGCCAGCTTGCCCGTGTAACCGTTGGCGACCACCTGGAATGCACGTGTGCCGTAGTTGTAGCTCAGCAGCCAGACCGGAACGAGCACGTGCTTGAACGTCCGCGCGGAGTAGTCCGGACGAATGCGCAGGTTGCGATACGTGTCCCCGGGCACCTGCCGCGCGCACAGCTGTTCGAGGGCGGCGTGCATCTGCGCGGTCGACCGTTCGGCGGCCTCGAGCAGCACCACCTTGTAGTGCTCCACGACATGGCCGCTCAGAAACGCGGTGTCGTAGGGCACGACCTCCCGTGTCGGAAACGGCTCGACCTGCCGGAGCAGGTCCATCGGCAGTCCCTGTGTCCCCGGCACCGGGTCATCGTCGAAGAAGTGATCGATGGCGCCGGCGGCGTACTCCCAGCGCGTGCGGCGCTCGCGCTGGACAATGCGGTTGCCCCGGTTGTCCCGGCCCTCGACGTCCACGTAGTAGTAATGGCCGGCCTCGGCTTCCCACCGGCAATGCACCGCGGCGTCGAAGGTCCAGTACGGGATGTAGAGGCTGCGCACCGTGTCCACGAGCGCCGCCCGCGCAAGACGTCCGGGCGCGAACCACTTGCTGCGCCACCACCGGCGCATGTCGTCACGGACCGTGTTGCGATCCACCTTGAACGGGAGCACGCCCTGCGGCCGGATGGGCGCCTTGATCTCGTCGTAGCTGACGAGCGCCGGCGATCCGCAGAACTCGCAGTTCTGCCCGACGCGGGAGGGGTCGAAGACCATCACCGCATGGCAGCTCTGGCACTTGATGCTCCGGCGTGCCGTCTGCCACCCGCGCTCGTCGGCCGGCAGCTCGCGGAGGGCGGTCACGAGATCCAGCTCGACGACCTTGCCCGTGCTCGTATCGAACTCGTAGGGCGACTCGGTGCCGCAGAACGGGCAGATGAGCTTCTGCTTGCCGGGGCTCCATTCCGCCTGCGCGCCGCAGGCCGGACAGGCGTGCTTGTCGAGTGCGGAGATCGCGTCCGACATCGGGCTCAGGCTGCTGCGGCCGTCAGGGCTCCTAATCGGACAGATAGCTCGTCAGCGACGCCCGCGGGATGCGCCACGCGGTTCCGATCTTCTTGCCCTTGAGATCGCCGGACTCGAGCACGGCGAGGACATCGGCTTCGGTCACGCCGAGCGCCTGAGCTGCGTCGGCCGGACTCAACAGGTCGGGCAATGCCGGGGCTGCCGGCGCAGCAGTGGGCGTGGCACCGCCGCCCGCAAAGCCCTGCTGGATCATCTGTTGAGCCAGACCGAACCCGACGGCCAGTTCCGCCGCCGTGCCCGCCGCGCCTGCTCCCGCGCCACCCGTTTCGAAGCCGCGGCCCATCTGGTACTTCACGAAGTCGTTCAGGTTGCCGATGGCGGTCATGCTCGCCCGCTTGTCGATCGCCTCCTCCACCTCAGGAGGTACCGACACGTTCTCGACGATGAACGTCGTGAGCTCGAGGCCGTACTTGCTGCTCACCGCGGGGTTGATGAGCGGGAGCAGGGCCTCGCCGAGCTCGCCGTAGCGTGACGCGACGTCGAGGACCGGCACTTTGGCCGTGGCAATCGCATCGGTGAAGATGCTGACGACGCGCGACCGCATGGTGTCGCTGAACTCGTCGAGCCTGAAGTTGTGATCGGAGCCGGCGACCTCGCGGAGGAAGATCCTGGGGTCGGTGATCTTGAAGTCGTAGGTGCCGAAGGCCCGGACCCGCACGGCGCCGAAGTCGTTGTCGCGCAGCATCACGGGGTTGGACGTGCCCCACTTGTTGCCGGTGAACAGCCGCGTGACGACGTAGTACACGTCTGCCTTGAAGGGCGAGTTGAAGCCGTACGGCCACGACTTGATTCTGGTCAGGACGGGGATGTTGTCCGTCGTCAGGCGGTGCTTGCCGGGACCGAACGTGTCGCCGAACTCGCCGAGGTAGACGAACTGCGCCACCTGCGACTCGCGCACGATGAGCTGCGCGCCGTTCTTGATGGCCTTGTCCTCGTCCGGGAACCGGTAGGACAGCGTGTCCCGCGAGTCGTCGGTCCACTCGATGATCTCGAGCAGTTCGCCCCTGATGAAGTCCATCAAACCCATGACAGTTGGCTCCTCACCCACACGCCGTGACGCGACGTCACGAGCGAACGGCATTGTAGTTCGAATCGGTGCGACCACAGAGCCGGCGCGACCGACGCAGCGACACGACGGGGAGGCGGCTTGGCGGACTAGCGCGCGGACTTCAGCCAGCGGGCCAGCGCCTGCAGGCTTGCACCGACCAGACCGGATGGGCTGGCCTCCTGAAGCCACAGCGAGGTCTCGATGTCGCGGAACACGGCGTCGACCTCGCGCCGCGCGCGCTCGAGCTCCAGCGGCAGCGCGGGATCGACCGGCTGGCTGGAGCGGTCCGCGCGCCGAAGCTGATCCACGAGCGCCCCGGCCTGCTTCATGTCCAGCATCGACACCGGCGAGCCGCAATGCCGGCACGACGATCCGCCCGCCAGCTCGATCGGCGCGCCGCAGTTGGAGCAGTTGACGATCTGCACGCTCGCGCGCAGCTCCGCGATCTGCTTCGGCGTCAGCGGCCGGATGAAGTCCTTCTCCTTCAGGAACTCGAAGAACGTCGTCAGGCGGCCGTGGCCGTTGGGACAGTTCAGGTAGGCGAAGCGCGTGTTGCGCTGGATGTCGCGCGTCAGGCGCAGCCGGCCGCGGCAGCGGGGACACTTGGCCAGCTCGGCCTCGGTTGGCTGAGGGCGGCCCGTGTGCTCGCCAATCAGCCGGAAGAGCGTGAGCGTCGACGCCGGCGTCAGGCTGATGCTCTCACGCGTGTCGAACCAGAAGGACTGGCACGGCACGCACATGTCGATGACGACGGGACGCTCGCCGTGGCCGTCGAGCGTCTCCTGCTGCATGGACGCGCCGCAGCGCGGGCACTCCATCGGTCAGGACGCGCCGGTGTCGCGCACGACCGTGCACACCTGGATGCGGTACTCGCTGTAGAACGTCTGCTTGCCCTTGATCTTGGCCTGGATGTGCTCCGGGTGCCGGCTCCACGCGCGCTGCGCGTCCTCGTCCTCGAACTCGACAATGGTCACGCGCTCGCCGTCCTCGGCCGTGAAGCCCTTGTGCGAGATGTAGCCGGGCATCGTCTCGGCCAGCGCGCTCATCCGCGCGGCCCATTCCCTGTACTCGTCCTGTGCCTCGGGCCTCAGGCGCGAGCGGAACACGGTCACGATCATTTCCCGTCTCCCAGCGAATAGGTGAAGTCGTAGAAGTGCTTGCGATCCTTGTTCTCGATCACCATGGAGCCGATGAGGCCTGCCAGCTCACCGGTACCGGAACCCGGGACGACGAACACGTTCTGGTGCTGTCCGCTCGCGTCCATGACGCTGCTGTGCTGGAGCGCAAAGCTTCCCTTCCGGCCGCCCAGCGTGCCCGTGACCCGCTCGATGGCGACATACCCGCCCGAGTCGCCGGCGGCGTTCAGGAACGACAGCATCTGTCCCTGACTCGTGGCCTCCAGGTCGCCGTGAAACGTCTTGTCGATGGTCATGCGACCCATCGCGAAGCGCGCATCGTCGGACTGGCGGTCCAACTTGACCTCGAACTCTCCCCTGGCGTCACCCATCCTCGTGTTCCTCTGACCGGCGTCGGACGAAACCGTCGTGCTGACGTCTGACGGCATCAGTAGAACCGCGAGCAGGACCGACGCCACAGGCAAGCGTCGAACGTGTCTCTCGATGCCCATCGCACCCCCCGGACGTGGCGAATGATACCGCGAGCAGGTTCGACACGTCCCCGCGCACGAAACTCGATGTCTCGCGCGACCGCGTCGCCGCATTCTGCCCGTCGCCGGTGCGTCCGGCTTGCAGCGTCTTTGGGCCGGAGGGTCGAGACCTCGCATGAGCCGGTCGGCCGGGGGGTGGACGCCCATGTGGGATTGACAGCCGCCCCTGAATGAATGACCATTCATTCAGAGCTCTCACCGATGCCCGCCACTGCCCGCCGCATCCCCGCCGTCAGGACCAGCCCGGCCGTGACCGACAAGCGCGACGCCATCCTGCGCGCGGCCATCAAGGTGTTCGCCAGGAACGGCTACTTCCAGTCGCAGGTCGCCGACGTGGCCCGCGTCGCCGGCGTGGCCGCGGGTACGGTCTATCTCTACTTTCAGAACAAGGACGACCTGCTCGTCTCGATTTTCGAGCGCACCATGCGCGACGCCATTGCCGAGGGCAAGGCGGCACTCGTCGAGGTCCACGATCCGGCCGAGCGGCTGAGGCGCATCGCGGTCCTGCACCTCGAACGTCTGGGCCGCGACCGCGACCTCGCCGTCGTCGTGCAGGTCGAACTGCGGCAGTCCATCAAGTTCATGGAGCGCTTCTCCTCCTCGCACCTGCAAGACTACCTGGACATCATCCGCCGCGCCGTTGCCGACGGGCAGCAGGCGGGCGTGTTCCGCCGCGACGTGGACGCGAACCTCGCGGCCAAGGCGCTCTTCGGGGCGCTCGACGAGATGGCCACCAACTGGATGCTGAGCCGGCGCCGCTACGCGCTGGCCGACACGGCCGGACCGGTCGTGGACCTCTTTCTCAAGGGCGTCGAGCGATGAGCAACCTCAACGTCGGGTCGGTGACCGTACTTGGCGCCGGGACCATGGGCGCGCAGATCGCACTCCACTTCGCGAACGTCGGCATCCCCTCGCTGCTGCTCGACCTGACGGCCGACACGGCCCGCCAGGGTCTGGACAAAGCGCGACGCCTGAAGCCGGATCCGCAGTTCACGCCCGACGCGCACGCCCTCGTCACCACGGGCGCGTTCGACACGCATCTCGAGCGGATCGGCAGGACCGACTGGGTCATCGAAGCCATCGTCGAACGGCTGGACCTCAAGCAGCAACTGCTGGCCCGCGTCGACGCGTCTCGACGGCCCGGCACGATCGTCAGTTCCAACACGTCCGGCATTCCCGTCGCGGCCCTGGCCGAGGGCCGCTCCGCCGACTTCCGCCGGCACTGGATCGGCACGCACTTCTTCAACCCGCCCCGCTACCTGCGGCTCCTCGAGATCATCCCGACGCCCCAGACCGACCCCGCCGTCGTCGCCGCCGTGACCCGCGTCGGCGACCACCTGCTCGGAAAGGGCGTGGTCGTGGCGAAGGACACGCCAAACTTCATCGGCAATCACATCGGCCTGTACGGCGTAGCGGTCACGCTCCAGGCGCTGGCGACAGGGAAATACACCATCGAGGAGATCGATGCGATCACCGGCCCCGCCATCGGCCGTCCCGGCTCGGCCACGTTCCGGACGATGGACATTGCCGGCATCGATGTGCTGGCGCACGTGATGCGCAACCTCAACGAGCGGCTCGCGAGTCCGGACGACCGGGCCGCGTTTGCCGTACCGCCCTTCATCGACGAGATGATCGCGCGCGGACAGCTTGGCGAGAAGACGGGCAAGGGCTTCTACGAGCGTCGGAAGAACGACAAGGGGGAAACCGAGATCTGGACGCTCGACCTGGCCACGCTCGACTACCGCCCGCGGCAGCCCGCGACGATCGCGTCGATCGAAGCCGGCAAGGCCATGGACGACCTGGCAGCGCGGATCCGCATGCTCTTTGCCGGCAGGGACAAGGCCGGCGAGTTCCTGCGCGAGACGCTGGCGCCAACTCTTGCCTACACGGCTCGCGTCGCACCGGATATCGCTCACTCGATTGACGACGTGGATCGGGTGATGCGGTGGGGGTTTGGCTGGGAGCTGGGCCCCTTCGAGCTGTTCGACACGATCGGCGTGAGGAACGTCATGAACGCGGTCGCCGCGACCGGGGGACATGCGGCAAAGGCCGGCATTCCACCGCTCGTGCAGTCGGTCGTCGAGGCCCGGGCGGATCGGTTTCGCGAAGGCCTGACCCCGCCGGCAGCCGCCGATCTCCAGATCCTGCGGAGCGCGAAGGATCAGCAGCGCATTGTGAAGAAGAACGCGGGCGCGAGCCTCGTCGACCTTGGCGATGGCGTGCTGGCCGTCGAGTTCCACTCCAAGATGAACGCCCTCGGCGGCGACACGATGAGCATGCTGCAGGCGGGCGTGAACGAGGCTTCGGCCAATCATCGTGCGCTTGTCGTCGGCAACGACGCGGCGGTCTTCTCGGCCGGCGCCAACCTGATGCTGGTGCTGCTCGAGGCGCAGGAAGGCAACTTCGACGAGCTGGACCTCATGGTCCGCACGTTCCAGCAGACCGTGCTGATGCTGCGCTACAGCGACGTCCCCGTCGTCATTGCGCCGGCGGGACTGACGCTCGGCGGCGGCGTGGAGATTGCGCTCCACGGGGACCGCGTGCAGGCAGCAGCCGAGACCTACATGGGACTCGTGGAGGTCGGGGTCGGCCTCATCCCGGCCGGTGGAGGGACCAAGGAGATGGTCGCCCGCGCGATGGCGGCACGGCCGACGTCCCAGAGCGATCCAATTCCCTGGCTCCAGAAGGCTTTCGAGACGATCGCGCTGGCCAGGGTGTCGGCGAGCGGGCCGGACGCGGTGCGGCTGGGCTATCTGGCGGCGACCGACGGGTTCACGATGAACCGGGAGCGGCTGATGGCCGACGCAAAGGCCACTGCGCTCGACCGCGTGCGCCAGGGGTACCACAAGCCGGCACCCCGGCTGGCCATCCCAGTCGGCGGCGAGCCGGTGACGGCTGCGCTCGCGCTTGGCGTCCACCTCGCCTGGAGGGCCGGCCGTGCGAGCGATCACGACGCGCTCATCGGGCGCAAGCTCGCCCACGTGTTCGGCGGCGGCGCGCTGCCGCACCCGACCACGGTCTCCGAACAGCAGCTGCTGGATCTCGAGCGGGAGGCGTTCCTGAGCCTGCTCGGTGAGCCGAAGACCCTGGCGCGGATTCAGGCCATGCTCAAGACGGGGAAGCCGCTGAGAAATTGAAGAATGCAGAGAGTGGAGTAGGGAGTGCCGTGATGATTGACCTCGGTAGTGGAACGCCCGTCGTCGTGATTCCCGGCCTGCAGGGTCGATGGGAATGGCTGCGGCCCGGCGTGGAAGCGCTCGCGGAGCGGCACCGCGTTGTCGCGTACTCGCTCTGCGACGAGCGCGCGAGCGGGTTCGATTGCGACGCCTCGGCAGGCTTCGACAACTACGTGCGGCAGCTGGACGCGGTCTTCGACCGGGCGGGGCTCGGGAGCGCCGTGCTGGTGGGCGTGTCCTACGGCGGACTCATCGCGCTCGAGTACGCCGCGCGCCGGCCCGGACGCGTATCGGATCTCGTCCTCGCCTCCGCTCTCTCGCCGGACTGGGTGCCGGATGCGCGGGCGCGGTTCTACCTGCGGGCGCCACGGCTCCTGAGCCCGCTCTTCGCAGCGACGGCGCCGAGCCGGCTGGGCGCCGAGATCAAGGCGGCGTTCCCGCATCTCGGCGATCGCGTGCGGTTTGCCCTCGGCCAGACGGTCCGCGTGACCCGTGCCCCTATGTGCCCAAGCCTGATGGCACGGCGTATCCGCTGGGCGCAGGCGCATGCCTTTGCCAACCTGGAGACGATTGCCGCGCCAGCGCTGGTCGTCACCGGCGAGCCGGGCCTGGATCGGGTCGTGCCGATCGACGTGAGCCGGCGCATGCTCGCGCGTATGCCGGCCGCCCGGCACGTCGTCTTGAATCGCACCGGCCATCTCGGCATCGTCACGCGGCCTCGCCGCTTCGTCGAGGTCGTGGACGCGTGGCTGGGGACATCGGATCGCGCGACGCCGGAGCACTCGACGCCGGGGCTAGAGCCCCGGCGCTCCGAGTTACCACCGACGTCGCGCGTACGGAGCGCCGGGGCTTCAGCCCCGGCGTCAGTCGAATGACCACCTCGCACGACACCCCCGGCCCTGCCGGCATCCTCGAGTCGCTGCTCGATGTGCCCGCCACTGCACCGCGCGCGGTGGCGGTCCTGGCGCATCCGCATCCGCAGTACGGTGGCACGATGCACACCAAGGCCGTGTACCAGGCGGCCAGGGCGTTGACGCGCATCGGCGTGGCGGTCGTGCGATTCAACTTCCGCGGCGTCGGCCGGAGCCAGGGCACCTTCGACGAGGGCGTCGGCGAACGAGCCGACTTCGAGGCCGCCGTGACCTTTGCCGCCGAACGCTTCCCCGGCACGCCCGTCTGGGCGGCCGGCATGTCGTTCGGCGCGTGGATTGCGCTGACGGCTGGTGCTGACGACCCGCGCGTGTCGCTCGTCGCCGGCATTGCCACACCCGTCGACCTCTTCGACTTCGCCGGCATGACGACATCGGCCAAGCCGATCTTCCTGATCCACGGCGAGGCGGACGAGATTGCCTCGGTCAAGGCCGTGCGTCGCTTCTACGGCGAACTCGCGGAGCCCAGGGAACTGGTGGTCATCGAGGACGCGGATCACGTCTTCGACGGCAAGACCTCGCTCGTGGGCGAGGCGATTGAAGACTTGCTGGGAGATTTCGAGGCGCCCTTGATGGGTCGCCTCGGCGAGTAGCGATTCAACGAACGTGCAGGGACAACCCTTCAGGGTTGATCCAACGAAACGCGTAGAGGCAACCCTTCAGGGTTGCCTTGGGGAACATCATGCAGGACGCCGTCATCGTTTCCGCCGTGCGCACCGCGGTCGGCAAGGCGCCGAGGGGTACGCTCAGCTTCGTTCGCCCCGACGAGATGGGGGCCGTCGTCATCGGCGAGGCGATCCGCCGCACCGGCGGCCTCGATCCCGCCCTCGTAGACGATGTGATCATGGGCTGCGCGATGCCCGAGGCTGAACAGGGCCTGAACGTGGCACGGATCGCCAGCCTTCGGGCGGGCGTGCCCGTCGAGGCGTCGGCCGTCACCGTCAACCGCTTCTGCTCGTCCGGGCTGCAGGCCATCGCGTACGGCGCCGAGCGCATCATGCTCGGCCATGCGCAGGCCGTGGTTGCGGGTGGTACCGAGTCCATGAGCCTGGTGCCGATGGGGGGCAACAAGGTGTCGCCGAATCCCGCGCTCGTGGCCGGGTACCCCGACGTGTACCTGACGACCGGGCTCGTGGCGGAGAACCACGCACGCGAGTCCGGCATCTCTCGCGACGCGCAGGACGCCTTTGCGCTTGGCAGTCACCAGCGCGCCGTTGCCGCCATCGATGCGGGGCGCTTCACGGACGAGATCGTGCCGCTTCCGGTCCGGACCTCGAACGGCGGCCCGGTGCGCGAGTTCTCCTTCGACACCGACGAAGGACCGCGACGCGACACGTCGATCGAGGCGCTCGGCAAGCTCCGGGCGGCGTTCCACGCGTCGGGGACGGTAACGGCGGGCAACTCGTCGCAGACGAGCGACGGGGCGTCCGCCGTCGTCATCACCTCGGCGGATCTCGCCAACGCGCATGGTCTGAAGCCGATGGCACGTTTCGTAGCCTTCGCGACCGCCGGCGTCAAGCCGGAGCTCTTCGGCATCGGCCCTGTTCCGGCGATCAGGAAGGTCCTGAAGCTGGCCGGGCTCACGCTGGACCAGATCGATCTCGTGGAGCTCAACGAGGCTTTCGCGTCGCAAGTGCTGGCGTGCCTCAAGGAGATCCCCATCGATCCCGACAAACTCAACGTCAACGGCGGGGCCATTGCGCTCGGCCACCCGCTTGGCTGCACGGGCAGCAAGCTCACGACGACGCTGCTGTATGAAATGCGTCGGCGCGGATCGCGCTACGGGCTGGTGACGATGTGTGTGGGCGGCGGCATGGGCGCAGCGGGAATCTTCGAACGGATGTAGGGCGGAGCTTCCGCCTTCGCCAAGGCTTCGGCGGACCGCCGTAGCTTCAGCGGAGGTGGTCAGTTCCGCCGGAGTGGCGGGTCCGACGATCCGCTCGACGGGAGACACGAGACATGGCGACAACGACAGAACCGACCATCAAGGGCGGGGCGTGGCTGATCGAGGAAACCGACCCCTCCTCCGTGATGACGCCCGAGAAGATGACCGATGAGCACCGGCTCATCGGCCAGACCGCCGCGGAGTTCATGGACGGAGAAGTCTTCCCCGTCGTGGAGCGTCTCGAGCAGAAGGAGTGGGCGCTCAACCGCGAGCTGCTGCAGAAGTGCGGCGCGCTCGGGCTGCTCGGTACGAACGTCTCCGAGGCCTACGGAGGCGTCGACCTCGACAAGATCTCCACGCTTATCGTGTCCGAGCAGGTGTCGCGCTACGCGTCGTTCGGCGCCACCTTCGGCGCGCAGGCCAACCTGACCATCCTGCCGATCTACATGTTCGGCACCGAGGCGCAGAAGCAGAAGTACCTGCCCCGCCTCGTGTCGGGCGACATCGTGGGGGCGTACTGCCTCAGCGAGTCCGGTTCGGGGTCGGACGCGCTCGGCGCCAGGGCCAGGGCGGTCAGGCAGCCGGACGGGAGCTTCATCCTCTCCGGCGAGAAGATGTGGATTACCAACGGCGGCTTTGCCGACGTCTACATCATCTTCGCCAGGGTGGAGGACGCCGAGTCGAAGGCGGGGCTCTTCACCGCCTTCATCGTCGAGAAGAGCTGGCCCGGGGTCACGAGCGGCAAGGAAGAGCACAAGCTCGGCCTGCACGGGTCGTCGACCACGCCGGTCATCCTGCAGGACGTCAAGGTCCCGGCCGACGCCGTGCTGGGCGAGGTGGGCAAGGGACACAAGGTGGCGTTCAACGTCCTCAACTTCGGGCGCTTCAAGCTGGGCGCCATGGCCTCGGGCGGCGCCAAGGGCACGCTCGCCGAGGCCGCGAAGTACGCGTCGACACGCAAGCAGTTCGGCGTGGCAATTGCCACCTTCGGCGCCATCAAGCACAAGCTCGGCGAGATGACGGCCCGCGAGTACGGCCTCGAGAGCATGATGTTCCGGACGGCGGGTCTCATCGACGCCCGGATCGCGGCCGCCCCCGACAGAAGGCCCGACGATGGGACGCCGATGCTGGAGGCGCTGGAGGAGTTCGCGGTCGAAGCCTCGATCGCCAAGGTCCTCGGCAGCGAGGTCGTGGACTACATCATCGACGAGAACCTGCAGATACACGGCGGCAACGGCTTCGTCAAGGACTACCCTGCCGAAGGCCACTACCGGGACGCGCGCGTCAATCGCATCTTCGAAGGCACCAACGAGATCAACCGGCTGCTCATCCCGGGCATGTTGATGAAGAAGGCGCTCAAGGGTGAACTGGCGCTCATCCCCGCAGCCAGAGCGCTGCAGGACGAGATCATGAGCCCCTCGCTGTCGGTCGGCCTCACGGACGAGGGCGTGCTCGCCGGCGAGCTGAAGGCGTGCGGCGCGTTCAAGAAGGTCGTGCTGATGGTCGCCGGGACGGCCATGCAGGCCTACGGCAATGCGCTCGAGCAGGAGCAGGAGATCCTCACCTACCTCGCGGACCTGGTGATCGACGCGTATACGGCCGAGAGCGCCGTGCTCCGCGCCATGGATGCCTCGAACCGCAAGCTCGACAACGCGACGCTCCAGGTCGACGCGGCAACGGTGTTCACCCACGAGGCCGCTGGGCGCACGGAACTGAACGCAAGGGCCGCGCTGGCCGCGATGGCCGAGGGTGACGTGCTGCGCACGCAGCTGGCGGCCCTCCGCCGGCTGCTGAAGGTCGTACCGGCCAACACGGTCGTCATGCGGCGCCGGCTGGCCGATGCCACCGTGGCAAAGGGCAGCTACCTGTTCGCATAGGCGTGAGGGCGCCGGCGACACGGCGACAACGGAGCACGAAGACGTCCGTTTCAGAAGTTCCTTAGGACTTCCCAAAGACTCGGGTCAGGCCGCCTGCAGATGATGCTCTCGAGGCATCCAATGCAGCACCTGACCTCCTCTCTCCTCGTGGCGCTTCTCTCTCTGCCGACCGCGGCCGCCGACGCGGCGGAGCCGCCGTCCGCACTGGCAGTCGGCCCGGTGATTCCGACGTGTGACACCTTCGGTGCCGACACGCGTCGGGTGCGGCTGATCGTCGACAGGAGCGTCATCGGCGACGTCGGTCCGGCCATCCGCGGCGTCGTGACGGCCACCTGGGCGCCAACCGGCTTGTCGTTCGAGTGGCTCGATGACGGACCGTTCATGGTCGGCGCCGACATCGTGGTTGCCGTGCGCCACTCCCGGCCGAACGCGCCGCGGACGAAGGTGCTGGGCGGCGCCATGTTCGACAACGGCAGGCCGAGCGGCCTGGTGTTCGTCTCGATCGATGCGACGCGGGCCTGGCTCGTCGCGAGGAGAACGGGGCGATTGGACATGAAGGCCGTCGACGAGATGGTGGCACGCAGTCTCGTCAGCAGCCAGGACCTCGGAACGGCCCTCGGCCACATCATCGCGCACGAGATCGGCCACGTCGTGCTCGCCACGCGCACTCACGAATCGCACGGGCTGATGAAAGCCGGGTTCGACGACCTGGCAGCGATCCTCAGGCCCGACGCAATGGTTCTCGACTCGCGCAGTCGAGCGCGACTGTCCGCACGACTGGGAACTGGAAGGTGCACGACGCTCAACGCCGTGCGCTAGCCCGCCTGTCGCTTGTTCCTCGACCAGTACCAGTAGAAGGGCAGGCCCATGGCAACAAGACCCAGGCCGGCAATCGACGCGGTCGGGCGCTCCATCAGCGTGTTCCACACGAGCGCGAACGATCCCAGGACGTAGAGGGCGGGCACGATGGGGAATCCGAACGTCCGGTACGCGCGCGGCTGGTCGGGCCGCCTCGATCGGAGCACGAAGATGGCGACGCCACCCAGCGTCCCGAAGAGGACGGAGGCGAACGTCACGTAGGTGAACAGCGCCTCGTACCCGCCGCTCAGCGTCAGCAGCACCGACCAGGCGCTCGTGATCAGGAGGGCCACGTGCGGGGTGCGGTAGACGGGGTGGACCCGCGCCGCCGCGGGGAAGAACCGCCGGTCCGCCGCCATGGCAAAGCACACGCGTGAGGCCGCGATGACGCCGGCGACGTTGCAGCCCAGGGTGGAGATGACAACGCTTCCCGCCACCAGGGCCGCGCCGATCGGCCCGACCAGAGTGGACACGGCCTTCTCGGCAATGCGGGTGACGCCCGCCATCTCCTCCAGGGTGAGCGAGTAGAAATACGCGAGGTTGACGGCCAGGTAGATTGCCGTGAGCGCCATGGTTCCGAGGATGAGCGCGCGTGGAACCGTGCGTGTCGCGGCCCTGATCTCGCCGGCTGCGAACGCCACGTAGTACCAGCCCTCGAAGGTCCACATGACGGCGATCATGATCACGCCGAAGGACACGAGCGGACGTGTGGCGCCCGGCGGCACGACCGGCGCCCACACGGGCTCGACACGCATATAGGCGAGGGCCAGTAGCGGGATGGCGACAAGGCCGCCTATCTTGATCGCCGTCAGGAACGTGTTGGCCAGGTTGCCCTGCCGAACGCCAACGTAGTTGACGGCCGTAATCACGACCAGCGACGCGGCGGCGACCAGTTGGCCGGCACTGAGCGTCCAGTCGCCCCACGGCAAGGCCACTGTCGCCAGCACGCGGTCGGTGCCGAGCGTGGGGAAGAAATAGCTGAAGTACTCCGCGAACCCGACCGCCACGGCGGCCACGCTGCCCGTCAGGATGACCATGAGGCACGCCCACCCGAACAGGAACCCCACCGCCGAGCCGTACGCCTCGCTGAGAAAGACGTACAAGCCGCCGGAGCGCGGATACATCGAGCTCATCTCCGCGTACGTGAGGCCGCCGGCCATCGCCAGGAGGCCCCCGACCACCCAGGCGCCGAGGACCAGCGTCGTCGACGGCAGCTCCTGAACCATGATGCCGGTCGTCAGGAAGATGCCGGAACCGAGGACGTTGCCGATGACGAGGAGCGTCGCGCCCCAGACGCCGATCGCACGGACGAGTTGCGCGTCGGCGTCCGTGGTGGCGCCGGCGGGTGACTGGGCAGGCTGAATCGGTGCGCTCAATGTGCCGCGGACTGTACCATGTCGCGTCCGGGACCGTACAACACTCGGCCCGGTCGCGCGCCCGTATGGCGGCCGTGATCGATGACGATCCGGCCGTTGACCAGCACGTAGTCGATGCCGCGCGGCGGCTCGGTAGGCGCATCGTAGGTGGCGAGATCCTGGATCGTCGCCAGGTCGAAGACAACGAGGTCGGCCCACCCGCCGGCACGAATGGCGCCGCGTCCATCGAGGCGCATCCGCGTGGCGGGCCACGACGTCATCTTGCGAATGGCCTCCTCCAGCCCGAGCACGCCCCGCTCGCGGACGTAACGCGCGATGAGGCGCGGAAAGTTCCCATAGGCACGCGGATGCGTCAGCCCGGTCGGGTCCTGTCCGCCTTCGGTGGCCGCGGCGCCGGCGTCGCTGCCGATGCTCGTCCAGGGGAAGCCGAGCGCCGTCTCGATGTCCTGCTCGTGCATCATGTGGTAGATGGCCATGACGCGGCCCTCGCCTTCGGTGACGAGGTCGAACGCGGCGTCGGCTGGGTCTTTGCCCAGCTCGCGCGCGATGTCGGCAAGACTCTTCCCTACGAGATGAGCGTTTCGAGGGTTTCGCGCGTTCGAAAGGACCACGCCGGTCCACCCTCCAGCGGCGTCAACAAGGTTCGACCAGCCGGGAATGCCCGTCGCGATCTCGCGCTGGAGACGCGCGCGGATCTCCGGATCCTTCAGCCGCTCGACGAGCGCGCTCCGTCCGCCCTCCTGCGCCCAGGTCGGAATGGTGGCCTCGAGGCCGGTGCCGCCGGCCGTGTAGACATACATGTCGGCCGCCACGTCCACGCCCCGGGCACGGGCCGCTTCGATGGTGCGTCCGGCCTCGCCCATCAGCGTGCCCCATCCGGACTGGTGTGCCACCTTGAGGTGGAAGATCTCGACCGGCAGGCCCGCGCGTTCGCCAATGGCCACGGCTTCCTCGATCGCCGCAATGAGTCCCAGGCCCTCGTCGCGGATGTGGCTGGCATAGATGCCGCCGTGACGCGCGGCGATTTTCGCCATCTCGACGAGCTCGTCGGTGGCCGCAAAGCCCCCGGGGGGATAGATGAGCGCCGTCGTCATGCCCATGGCGCCGCCGCGCATGGCCGTGTCGAGAATGGCCTGCATCCGCGTCAGCTCGTCCGGCGTCGGCGCCCGCGCCGTGTTGCCCAGGACCGCCGTGCGCGCCTGGGCCTCGCTGAAGTAGCTGCCGAAGTTGATGCTGATGCCGGTCTTCTCGAGACCGGCGAAGTAGTCGGCGACGCGGTCGGCGGGGACCGGCGTCCCGCCTTCGCCTCCAATCGCGGTCGTCACGCCCATGCGCAGCTTGTTGGCCGCCAGCCCGCTGGTCGGGAGAACCCCGCCGGACTGGTCCATCATGTCGATCCAGCCCGGTGACACGTAGCGCCCGGTGGCGTCGATCTCCTCGCGTCCCCGCCCTTCGACATGGCCGACGGCCGCAAAGCGGCCGTCGTCGATCGCGATATCCGCTCGGATCCACGGGTTGCCCATCCCGTCGATCACGCGCCCGTTCCGGATGACGATGTCGTAATCGGCGGGGACGGTGGGCTGAGCGAGGAGGGTGGCGGCCGCGGTGCCAGCCGTGAGCAGGGCGAGGGCCGCCCGACGAAGATGCCTCATGCCGACGCATCATATCGGCCTTCTCTCCGCTGACGGCGGTGCTATAGTCTCGCGAATCGGACGGCGGGTGGGACGATCCCGCCGAATTTGTCCCCTCGTTCACTTGTGTGGAGAAGCCATCTGCCTGCCGATCCGCGGGAACCGGCGGTCAGTAGGGACCGTTCGAACGGATGGCAGCCTCGACATCGGTGAACTGTGAGGTTAGACGGGAGTCCAACCATGCGCGACCCGGTCGTTCGCCTGCTCTGCGCGTCCCTCTTGTTGCTGCTCTCCCCAATCTCCGCCACGGCTCAACTCGACACCGGCGCCATCACCGGCTCGGTGACCGACAGTTCGGGCGCGGTGCTCCCTGGCGTCACGGTCACCGCGACGCAGGACGACACGGGCGTCGCCACGGCGGTCGTCACCAACGCGAGCGGGCAATACGTGTTTCCCGGCCTCCGGGTCGGCCGCTATACGGTGGCCGCCGAGCTCCAGGGATTCAAGCGGGCGCTGCAGCGGGATATCCGGTTGAGCGTGCAGGACCGCCTGGCCGTGGACTTCACGCTCGAAGTGGGCGCGCTGGCGGAGGAAGTGCTCGTCGTGGGCAGGGCAGAGCTTCTCCAGACGCAGTCCGCGGACATCGGATCAGTCGTGGACGAGCGCCAGGTGCAGGATCTCCCGCTGCTCGGCCGGCGGTACTCCGAGCTCGCGTTCCTCGTCCCTGGCGTGACGGTCGCGCCAGCTGGCATCACCAGCCGCGGGGAGGACACGTTCTTCAACGCCAACGGCAACTACGCGACGTGGAACAACTACATGCTCGACGGCGCGGACAACAATTCGTTCTCGACCAACCTGCAGGAGCGCAGCCCGCAGGTCGTGCAGCCGCCGGTCGATGCGCTGCAGGAGTTCAAGGTGCAGACGCGCACCTACTCGGCCGAGTTCGGCAAGTCGGCCGGCGCAGTGATCAACGCCTCGGTCAAGCAGGGGACCAACGCCTTTCGCGGGAGCCTGTTCGGCTTCTTCCGCGACGAGTCGCTGAACGCGAACACGTGGGAGAACAACCGGGCCGGGCGTCCCAAAGGCCCGTTCAACCAGCAGATCATGGGCGGCACGCTCGGCGGGCCGATCTCGCGCGGCAAGCTCTTCTTCTTCGGGGACTACCAGGCGACGCGCACCGAGCGGGCGCTCTCGCAGACGGCGACCGTCCCGACGGCGCGCATGCGTACGGGCGACCTCAGCGAGCTGACCGGCACGATGAACGCGACAAACCCGTTCGTTCCGGCCGGCTGTGTCGACGCGGCCGCCAGACGGATCGCTCCCTCGTGCATCGACCCCGTGGCGGCGCAGCTCATCACGCTCTACCCGGAAGCGAACGTGCCCGGGACGGGGTTCTTCAACAACAACTTCATCACCAACGGCATCCTGAACAGCGACATCGATCAGTTCGACGTCCGCACGGACTACAACGCCGGCCCGAGCGACCAGGTCTTCGTGCGCTACAGCTTCCAGAACACCGATCGCATCGAGCCGCCGCTGCTCGAGGATCCCGTCGCCTCCGGCGACTTTGCGAGCAACATCCTCATCCGCGGGCAGAACGCCGTCGCCGGGTGGTCGCACATCTTCGGGAGCGCGATGTTCAACGAGTTCCGGTTCGGCTACAACCGCGTGCGCTCCGACTCGGTGCACCCGGCATTCGGCATCGATTCCAACGCGCAGTACGGCATTGTCGGCGTGCCGAAGGATCCGCGCTTCTACGGCGGCCTGCCGCACATGCCCATCGCCCGGTTCGCGCGCCTTGGCGGCCCGTTCTTCCGGCCGCAGTTCCAAACCTCGCAGGTCTACCAGTTCTCGAACAACCTCACCTGGAACACCGGCAGCCACACGCTCAAGTTCGGCGTCGAGAGGCGGCGCGATCTCGTCCACTACATCGATCTCCGTTCGCTCAACGGCGAGCTCGGCTTCAGCGACGGGCGATACACCGGCTTCGGCCTCGGGGACTTCCTGCTGGGGCTCTCGAGCACCCAGCGGCTGACGCTCTTCCACGAGCCGGATCTCTACACGGACGGCTGGCAGTTCTACGCCCAGGACTCGTGGCGCGCGGCCGACACCCTGACGGTGACCTACGGCCTCCGCTACGAGTACTTCACGCCATTCCGCGATCGGAGCAACCTCCTCACCAACATCATTCCGGAGACGGGTGAGATCGTCACCGCGAGCCAGTCGGGCAGCATGTACGAGCGCTCGCTGGTCCACCCGGATCGCAATGACGTTGCGCCGCGCGTGGGTGTTGCCTGGACCGTCGCGCCGACGGTGGTCCTCCGGGGCGGCTACGGGATCTTCTATCAGCAGACCGATCGCTACGGGTCCGAGAGCCAGCTCGGGCTGAACCTCCCGCAGCTGGTGGACGCGTCGATCAACGCCAACTCCGCCAACGATCCGCCGGCCTTCACGTTCGCGGAGGGCTTCACCCCGCTCAACCCGGACACCGTGAGCCGCTCCATCGTGCAATGGCGCATCCAGGATCCGCATCAGGACACGCCCATCGTCCACCAGTTCAGCATCGGGCCCGAGTGGCAGCTCGCGTCGAACATGGTGGCGGCCGCGGAGTATGTCGGCAACCGCACGCGGCACGGCCGAAGGCTGCGCAACCTGAACCAGGGCATCATCGAGACGGGCCCCACCGGCTCCCGCGCGGTGTTTCCGTACGCGAGCCTCGGCTACGGGAACGCGTTCCTCCAGCAGATCGTCACCAACGGCCGCGCCGACTACGACTCGCTGCAGCTGCGCCTGCAGCGCCGTTACGTGGACGGGCTCGCCTTCACGGTCGCCTACACCTGGAGCAGCGCGGAAGGCGACTTCCTCGACCACCTGTCGGCGGGCGGAGGTGCCATCGGCAACACGCCGCAGAACGCGTACGACATGGCCGCCGACTACGGCCCGCTGCCCTTCGACGTGCCGCACCGGCTGGTGACGAGCTTCATCTACGAGCTGCCGTTCGGTCCGGGCCGGCCCGTCGCCACATCGGGGGTCCTCGGTGCCATCATCCGCGACTGGTCCGTGAACGGCATCCTGACGCTCAGCTCGGGCCTGCCGTTCACGGTGACGTCGGCCGACCGTGCCGGCACGGGCACGGGCCGGTATCAGCGTGCCAATTGCATCGGGGACCCGCTGCCGAGCGGGTTCGACCAGACGCTCGGCGCGTGGTTCGACACATCGGCCTTCGCGCAGCCGGCGCTCTTCACCTATGGCGACTGTTCGTACAACTCGCTCCGTGGCCCGTCGTCGAAGTCCATGAACCTCTCGGTGTTCAGGTCCATTCCGCTGCCGCGCGACCAGCGCGTCGAGCTGCGGGTGGAGACGTTCAACCTGTTCAACTGGGTGAACTACGGCTTCCCCGCCGCGAACGTGTCGAACCTCAACACGTTCGGCACGATTACCAGCTCGCGGGGGGATCAGCGGGAGGTGCAGTTGGCGGTGAAGTTCTACTTCTGACGCAGATGCGCAGGCATACGCAGATGCGCAGGCATACGCAGATGCGCAGACTTACGCAGATGCGCAGACTTACGCAGATGCGCAGACTTACGCAGATGCGCAGACAGACGCCCGTGGCCGGCGGCCGGCAGCATCGCTGCAGGCACCGCTGACGAAACTACGAAGCGGCGATGAGAGCCCAATATGATCGGAACGGCTCACATCGCCGTTTCGTAGCTTCGTCAGCAGGCGCGGCTTCGCCGCGCCCGCCGGCCTTCAGGCATTCGTCGCTCCACCTGCGTTTGTCTGTACATCTGTGTTCTGTCTGTGCATCTGTGTTCTGTCTGTGCATCTGTGTTCTGTCTGTGCATCTGTGTT
>CAZJBN010000010.1:34475-60679 GCA_964543955.1 uncultured Bifidobacteriaceae bacterium
GTCTGTGCATCTGTGTTCTGTCTGTGCATCTGTGTTCTGTCTGTGCATCTGTGTTCTGTCTGTGCATCTGTGTTTGTCTGCGCATCTGCGTAGACCGAGCGAGGTGATATGCGTGGCTCATGGCTGATTGGGGCGCTGGTCGCGATGCTTGCCGGGTCGAGTGCGGCACAGTCGCGGCTTCCGCAGGACGAGGGGGCCGCGGGCACGTGGCACTGGCTGCAGAAGCTGGCCACCACCGCGAGCGTGCTGCACACGACCGCGCACCCGGACGACGAGCATGGCGGCATGCTGGCGCTGATGAGCCGTGGCCGGGGCGCGCGCGTGGCGCTCATGACGCTCAACCGCGGCGAATCGGGCGACAACGCGCTCGGCCCTCAGCTCTTCGACGGCCTCGGCCTCATCCGCACCGAGGAGCTCCGCGTCGCGGATCGCTACTACGGCGTGGACCAGCAGTACTTCACGTCGGTCGTGGACTACGGCTTCTCGAAACGGCTGGAGGAAGCCTTCGACAAGTGGGGCCGTGAGAACGTCTTGCGCGATGCCGTGCGCATCATCCGGACCGAACGCCCGCTCGTCATCGTCTCCCGCTTCCAGGGCAATCAACGCGACGGGCACGGCAACCATCAGACGGCGGGCCTCCTCACCCAGAACGCATTCGAGGCGGCCGCAAACCCGGCGATGTTCCCCGAGCAGATCGCCGCCGGCCTCAGGCCGTGGCAGGCAAAGAAGCTCTACATCGGCGGGATGCGCGAGGACGAGGACTGGACCGTGCGCGTCGACACGGGCGAGTACAGCCCGTGGATCGGCGACTCGTTCGACAACTTCGCGCGGCTGGGCCTCAGCTTTCAGCGGTCGCAGACCAGTGGGCGGTTGAACAGCTCCAGCGGGCCTGTCTATGGGTACTACAAGCGCATGGACCCCGGTGCGGCCGGCGCGGCAAAGGAAGACAGCTTCCTGGCAGGCCTCGACACCACCATCCCAGGCCTCTTCCGTGCACTGGGCCGGCCCGAACCCGCCGGCGCCGCCGCTCTCCTCGCGCCGGTCGACGCGGCCGTGCAGCAAGCCATGCGCGACTTCTCCGGCCGCACCCCGTCCGCTATCGTTCCGACCCTGGCGAAGGGCCTGGTATCGGCACGCGTCGCAGCGGAGACGCTGAAGAGCGAACCGGATGCGGCCCTCGTCCTCGAGCGCAAAGTCCAGCAGTTCCAGATGGCCATCAACACCGCGCTCGGCCTCGACCTCACGGCGATCGCGCAGCCGGCAGGCGTTCCGGATCCCACCGGGCCCGGCGCGATGTTTGCGCCACCTCCGGTGATGGGGCCGGTCGTGCCGGGTCAGACCTTCGAAGTGCGAGTGTCGATGGGCAACCGCGGCTCCGTGGCCCTCCAGGTGGAATCGGTGACGCTCGACACGGCTCGCGGATGGACGGCCACGCCGCAGGGCACCGCAGGCACGACGGCCCTTGCCGAAGGGGACGTCGTGCGCCAGCGCTTCGCCGTGACGCTGGCGCCGGATACGCCGATCAGCAGCCGCCCGTACTTCTCGCGCACGTCGATCCAGGATTCCCGCTACACCTTCGCCGACGAGTCGCAATTCGGCCGGCCTGCCTCGGAGGTACCCTCCGAAGCCGTGGTGCGTTATCGCGTGGGGGACGTGCCGGTCGAGATCCGCGCCCCAGTGACCCGCCGCGAAGCCAGACTCCCCTACGGATATGTGATGCGCGAACTGCGTGTGGTGCCCACTGTCGCCCTCACGTTGTCGCCGACGACCGCTGTCGTCCCGCTGGCGTCGCCCACCAAGCAGGTCGCGATCACCGTCGACCTCCTCAACAACCGCGCGAGCGGCAGCACAGGCACGCTCGCACTGGACGTGCCGGGCGGATGGAAGGTGGAGCCCGCGACCGTGCCGTTTACGTTCGCGCGCGGCGGCGAGCGCGCTTCGTATCCCTTCACGGTGACGATGCCCACCATCGAGAATCGGACCTATCAGGTTCGCGCGGTCGCCACCGTTGACGGGCGGGAGTACGCCGAGGGCTACGAGGAGATCGACTTCCGGGACCTCGAGGCTCGACAGCTCTACCGGCCCTCCTCGCTCGACGTGCGCGGGATCGACGTCGCGACGGTGCCGGGCCTGAAGGTGGGCTACGTGATGGGCATCGGCGACTCGGTGCCGCAGGGGATCGCGCAGCTCGGCTACGAGGTCACGCTGCTCGACGAGCGCGCGCTCGCGACGGCCGACTTGTCGCAGTTCGACGCGATCATGACGGGCACCCGAGCCTATGCCGTGCGCGAGGATCTCCGCACCTACAACCACCGGCTTCTCGACTACGCGAAGGGCGGTGGGCACCTGATCGTGCTCTACAACACCCAGGAGCTCGTGCCAGGCGAGTTCGCGCCATTCCCCGGCGAGCTGCCCGCCAGGTCCGAAGAGGTCTCCGAGGAAGACTCACCGGTCGACCTCCTGGCGCCCGATGCCCCGATGCTCAACTTCCCCAACCGAATCACCAGCACGGACTTCGAGGGCTGGGTCGAGCAGCGCGGCTCGAAGTTCTGGAGCACGTGGGACCGCGCCTACACGCCGATCATCGCCACCCACGACATCGGCCAGGCGCCGCAGCAGGGCGGATGGCTGTGGGCGCGGGTGGGCAACGGGCACTACACGTACTTCGCGTACGCGTTCCACCGCCAGCTCCCGTACGGCGTTCCCGGCGCCTACCGTTTGCTCGCCAACCTGCTGGCGCTTCCGCGCGCGAACACGAAGTAGGCCACGACGGCGGCGGCGAGAAAGGCAAATGAGAACACGATGCCTTCGCGCGGCCCGCTGAAGAAGATGTAGAGCCACAGCGTCAGTGACAGGAGCGCGGGAAACGGGTACAGCCACATCGTGAATGGTTGCGGGACGTCGGGCCGATAGCGCCGGAGCAGGATCACCGCCGCGCACTGCCAGATGAACCGCAGAAGGATCTGCACCTGGATCAGCCAGCTCACCAGCTGCCCGAGCGTGAAGAAGCAGAACGGGATCGAAATGAGCGTGATGACGACCAGCGACACGTGCGGGAAGTGCTTGGTCGGGTGAACCCTCGCGAAGACCGCGAAGAAGTCGCCGTCCCGAGCCGCGGCAAACGGGATGCGCGAGTACCCGAGAATCGTCGCGTAGAGCGACGCGGCCGCCACGAAGAGGATGAGGCCCGTCATCACCATGCCGGCCATTCGTCCCGTTCCCGGATCCGCAAACGTCCTCGCGATGAACTCCGACGCCACCGTCCGCAGGTTCGCCGCCTCCTGCCACGGAATCAACCCCACGATGACGATGCTCATCAGCATGTACAGCGTCGCGACGATGAAGATCGACATGACGATGGAGCGGGGTACTGTTCGCGCCGGGTCGACGATCTCCTCGCCGATGTTGCAGACCTGGTTGTAGCCGCCGTAGGAGTACATCGCCAGCACGGCCGCGGCGCCCAGGCTCGTCGCGAGGCTGGCGTCCAGGCGGAACGCCTCAGGGGGAAAGTCGAACGCCATCGCCGGCGAGAACCTGAACAGCCCGACGATGATGACCCAGCCGACGGTGACGAAGACGCCGACGAGCATCACGACCGCCAGACGGCCGATGGACTCGATGTCCCGCCAGAGGAGCGCCGCCATGCCGATGCAGACCGATGCCGCCAGCAGGTGGTGCTGGATGGGCGTCATGGTGGTCCAGACGAACTGGAGGTAGTCGGAGAAGCCCACGGCGCCGCCCGCGATGGAGAGCGGCGCGACGAGGATGGTCTGGAAGATGAAGATGAAGCCCATGAGGCGCCCGAGGCCGAACGGCTTGAACGCTTCGCGCAGGTAGAGATACCCGCCCCCGCTGCCAGGGAGCGCGGCGCCGAGCTGTGCGTACACCAGGCCGTCGGCGAGCGCGAGAATCGCGCCGGCGATCCAGGCATAGATGATGTGCGGACCGTTCATCGCCGCGATCATGAAAGGGATGGTCAGGAACGGCCCGACGCCGACCATGCTGATGATGTTGGTGGAAGTGGCCTGGAGCAGGCCCATGCGTCGGTCGAGTGTGGTCATGAAGCGGATTGGCCTCGTCGGTTCACGGGATCCGATGCCTGCAGCGCCAGCGTGTCCACGAGCCGCGCAGCCATGTCGCGCGACGGCACGAGCGGGTTGAGTGCCAATGCGTCGACATACGCATCGCGTGTGCCGGCGTGGACCGCGGCGATCGTCGCCCGCTCGAACGCCTTGACCTTCAGGACTAGGTCGCGCACCTTCGGTGGCAGCGCGCCCACATGCAGCGCGCGCGGGCCGTTCGCGTTCACGACCGACGGCGCCTCGATCACATCGTCGTCGGCCAGCTCCGGGATGTTGCCCCTGTTGAGCACGTTGAGGGGAATCACGGCGTTGGAGTTCCGTACCATCGCCTGGATGACATTGACCGCGATCCTGTCATAGCCCGTGAGGTGCGCCCAGGGCGCAGGCGGCGAAGGGGCCCCAGACGCCTCGTGTCCGCTCTCGATCTGCATGTAGCCGGCGCTGCGGTCGGCGAGGTAGTGCTCGTAGCGGCCGATCGGATCGGGAACGCCGGCCGCCAGGTCGTCGAAGAGCGCGCGTGTGAGCCCGGCGATGACGACGCCGCGCGTGGCACCGGCGGCGCGGAGGTTGGCGACGGCACGCCCAGGCGATTCGTAGTAGAAGACATACTCGGTCGGCAGCAGCCTCAGCTCTCCAAGCCGTGCGGCCGGGAAGAGCGGCGTCCGGTACACGCGTGACAGCACCACCTCATCGTCCCAGATGTTCGCCAGCCGGGGACGCCCCCGCCAGTACACCTCGCGGACCCAGCCCAGATGATTCAGGCCGACGTAGTCGAACGAGCATTCTTCCGCGGGCGCTTCGATGGCATGCGCGACCTCCTGGAAGACCTCCGTCGGCGTATCGCAGATGCCGACCATGCGAGCCCCGGTCTCGGTCGTGACCGCCTGCGTGACGAGCCCCGCCGGATTGGTGAAGTTGATGATCCACGCGTCCGGCGCACGCGCCATCACTTCGCGGGCATACGCCACGAGGGGCGGAATGGTTCGCACGGCCATGGCGAATCCGCCAGGCCCCACGGTCTCCTGCCCGACGACGCCCAGATCGAGGGCGGCGCGCTCGTCATGGATGCGCGCCTCCATGCCGCCGACGCGGATGCTCGTGATGACGAACGACGCGCCGTCGATCGCAGGGCCGGACGTCTCGTGGCACGTCACCCGGGCGCCGTCGGCACGCCGTTGGGCCAGGCCCGCGATGACCGCAAGGCGCGGTCGATCGGGGTCGTACAGCGCGAACTCCGAGATCCGGAGCCCGGCACTGGCCAGCCCGTTGACGAGCAGCGGCACCCTGACGCCGGCGCCGCCGATGATCGCAACCTTCATATCGCGTGTCCATCGAAGATCGAGTGATTGAAGATCCGGCGATTGCCGACGATCGACCGATTCTCCGACCGGGCGCTTCGATTGAGGGTTTCAATCACCAATCACAATCACCAGATCGCCAATCAGGATCGCCCGAGCGACCAATCACCAATGTTCATGTCGCGTCGGCGCGGCAGACCGTCGAGCCCGCCGGCCCTCCGCGTCGACAGGCTGCCGATCAGCACGCCGGCGCGCAGGCACGTCACGATATCGCAACCGCGGACGAGCGCGGCCAGAAAGCCGCCGTTGAACGCATCGCCGGCGCCGGTCGTGTCCACGACGGCGACGCGAGGGGCAGGGACCCTGACGACCTCCGCCGGTAGAATCGCCATCGCGCCGCGGGCGCCTCGCTTGACCACCGTGGCGCGGGCCCGCGCGCGCCAGGCCGGCACCAGGTCCTCCATGCGTCGCGCGGCGGCGTAGGCGCGCGCCTCCTTCTCGTTGACGAACACCCAGTCCAGGGCTTCGAGGAGCCGCGCAACGCCGGGACGGCGCTGAAGATCGTCGTGCCAGCCGAAGTCCCAGGACGTCGTCGTGCCGCGTGCACGAAGGTGAGCGACCACGCGCGCCCATGCGCCAAAGCGCCGGGCGCCCAGCGCGAAGTGCACGTGGCGCGCGCGGGGCAGTCGGCGGTCGAACGTCGTCAGGAGGCGCTCTTCGAGTTGGTCGTTGATGCCGTCAAAGGTGGCGAAGGCGCGCTCGCGAACCGTTGAGAGAGCGACCGACACCGCGTGCGGCTCGCCCCGCCGGCGCAGGTTGCGCACGGCAATCCCTTCGCCGGCGAGACGATCCACGGCGCCGTCCGCCAGGGCACTGAACACGTCGACCTCGGCGCCCAGCCGGGCGGCGGCCACGGCGGTAATGAGCGTGCCGCCACCCCACGTGCGCGCGAAGGACGCAGTCCGGACTTCCTCGCCCGGACGCGGCAGCCTCGGCAGGCCGTGAA
This sequence comes from uncultured Bifidobacteriaceae bacterium, assembly GCA_964543955.1. Classification (GTDB taxonomy): domain Bacteria; phylum Acidobacteriota; class Vicinamibacteria; order Vicinamibacterales; family UBA2999; genus VFZN01. The sequence continues at coordinate 40,862 of CAZJBN010000010.1, forward strand.
ACACGAGGTCCTCGAAGGCCTCTCCGACGGAGACGAGCTTCGCCGCCAGGGCAGGGACCTCTCGTGGCTACTGCACGGTGACGGTGTAGGTTGCGCTCTTCGCCGGCGAGGCGTCAGCCGGGCGCTTGTAGTCGAACGCCAGGGTCGTCTGGCCCGGCTTCATCGCCTTGAAGCGAAAGACCTCCACGCCGCCGGCTCCGGGCTGTGCCCCGTCAGGCGTCTCGTAGTCGGCCTGACCCTGCTGCTCCAGGATGCCGCCGTCGGATCCGGCGCGAAGCGTCCATCCGTGACCCGTGCTGCGGTTGGCGGTGAGCCGTGCGGTCAGCTCCTGCCCCACCTGAAGGGTGACCGGCCATCCCGATGCCATGTCGGTGACCATGGCCGCCGGCACGTCCTGGAGGCCTGCCGCCGCCGACGCCGTGCCTGGCGCGACCGGCGTGCCGAACGACAGCGTGACGTCTGGCAGGCGCATCAGCGAGTACGAGAGCCCGGACTGCGCCCGCGTGTTCTCGCTGTCCAGCATGACGAGCTCCTGTTCGCCGACCCGCTCGAAGCTCCGGACCCGCTCGGCGGACCCGCCTCCATCGAGCCGGTAGACGGTGGCATCGGGATTGGTGCTCGTGCCCTCATGGATGGACCACCGACCGGTCTCGGCAAACGGCTTGTCGGCTTCGGGCGACATCGAGCCGAGGTAGGTTTCCTTCAACTCGTAAGTCGTCGGCGCGCCCGTCGCCGGGTCGGAGTCGAGCGTCAGCTCCATGCGGATGCCGGCGCAGTCCGCACACGGGAGCGTGCCGGCATAGCGCATCGTGGCCGGGGCCTGGGCCGCGGTGCCCGCAACGCGCTGGAACGTGCCCGCCGCCGGCGGCGCCTCCGCGGAACCACAGGCGGAGGCGAGCCCGACTGCGACGAAAGCCGCAACGGGCCAGAGTGAGAGGCCTGCCATCCGGGTATCTTATCGCCTCGATCGGCGGTCTTCGTCCCGGCATCGACACCAGGCGATTGTCCGGCCGGGGCCCCGCGGAGCCGGCAGCCGAGCGCTCGTCCGGGATCGCGGGAACGGCGCCCCTGGTTGGTAGTACTATCGCCAATCGTGCATCCTGATCTCGAAGAGACCATCGCCTTCCACGAGTCGATCCTCGCGGAAGGCGGCAAGGCCCTCGTCGGCTACGACCAACCCAAGATCCTCGCCAACGTCGTCCTCCTCTCCGAGATTCCGACGACCTACGACAAGAAGGAGCAGCGGCAGGTCAACTCGGGGAACCTCCTGCTGAGAGGCGTCCCCGGTGTCGGCAAGACGTTCTTCGGCGTCATCCTGGCCGCGATCAGCAACGCGAAGTTCGCGCGCATCCAGGGCCGCGCCGACATGCAGCCGACCGAAGTCGTGGGTTTCCAGATGATCAACCCGGCGACGGGCGAGCTGCTGACGGAGTTCGGTCCGCTCGCCGAGGCCGAGGTCATCCTCCTCGACGAGATCAACCGCATTCCGCTCAAGTCGCAGAGCGCGTTTCTCGAAGGCCTCCAGGACCGCACGGTGACCGTCGGCAAGACGACCTACGAGCTGCCGGCGTTCAACTTCGCCATCGCGACGATGAACCCGGTGGAGCTCGGGCAGGGGACGTTCCCGCTGTCGGAAGCGGCGACGGATCGCTTCGCGATCATGGTGAATATCGGGTACCTCCCGGCCGAGGAAGAGCGCAAGCTCGTCAACTTCGACTTCAAGCAGATCCGCTTGAACCCGCTCATGTCCAAGGAGCGCATCATCCAGCTCCGCGCGGCCATCACCGAGCACGTCTTCCTGCACGAGCGGCTCGGCGACTACATCCAGCGCCTGGTCGCGGCGACCCGGCCGTACAACCCTGATACGGACTGGCTGATTCATTCGCCGTCCGAGCTGGTGGAGACCGGGGTCGACCTCGGCGCCTCGCCCCGCGCCATCATCGTGTGGGGGCGACTGGCCAAGGTCTGGGCGCTCCTCGTCCGCCGGCGCGACGAGGTGTATCCGGAAGACATCCAGGACCTGGCGCCCTACGTGCTCGGCCACCGCATCTGGCTCGGGCCGCACGCGGCCAGCCACGGGCTGACACCGGACGCCGTCGTCAAGGACGTCATCGAAAGGGTGGCGATCCCGTAGGGATCGCCCTGGTTCTCTGTAGCGGCGACCCTCAGGTCGCCGACGATAGGATCAATGCGCACGCGAGAGCAGGAAGTCGAACCGCTGATCAACCTCTCGGAGATCACCGAGGTCGAGCTCCTCATCCTCAGGCGGATGCGCGAGTTCACGCCGGGCGAGCACGCGAGCCTGTTTCACGGTACCGGCTTCGACTTCGTGGGCCTGCGCGACTGGCAGGCCGGCGACCGCTTCGAGACGATCGACTGGGCCCAGTCCTCGCTCACCAACTTCAGCCCGCTGATCGTCCGCGAGTTCGAGCAGCCGACGACGTCGGGCGTCATCATCGTGGCGGATCGGTCCGCGTCCACGCGGTGCGGCATGGACGGAGTGCCCATGGCCGTGACCATTGCCCGCGCCATTGCGACGATCGGCATGTCGGCGGTCTTCTTCCAGGACTCGGTCGGCCTCATCACGTTCGACGAGCAGATGTCGGAGATGGGCGCGGTCCGCCCGCGCATCGGCAAGGGCCAGGTGATCCATTGCCTGGAGGCGTACGACCACGGACGCGGCCTGCAGGATCTGAAACGCGGCGGGAGCCTGAGCGCCACGATCACGGGCTTCACGCGGAAGACCTCGCTCGTTCCGGTCGTCTCCGACTTCCTCTTTCGCGACCCCGGCGTCATCGTCCGCGAGTTGACGCTGGCCGGCAACGTGCACGACGTCTTCGTCGTGCTCGTCGATGCCGCGCATGCCTTCGAGCTGCCGCGGATGTCGGCCGGCTGGATCGAGGCGTTCGACGTGGAGACCGGAGCGACCCGCTTCCTGTCGCGCCGCGAGGCACGCGGACTGCAGGCGCGCGTCGCCGCGTGGCAGGACGATGTGGCGGCAATGGTGCGGCAGGCAGGGCTGGATGTGCTGCGCATCGACGGGGACCAGTCGAAGTTCGACATTGCGCTCCTCGAGTGGGTGCAGGAACGACGGCTCAGAAGGAAGTAACAGGTGCACAGGTGCACAGGTGCACAGGTGCACAGGTGCACGGGTGCACGGGTGCACGGGTGCACGGGTGCACGGGTGCTCAGGTGCTCGGGTGCGGGGTGCCAAGGCTTGCCTCGCCGAAGCTCGCGGTGCGAAGGCGGGCGAGCGAAGGCGGGTGTTCAGGAGAGGGGTAACGTGCGAGCGATAGTCGTCTGCGTGCTGGTGATACTCGGGATGGTGCCGGCGGTCGGGCGCGGGCAGGAGTTGACCGACGTCGAGGTCGATCCGATTACGTGCTGGTGGCGAAGCTCGACGTCCGCAGTTCGATCCGGCGAGCCGTTCACGCTGCTCCTGACCTGCGCGGTCGTCGAGACCGAGTCCACGAAGGTCGTGCCGGATCAGTCCAGGCTGGATCCGTCCGTCGTCCAGCTGGAGCCGTTCGAGGTGATTGGCGGCTCGCATGCGCCGGACATGCGCGTGCCCGGCAAGCGCTTCTTCCAGTACGAGTACCGGCTGCGGCTGATCAACGAGAGTGCGTTCGGGGGCGACGTGGACGTGCCCGAGCTCGAGATCGGCTATCGCATCGAGAGCTCGGTGGCACGCGGCGAAGCCGTCCAGGGGCGTGAGCTGACCTACAATCTGCAGCCGATCTCCATCCGGCTCCTCTCGCTCGTGCCGGCCGACACGATGGACATCCGTGAGGCGCCGGCAGCAGAGTTCGCGGCGGTCGAGGCCCGCGAGTCGCGGAGCGCCCTGCTGCGGCTGATTGCCTGGATCCTGTTCGCGCTCGCCGGCGTGGTGCTGCTCGTGATGGCCATCCGGATGCTCACGCGGCGTACGGCGAGCAAAGCCGCCGAGCGCTGGCGCCGGTCGCCGGCCGCCATCGCGTCTGCCGTCTCGCGCGAGCTCGCCGACGTCCGCCAGGAGAGCCGCGGAGGGTGGGACGCCGACCTGGCCGGCCGCGCGCTCGCCGCGCAGCGCATTGCGTCCACGCTCGTCAACGGCAGGGCCGTCAGCCAGGTGCGCCCGGGGCCGAACGCCGCCGCCGTCGAGGGGCAGCTCCTCGTCAGGAACCGTCTGGGCCGCGCCGCCGCGCTCGTTTCCGGCTCGGCCACGGCTGTGACCGAGCCGGATGCGGCAATTGCCGGCAGCCTTCGGGTCCTCACAGCCGCGCGCTACGGACGGACGGCTGCCCTCGACAGCACGGCGCTCGACGAGGCGCTCGACACGGCCATGGCCACGGCGCGGCGCGCGGCGTCCAAGTACTCGTGGCTCACGATGCTCTTTGCCCGACCCGCACATGGCTGATCTCGTCGCGCGATTGAGGACAGCCTGGTCGCTGATGGGCGAATGGTGGGCGGACCTGACAACGATCCGGCTGGCCGACCTGCAGTTCGGCGAGCTCGCGTCGACCCGGATGGCCGTCGTCTCCCTGGCTGGACTTGCCATCGCCACGTGGCTGCTGCGCGCGCTGACACGCGCGACGCCGTCACGCGGCCGCGTGGCGCTCCCCGCGCTCGGCCCGTGGCACCACGGCGACCGCGCGTCCCTCGTGCGGCACGGCGCGCTCGTGCTCGGCCTGCTCGGCCTCCCTTTCTTCGTCCTCGCGCTGGCCGACCCGCGCACCGCCATCACGCGCGAAGAGGTCTCCTATCCCGGACGCCGCATCAGCCTGATGATCGATGCCTCGTCCAGCATGCTGACGGCACTGCCGGGCAACCGCTTCGCCGAGGGGGCGCCGAACAACGCCGCCTTCTTCACCACGGTGGGCGCCGCGCGCTACTTCATCGAACGCCGCGCGCAGGGGAAGTACCGCGATCTCATGTCGCTCATCGAGTTCGGAGACGATGCGTATGTGATTACGCCGTTCACGACCGACTACGACAACATCCTGCTGAGCACGGCACTCATCGGCGACTGGCAGGAGTTCATGTCGTTCCCCGACCAGGGCACGGTGGTCGCAAGAGCCGTCGAGCAGAGCGTGGCCATGTTCGACGCGTTCAAGGCGCTCGATGCGTCGGGCAACCTGATGGTGCTCTTCACGGACGGCGCAGACGCCGAGGTGCTCGAGAACGGCCGCTCCGTCTACGACGTCGTCGAGGACGCACGACGGGCGAAGATCCCGATCTACTTCATCAAGGTCGGCCGGAACATCCCCGGGCGCGTGCAGATTGGCGACGACATGTGGCGCGCGGCCGTGGAGCGGACCGGCGGTCATTTCTATCCGGCCGCCGACGAGGAGGCGATTCTCAAAGCCATTGCCGATATCGATCGCGCCGCGACCGGGCAGATCGAGATCAAGCAGTACAGCACCGAACGCCCGCGCTTTGCGGTGTTCGCACTCGCGGCGGCGGCATTCTGGTCGATGGCCATCGGGCTGAGGCTGCTGGTGCCGGCGTTTCGAACGTTCCCGTAAGAACGTTCGCACATGTTCGAAGATGTGGAGGCGACCCTTCAGGGTCGCCTGGCTGAATACATCGTGTGGAGGCGACCCTTCAGGGTCGCCTGACAGGAGACAGAGAATGCGTGCAGTCGCAGGCTACATCCTCGTCGCGGTACTCCTCGTCGGCGCAGGCGTGATCCTCTTGCGTGGGAGCGAGCTCGAATCGCGGCTGGCCGCCGCCGAGCGTGACCTCGTCACCCTCAGATACGAGGAGGCGCGCGAACGCTCGGCCGAAGCCCCGCCCTCGTGGGCCGCCGCCTGGCCCGGCGGCGACAAGGCCGCCCGGGACGCCGAGACGCTCGCAGCGACTTCGCAGTACTGGCAGGGCGAGTACGACCAGGTGGCCGCCAACCCGAAGGCGCGCCTCCTCGCGGCCAATGCCGCCTACCGCGCGCTCCGCCGCGAAGGCGGCGACTGGAAGACCGTCGTCACGCGCCTGGACGGCATCGTCAAGTCGTATGCGGACGTGCTCCGCGAGGAGCCGGACAACGCCGAGGCGGCGTTCAACTTCGAGTTCGCCACCAGGCTGCGCGCGACGATTGCCGCGCGGCGGCAGAACCTGTCGCCGCAGGACGCTCTGGCCGGCGGCGCCACCATTCACGGCGGCGTGGGTGCCGTGCCGGTCGATGCCGACGCGAAGAAGTTCAAGATGATCGTGCCGATGCGTCCGGACGAACGCCAGGAGGCCGAGAAGGCCGGCAAGGGCGCGACGAAGGTTCGGAAGGGCTGAGATCTCGTGCTTCGCTTCGCCGCGCCGGAGTACCTGACGCTGCTCGCGGTTCCCGCCGTGCTGCTCCTCGTGTGGGTGTGGCAGCTATGGCGGCGCCGCCGCGACGTGGCGGCCCTCCGGCGGCGGCGTGTGTCGCCAGTCGGCGAGCGCGTGCCGATTGTCGGCGACCTCCTCGCGTGGCTGTGCCTGATCGCCGCACTCGGCCTGACGATTGCCGCGGTTGCCCGGCCGCAGTCGGTCGTCTCGCTCGTCAGGACGGCCGGCGTCGACATCGTCGTACTGCAGGACGGTTCGGCATCCATGCACGTGAGCGACGTGGCGCTCGCCGGAGGCCAGGGCACGCGTCGAGGGGACCGCTGGCAGCGCGCCATGCGGTTCCTGCGGACGCTCGGCGAGTCCCTGCAGTGGAAGGACGACCGCCTCGCGCTGGCGCTCTTCGCTCATATCGCCACGCCGCAGGTGCGGCTCACGAGGGACCCCAACACCTACTTCTTCTTCCTCGATCACCTCGAGGACCGCTCGCCCTACCGCCTCGAAGACGATGGCTCGTGGGACACGAACATCGAGCGGGGCATCTACTGGGGCCTGCGGTTGTTCGAGAAGGACGAGGAACTGCAGGGCAAGTCCGGCAACAGCAAGGCGTTTCTCCTGATCTCCGATGGACAGGCGTGGAGCGGCGAGGTCGCGCGCTCCATGCAGCTGGCACAGGATGCCGGCATTCCCGTCCACGTCGTCGGCGTCGGAACGACCGCCGGAGGCATCATTCCTGACCCGAAGCGGGATGCGACAAGCGCCTCGGTGCGATCCGTGCTCGACCGCGCGTCGCTCTCCGCCATTGCCACGGCCGGCGGAGGACGGTATTTCGAGCTCGATCGCGAGAGCGACCGCGACATCGCGAACACCGTGATCGACCTGACACGCCGCCGCGCCGGCGGCCACGGCGTGCAGGAGGGCGTGAACGAACGCTACCGCGACTTCCTGATCGCGGCAGGCGCCCTGGTCGCGCTCGGCGTGCTCTTCCTGCGCGATCGGTCGGCCATCGCCCTCCAGTTGGCGGCTACTGTCGTCGTGCTCGTGCTCGTGTCGACACTGTTTTGAAGTTCACAGTTCAAGAGTTCAGAGTTACAAAAAGTGCCTGGCCCCGGTCGCGATAGCTCTGTTGAGGCTGTGAACCTCTTGTAACTTTGAACGTTGAACTTTGAACTGACCTTGGTTTCCCCTTCAGCCGTGCCTGTGCTCCGCCGGCAGGCCGAGGCGGGCGATCGTGTCCTTCTCGAAATCGAACTCGATGAGCACGGCCGGTTCGGCACCGACGACCCAGGCATCGTGGCCGGGCTGGATGGCCATCACCTGCGGCGCGACATACTCCTCCACGCAGCCGTCGGCGTACTCGACGTGCACCTGCCCGCGCGCGAGGAACGCCACGTGCGCGTGCATGCACCGATCGCCGCCGGCAATGGGCTTCATGTCCCTCGACCAGCGGAAGCCCGCGGGGTAGACCACGCGCTTCACGCGCGCGTCGCCGGTCTTGACGATGTCCAGCGTGACGCCGGCGACTTCGCGCCGGTCGGCGCCGGGGATGGGGTCGAACAGGGGATCGGTGGGCATTGGGTCTCCTGGGCCGGGGACAGTTCAAGGTCGACAGTTCGACAAGTTCAGAGTTTATAGTTCAAAGTTACAAAAGGGGTTGTGGCTCCCGTTCGACACGCCCCGAGCAACAGGCATACAATGCACCAGTTCCAGGCCGCGCCGGGGTGGGTTTCTGACACCTGGTCGAGGCTTGCCGCGCCGAAGCGCATTCCGCGTATTCCGAGGCGCGAAGGCGGGAGGGGTCATGTCGAATTACTCGGTTTCGAGGCGCAGGTTCGTGGGTGGCATGGCGGCGGCGCTGGGGTATCTCGGCACGCGGCCGGGCGCTGAGCTCTGGGCGCAAGGCGGCCCGGCGGCGGTGGCGGCGCAGCGGGCCCGCGGCCCGATGTCGCCCGAGCAGTACGACCGCATGGCCAAGCTCGCCAATAACGAGAACAACTGGGGCGCACCCGAATCGGTGATGCGCGCGATGAACAACGCGTGGAAGTATCACAACCGCTACGGCTACCCGGACGGCGGGCTCGTCCAGGCGATTGCCAGTCACCACGGCGTCAAGCCCGAGAACATCCTCCTCGGCGCCGGCTCTGGCGAGATCCTCGACGTGGTCGGCACGACCTACCTGAGGGGCGGCAAGAAGGTCGTCGGCGCCGACCCGTCCTACGGATCAGTCTACCAGCACGCGACGTCCATCAAGGCCGACGCCATCAAGTTCCCGCTCAAGGCCGACTTCAGCCAGGACACGAGCGCGATGATCGAGGCGGCCAACAGGCACGCCGCGGAAGTAGGCTTCTACTACCTCTGCAACCCGAACAACCCGACGGGCGTCGTCGTGCCCAAGCAGGAAGTGAAGGCCATCATCGAGGGCCTCCCCAAGGGCATGCCGATCCTCATCGACGAGGCCTACCACCACTTCGTCAACACGCCCAACTACGAGACGGCCATCCCCTACGTGCTCGAGGGCCGGCCCGTCATCGTCGCGCGCACGTTCTCGAAGATCTCCGCGCTCGCCGCCATGCGGCTCGGCTACGCGGTCGCGCCGAGGGAGATCATCCAGGAAATGCGGCCGTGGTCCATCGGCAGCATCAACGCGCTCGTCAAACACGGTGGCGTGGCCTCGCTCCAGGACACGGCCGCGCAGGCCGACGTCAAGCAGAAGGTCATGGCGCTCCGCACGAAGACCGCCGCCGCGCTCGCGGCGCACGGTTACCACGTGATTCCGTCGGAGACCAACTTCTTCATGGTGCATCTCGGCCGCCAGGTGCAGCCGGTCATCGAGGAGTTCCGCCAGAAGGACGTGCTCGTCGGCCGCCCGTTCCCGCCGATGCTCGAGCACCTGCGCGTGTCGATCGGCACGGCCGAGGAGATGGATCGCTTCCTGGTCGCCTTCAAGCAGATCTTCCCGGCCAGGAGCCAGACCAACGTCGCGTAACGCGACGAACCGGGACGCCGGACTGAGTCTCCGGCGCTCCGAAATCACCTTCCGAAGGGCGGGGCTTGAAGCCCCGCCCTTCTCGTTGAATCAACGCCCGATCGCGAACAAGTGGCCGTCCGTGCGCACGTAGATGCGTCCGCCGGCAATGGCCGGCGACGCCAGCACTCGCTCGCCGAGATCGTTCGTGCCGACAATCGCCGGCGTGTCGGCCGAGACGACCACGGTCTCCCCGGTCTCGCTCAGGAAGTAGACCTTGCCATCGGCGGCGACCGGCGATGCCGAGAAGACGCCCGGCGTTCGCTCCTGCCAGATGCGCCGCCCTGATGCCGCGTCGATGGCGGTCAGCACGCCCACGTCGTTGGCCATGAAGACCTTGCCGCGGTAGTGCACCAGCGAGGACACGTAGGGCGCGCCCGTCGGCACCTGCCAGGCCACGTGCGTGGCCGACACGTCGCCCTTCCCGCCAGGCCGGACCGCCATGTAGGGGCCGCTCCGGTATCCGCGGCTCATGTAGAGCACGCCGTTGTCGTAGGACGGCACCGGAATCGGAAACTGGTTGGTGCCGCCGACATGCCACAGCAGCGCGCCGCTCCTGGCGTCGTAGGCATCCACCCTCTCGCTCGAGTTGACGATCACCTCGTCGCGGCCTCCAACGTTGACCACGACGGGCGTACTGTAGGACGAGCGGCCGGAGCCGCGGTCCGCGCGCCACACCTGCTTGCCGGTCCGCTTGTCCAGCGCAAGCAGGTAGGAGGCAGGACGGTGGTCGCAGAGCAACAGCAGGAGATCGCCGTGGAGGGCGGGCGAGCTGCTGTGTCCCCAGTTGATGTCGAACGGACCGATCTCCTCACCGAGATGACGACTCCAGGCGAGCTTCCCGTCCTGGCCGAATGCGAAGAGCTGACCCGTGGCAAACCAGGCGAAGACCATCTGCCCGTCGCTCACGGGGCTCGGCGACGCCATGTTGTGCTTGTCGTGCACGCCGGGGATCTCGCCGGCCGCCTCGGCCCGGTGCTCCCAGGCCAGCTTGCCGCTGCCGCGGTCGAAGGCCTGGACCACGAAGAACGTCCTGTCCTCGCCGCCCGCGGTCGTGAGCGGCCGTTCGCCAGATCCCTCGGCACTCGCCCCCTGAGCGAGGCGTGGGTGGTTGCCCGGCTGCCGGCGGCCGGAACCGATCTGCGAGGTGACGTAGACGTGGGCGCCGGCGACGATCGGCGACGAGACGCCGACGCCGGCCAGCGCCGCCTTCCACGCGATGTTCTCGGACGCGCTCCACGTCGCGGGCAGTCCTGCTTCGGGACTGACGCCCGACGACAACGGCCCGCGCCAGTTCGGCCAGTCTTCGGCCGACGCCGGGACGATGAGCAGCAGCAACACGATCAGGATGCGCATGATGGACCTCGTTCGACCCCGTCACTCGGTGCCCCCCATTCGCCTGGCTCGCGACCAACCGGCCAGTGGCAGCGAGCCTGCACGCGGTGCCCGCTGGGTCGAAAGTGAGCCGAGGGGTCTCCCCGCCGTTTCGCCGGTCTTCGACAAGGCTCAGGCCACCCTGAGCGAAGTCGAACGGGCGGAGTATGGCATATTGGTTTTGTGTTCCGCACTGTCCTGACCGCGGCCGTGCTGGCCGGCGTCATGGCCGCCGGCTGTCAATCACGCCCCGAGCCGTACGGCGTCGAGCTGGCTGGCGCGCGCGCGCAGAAGGATGCCGAGTTCGTCAGCTCTCCCGAATCGCCCGTGCCGCCGGACAAGCGCGGCACCCTGCTGCCGCTGTCGTACTTCCCGATCGACGAGACCTACGCGGTGCCGGCCGAGCTCGAGCTGGCCGAAGCGCGGACGCGCCTGCAGATGCCCACCTCGACCGGCAGGATCCGCGACTACCAGCGCGTGGGCACGCTCAAGTTCTCCCTGAAGGGCCAGCCGCTGCGCCTCACGGCGTTTGTCGAGGCCGACGCGCCCGTCACGCGCCTGTTCGTCCCGTTTGCCGACGAGACGAGCGGCGGGGAGACCTACGCGGCGGGCCGCTACATGGAGCTGGACCCGACCGCCACCGGCATCTACCTCGTGGACTTCAACATCGCGTACCACCCGTTCTGCTACTACAGCGCGGAGTACGACTGTCCGTACCCGCCGCCCGAGAACCGGCTCGCCGTTCCCATCCGCGCCGGCGAGCGCCTCCCGCCAGGCGATGTCGCCTCACGCTGAGATGGACGCTGTCCGGTGTTCAGATCCGGGTCCCGGTTCCCACGACCCGGTTCCCTGTTCCCGGCTCCCGGCTTCCGGTTCCCAGCTCCCGGTTCCCGGCTCCCGGTTCCCGACATGACTCTTCAAGCCATCGTCTTCGACTTCGACGGGGTCATTGCCGACTCCGAGCGGCTGCACCTGCGCGCCTACCAGGACATCCTGACGCCGCACGGTCTCGGCCTCACCGACAACGACTACTACGAGCGCTACCTCGGGTACGACGACAAGGGTGTCGTGCGGATGCTCATGCGCGATCGCGGCGTCGCGCTCGACGAGGCCGAAGTAGAGCAGCTCATCGTGCGCAAGGGCACGCGGTACGAGGAGCTGACGGCCGCGGGGGAGATGCTCTTTCCCGGCGCGGAGGCCTTCATTCGCGCCGCCGCGGCGGCGGTGCCCGTGGCCATCGCCTCCGGCGCGCTCACGCACGAGATCGAGGATGTGCTCGAGCGGACAGGACTGAGGGCGCTCTTCCCGGTGATCGTCGGCGCGGACCAGACCGAGCACAGCAAGCCGCATCCCGAGCCCTACGCCACCGCGATCAGCCGGCTGCGCGCGCACACGGGCCTGACGCTCGAGCCATGGCGATCGGTCGCCATCGAGGACTCGAAGTGGGGTCTGATGTCGGCGCGCGGCGCCGACCTGCGGCTGGTCGCGGTCACCAACACCTATCCGGCCGACGAGCTCAGGTCCGAAGCCGAGCTGGTGTGCAGCGGCCTGTCGGCGCTCACCGTGCAGCAGCTCGACGACCTGGTCAGCGACTGATGACCGAACGCCCGACGCGCTCGCTCGCGGAACAGATCGCGGACGCGGCCGACCGGCCGGGGCCGGACCTCGCGGCGCCCGCGTTCCTGATCGCGCGGCTCGAGTACCCGCAGGTCGATCCCGAACCCTATCTCGATCGCATCGACGAGATGGGCAACATCGCCTCGCACCGCCTGGCGCGTGACACCGGCGGCCACGACGCCCCGCTCCCGGCGCGCGTCGACGCCATCAACCGGTACCTCTTCAACGAGCTCGGGTTCTTCGGCAACCGCGAGCGCTACGACGACCCGCGCAACAGCTGCCTGAACGAGGTCCTCGACAAGCGCACGGGCATTCCCATCACGCTCGCGCTCGTCTACATCGAGGTCGCACGCCGTGCCGGCATCCGCGCCGAGGGCGTCAACTTCCCCGGCCACTTCCTGGTGCGGGCCCTGCAGGACCTCCACACCGACGATCCGGACGAAGGCCTCATCGTGGATCCCTTCCACGGCGGCGCCATCCTCGACGAAGCCGACTGCCGGACGCTCCTGCAGCGGCACATGGGCGAGGAAGCGGCGTTCGAGCCGTCGCTCCTGGCCCGCGCCACGCGTCGCCAGGTGCTCGTGCGGATGCTCCTCAATCTCAAGCGGCTCTACGTGCGCATGCGCTCGTTCCCGCAGGCGCGGCAGGTCAGCGACATCCTGCTGGCGCTGCAGCCCTCGTCGTTCGCGGAGCTGCGCGATCGGGGGCTGCTGGCCTACCACATGAACGACGTCTTCCACGCGCTGAAGGACCTCGAGGAGTACCTGCGGATGGCGCGGCAGGGCGAGCTCGACGAGGACCAGCGCAAGGAGACCGAGCAGGTGTGGGAGCACGTCAAGACGCTGCGACGCAGAGCCGCGCAGATGAACTGAAACCGAAGGAGTTCAACGTTCAACGTTCAAAGGTCAGAGTTCAAGACCGCATGGCGAAGCGCTGGCATCGCCCCTGAGCCCGGGGAAGGTCTCAAGGGCCTGATGGCGGCCACGAGCTTTGCACTTTGAACTCTGAACTTTGAACTCTCCGCCGGCTACCGCGTCGTGGCGATCTCCTGATACAAGTGCGCGGCCGAGACGATGCCGCCGTGGAAGTTACCGAGGTCCAGCTTCTCGTCGGGCGCATGCGCGTTCTCGTCGGGCAGGCCCACGCCGAAGAGCACGCACGGCACGCCCAGCTCCTCCTGGAACGTCGACACGACCGGGATGGAGCCGCCCTCGCGATTGAAGACCGGGCGCTGGCCGAAGCCCTGTTCGATGGCACGCCCCGCTGCCTGCACGAACGGGTTGTCGAAGGCCGTCATCCACGGCTTCCCGCCGTGCATGCGCGTCACCTTCGTCTCCACCGTCTTCGGGGCCGCCTTCGCGACCCAGGCTTCGAAGAGGTCGCCCATCTTCTGCGGGTCCTGGTTGGGAACGAGCCGCATGCTCACCTTGGCCATGGCCACGGCCGGGAGCACGGTCTTGGCGCCTTCGCCGGTAAAGCCCGAGAGCAGGCCGTTCACCTCGAAGGTCGGCCGCGCCCAGACACGCTCCAGTGTGGTGAAGCCGCTCTCGCCGAAGAGCTTCGGCGCGCCAAGCTCCTGCCGGTATTTCTTCTCGCTGAACGGCAGCTTCGCGAACTCCTCACGCTCCTCCGGCCTCAGCTCCACCACATCGTCGTAGAAGCCGGGGATCCTGATGCGGCCGCTCTTGTCTTTGGCCTGCGCGAGGATCTGCGCCAGCACCATGGCGGGGTTGGCGAGGGCGCCGCCGAACGAACCCGAGTGCAGGTCCGTCTTCGATCCCCGCAGATCGATCTGGAAGTACGCCAGCCCTCGCAGGCCGTAGCAGATGGACGGGATGCCGCGATCGAACATCGGCGAGTCGCTGATGACCACGACATCGGCCTTCAGCTGGTCCTTGTGCGACCGGACGAAATCGTCCAGGTGGGCGCTGCCCACTTCCTCCTCGCCCTCGATGAGGCACTTGATGTTCACCGGGAGCCGGCCGTTCTGCTTCATGTGCGCCTCGATAGCCTTGAAGTGCATGAAGACCTGGCCCTTGTCGTCAACGGCGCCGCGCGCGTAAATCTCGCCGTCCCGAACGGTGGCCTCGAAGGGCGGCGAGGTCCAGAGGTCGATCGGATCCACTGGCTGCACGTCGTAGTGGCCGTAGAACAGGATGGTCGGCGCGCCCTCCGCGCCGAGCCATTCGCCGTACACGGCCGGATGCCCTGGCGTTTCCTCGAGCCGGACGTTCTGGAGGCCGATGCGGCGCATCTCCTCCGCCGTCCACTCCGCGCACCGGCGCACGTCGGCCTTGTGGTCCGGAAGCGCGCTGATGCTGGGAATGGCGAGGTACTGCTTGAGCTCGTCGACGTAGCGGTCGCGGTTGACGTGGATGAAGTCGATGACGGTGTCCATAAAGCGCCCCTGCGGGAGTTCAAAGTTCCACAGTTCAAAGTTCAGAAAGAGGGTCGTGCCTGAACTTTGAACTTTGAACTGTGGAACTTTGAACTAACAGTCTACGTCACTACCCTCCACCGCCCCTCCTCCCTCCGCACCAGTCCATCCTGTTCCAGCTTCACCAGATGCGCCAGAACGCTCTCTTCCGCCATCGGCACGAGCGCCGGCAGGAGCCCGCCGTAGATCTTCGCCGCGATCGCGCTCGCGGTGTTCAGCCCGGACTCGAGCGCGTTCAGCACCTGGTTCTCGCGGTGCTGGCGATGGGCGATGTAGCGGTCGAGGAGAGACAGCGGATCCTCGATGACCTCTCCGTGCGCGGGGTAGACACGCGCCGGGTCGAGCGATCGAACGAGGCGAAGGGATCGCAGGTACGCGGCCAGATCCCCTCCGCGAGAGGCCGGGATCACGACCGTGTTGCCCAGCTGTATGAGATCCGCGCCAAAGAGCGTCCGCGATGGTTCGTGCCAGAGGGCCACGTGATCGGGGGCGTGGCCTGGTGTGTGAATGACCGCGAGCTCACCATTGCCGATCGCAATCGTCGCGCGATCTGCCAGCGGCTGCCATGGCACATCGACGGGATCGGCCCCGGTCCACGGAACCTTCGAAAACTCCGCCGCCGGCCACCGTGCCGCCAGCACCGCCGCGCCGCCGGCATGGTCCGGATGCGCATGGGAGACGATCACCTGCGCCGGCCCGGCAGGCGCGATCGCCGCGATCGAGTCGATGTGCGCCGGGCGTCCCACACCCGCATCGAACAGCACCGGCCGCTCGCCGTCGAAGAGATACGTCCAGTTGCCGCTGCCGGTCATCGGACCAGGGTTGCCGGCATGGATGGGCGTCACCGTCACCTGGAATGCCTCCGATCGCGAGAGAGGAGCACGATGTGCGCGTTCACACCCGGGCAGCGTTCCGGTGCTCGCGGAGCGACGCCATGGCTACCATCACCGCCACGAACATGATTGCGGCCGCACTGTAATACGGCACCGCCATCCCGAACTCGTCGAACAGGTACCCGCCCCACGCGGGCCCGACCACGCGACCCAGGCTCGCGAGTGACGAGGCCAGCCCCAGCATGCCGCCCTGGTCGTCCACGTGCGTGAGGCGCGACACCATGGACGAGAGCGCGGGGCCGTTGAAGCCCATCCCGACGGCCAGCGTCCCGAGCGCGACGAGCAGCGTCGGCACGCTCCACGCGACCGGCACGAGGCCGATGCCGATGCCGATGACCGCAATCGCCACCGGAATGAGCCGCGCTTCCCCGACTCTCTTGACCGCGCGGCCGACGAGGACGCCCTGCACCAGCGCGAGCGTGGCGCCGATGAACGCGAACAGATAGCCGATCGTCGCCACCGTGAAGGAGAACCGCCGCTCGGCGAAGAGCGCGAACGTCGTCTCGAATCCCGAGAACGCGGCCGTCACGATGAAGTAGAGCGCGATCAGGAGGATGAGCCTCCGGTCCCTGAACGCGTGGCGAAGCGCCTCCATGCGGCCCATCGTCGGGCGCCGCGGCCCGGGCTTGCGCGACTCCGGCAGCAGGAACCAGGCCGCCGACAGGTTGGCCGCACAGAGCGCTGCGGCCGCCCACATCGGCGTCGAGGGCCCGAAGTGGCTCAGGATGCCCCCGATCGCCGGGCCGAAGATGAAGCCCATGCCGAACGCCGCGCCAATCAGTCCCATCCCCTTCGCCCGATTCTCCGGCGTCGTCACGTCCGCGATATAGGCCTGCGCCGTCGGGATGTTGGCGCCGGCAATCCCACCGAGGATGCGCGCCGCGAACACGAGCGCGAGCGAGTCGGCCAGCGCCAGGGCGACGTAGGACAGGCCGGAGCCGGCCAGGCCGATCAGGATGATCGGGCGGCGGCCGATCCGGTCCGACCAGCGTCCCCAGATCGGCGAGAACGCGAACTGCATGAGCGAGAAGCTCGTCGAGAGGAGGCCCACCATGAACGCCGTCGCACCAAAGGACTCGGCATAGAACGGCAGCAGCGGGATGATGATGCCGAAACCGAGGAGGTCGATGAAGACCGTGAGGAAGATGATGGCCAGGGGGGACACGGGGAGGAGTCTGGTGATCTGGTGATCTATCTAGTGATCCGTCCGTTGATCTGTCTGGGAATCCGGCCGGCGGGTCGCATGAGCGAACTGCAGCCAGAGCGACAGCATCGTGTAGTAGACAGGGAACACGAGCGACAGCGCCGGCCACGGGCCGTCCGTGGCCGGGAGCCGCCAGACCATCAGGACTACGAACACGGCCCAGGCCACGCCAAGGGCCAGCGTCAGGCCGCGCAGCGTGCGGGTTCGTGACGGGTACACATAACGGATGGGCACGAAAACCAGGACGGCGAGTATCAGGAGGATCGCGGTATTGATCGCGGGCGACAGGTCGAAGACGTAGAGATAGAGCGCGACGATGTTCCAGTACGACGGAAACCCGGTGAAGAAGTAGTCCGTCGTGCTCACCTTGGCATCCGCCTGCGCGAAGCCGTACGCGCTGGAGAGCAGCACGGCCGCACCCACCCACGGACCCCAGCCCTCCGGCAGGAGTCCGGCCTGCAGCGTCAGCAGGACAGGCACGAACACATAGGTCAGGTAGTCGACGATATCGTCGAGACGGGCGCCGTCGAAGCCTGGCAGCGCCTCCTTGACGCGCAACTGGCGCGCCAGCCAGCCGTCCGTCGAATCGATGAATGTCGTGACGGCAAGCGCCAGGAAGGCCGTGCGGAAGTCACCGGAGAAGACCGCCAGGGCGGCATAGAGTCCGAGCGGAGCCGAAAGTGCCGTGTAGAAGTGGACGAGCCAGGCCACGGTGACTAGAGGCGCCGTTCCGCGTTCGGAAACGACTGCCAGACGGGCACGCCGCAGAAGTGCGTGCCCTCCGTGCACCGCGGCGATACCACGCGGTTCCGCAGCACGCAGGGCGGCCCGAGAAACCGGCCGAGCTGCGGGTGGACGGACTGCACCTGCGAGATCTCGTCCATCGACGCGAGGTAGATCTCCTCCTGCGCGTTGAAGCACGTGCGGAGCGTCCACTTGTGCTGCAGTGCGAGGAACGAGCCGGACTCCACCAGGCGCAGCGCCTTGGCGTTGGGCAGCAGATACAGCGCGAACTGCAGCGGCACGCCCAGCTCCAGCAGCCGGTTCTTGGACTGCCACGCGTCGGCGACGGCCCGCGCGTAGACCGCCAGCGCTGCGGGGTTCTGCCGGATGAGGCGCGGCGTCACGACGTCGGTCTCGCGCGTGTCGGCAAACGTCATCATGGGGCGCGAGGCCGGCACCATGCGGTGGCGCTGATCCTGCGAGTCGGCGGTGTGGCTGAGGCGCTTCTCGAAGACGTACGACGGGTGGTTGAGCGCGCGCATCAACGGCGAGTGATGAGACACGTTGAGCATGTCGATGCGGTAGGGGTTGCGCGCCGGGTTCATCACCCGATCGATCGCATCCGCATCGTCCAGCTGCGCCGTCGTGAGGCCGAAGGTCGCCCGGACGGCGTCGGCGACGACGCGCTCCGCACCGGCCGACCAGTCGCGCAGCCGCGAGACCCGGCCGCCCAGGCGCCGATCGAACTCGCGGACGAAGTCGTCACCCGGCTCGTGCACGTGCGGGATGGACGTCTCGGGAAGCGCCGCCTCGTCGAGCGTCTCCAGGCCGATCTTCTCGAAGAAGTGCGGATCGGCCTCCTTCACGAGGTCCACCATCGCGCCGATGACCATCTGCGCTTCGTACGGCGTGTCGCCCGCGTTGGCCATCCGGTGCAGCCGGTGCAGCACCAGGCCGGAAACGGTGTGCACCATCGAGGTGAACGCGCCGATCGGGATCACGTACCGCGCCGTCTCGATGGCCTTCTTCTCCGCTTCGCGCTCGACCGCCTTCAGCCTCGCCGGCGTGTTCGTGGGCCGGACGTACCGCAGCTCCTTCAGGATTGCCCACGCATCGTCCTTGAGCAGGGACGAGAGCTCGGCATAGGCATCCCACGCGCGAAGGACGGCGTGCTCGTACACGTCCAGCGCCTCGCCCGTGAGGGGCGGCACGAACGCCCGCGGCTCGTTCAGCTTGACGTAGCGCTGGCTGGACTGCTCCGAGTTGTAGAACGGGTAGGCGTGGAGGATGCTCCACACGAACTGGCGCGAGACGTTCTCGAGCCCGAACTCGAAGTGTGCGTGCTGGAAGACGGTGTGATGCCCGCCTTCGAAGGTGAGCGGCCCGATGGAGTCGCGCTGCCTGTCGGTGACTTCCTCCCGCTCGATGACGCGCGGCGAATAGCACGTGCGTGCGGCCGCAATGGCGCCGTCGTACGGCGCCTGTGGCGCACTGCGGAGGGTGACACGCGGCGGCGCGGTGGCCAGCGCCAGGGCAGGCATGGGACGAACAGTATAAACGGTCGCCGTGGATGCAGGCCGATCCGGCAGGACCGCGGCACCTCAGCTCCGCCAGGGCGGTCCTGGCCCCGGGCTAGTCGTCGTCGTCGTGTCTGACGTGGTAGCGCGAGTATTCCTCGAGGTAGGTCATCGAGTCGAAGCTCCGCATCCGGTCGAGGAAGAGGACGCCGTCCAGGTGATCGCTCTCGTGCTGGATTACGCGGGCCGGGAAGTCGTGCGCGTCGATCTCCACGCGCTTGCCTTCCCTGTTGAGGGCGCTCACCTTGATGCGCGTCGCGCGCGGCACCCGCCCGCGGATGTCCGGGATGCTCAGGCACCCTTCCCATCCCTCGACGACCTCGCTACCGATCGGCGCGACCTCGGGATTGATGAGCGCCGTCGGTTCGCCCTCGCCCTTGTCGTCGGGGTCCAGGACCGCAACAAACAGCCGGACGCTCTCGTGGACCTGCGGTGCCGCTAATCCGATGCCCGAGTACTCCTCCATCGTGTCGATCATGTCGTCGATGAGCTTCTGGAACTCCGGCGTCCGGATCTCGTGCTTGTCCACGGCCCGCGCGCGCTGCCGGAGAACAGGGTGCCCCATGCGGGCGACCTTCAGGATAGCCATACTGGAATTTTATCCCCAGGTAGACACAGATGGGCAGATAGACACAGATGCGCAGATAGACACAGATACGCAGATAGACACAGAT
>CAZJBN010000011.1:0-28503 GCA_964543955.1 uncultured Bifidobacteriaceae bacterium
CGTGTCCCGATAGCGTCCGTTCCACTCGGTCCAGAGGACCGGAAAGTTCCCCACTTGGTATCCGCCCTGGCCGAGATCCCAGGGCTCCGCGATGAGCTTCACCTGCGAGATCACCGGATCCTGGTGGATGACATCGAAGAACGTGCCGAGCTTGTCCACGTCGTACAGCTCGCGCGCGAGCGCGCTGGCGAGATCGAACCGGAACCCGTCGACGTGCATGTCCATCACCCAGTACCGCAGGCTGTCCATCATCAGCTGCATCACGCGGGGGTGCATCATGTTGAGCGTGTTGCCGGTGCCGGTGAAGTCCATGTAGCGCCGCGGGTTCGACGGCTCCAGCCGGTAGTACGCGCGGTTGTCGATCCCGCGCATCGACAGCGTGGGACCGAGCTCGTTGCCCTCGCCGGTGTGGTTGTAGACGACATCGAGGATGACCTCGATGCCGGCCGCGTGCAGCGCGCGCACCATGGTCTTGAACTCGCGGACGGCGGCGCCGCCATTCTGCAACCGCG
This sequence comes from uncultured Bifidobacteriaceae bacterium, assembly GCA_964543955.1. Lineage (GTDB taxonomy): Bacteria > Acidobacteriota > Vicinamibacteria > Vicinamibacterales > UBA2999 > VFZN01. The sequence continues at coordinate 513 of CAZJBN010000011.1, forward strand.
AGTACCGGTTGTCCGGCGCGAAGAAGCAGAGCGTGTTGTATCCCCAGTAGTTGGCGAGGCCGCGCTCGACGAGGTGCCGCTCGTCGACATGGTGATGCACCGGCATGAGCTCGATCGCCGTGACGCCGAGCGCCTGCAGGTGATCGATGACGGGCTGTGTGCCGAGCGCGCCATACGTTCCGCGCAGCTCCGGCGGCACGTCGGGGTGCCCGATGGTCATGCCCTTCACGTGCGCTTCGTAGATGAGTGTCCTGTGCCACGGCGTGCCCGGGTGGCGGTCGTCGCCCCAGACGAACGACGGATCGTTGACCGACGCGATCGGCGCGTAGGGAGCGCTGTCTCGCGGGTCCGCCACGAGGTCGGCGCCGTCGGCGCCCACCGTGTAGCCGAACATCGCGTCGTTCCACCGCACGCGGCGCGCGATAGCCTTGGCGTACGGGTCCATCAGCAGCTTGGCGGGATTGAATCGATGCCCCGCCTGCGGCTCGTACGGCCCGTGAACGCGGTAGCCGTAGAGCTGCCCCGGCCGCACGTCGGGCAGGTAGCCGTGCCACACCATGTCGGTCTGCTCGAGGAGCGGAATGCGGATGCGCTCCGCCTCGTCGGCCGCCGAATCGAACAGGCAGAGCTCCACCGCCGACGCGTGCTCCGAGAAGAGGGCGAAGTTCACGCCGAGGCCGTCCCACGTGGCCCCGAGCGGATAGGGATGTCCGGGATACAGTCGCATCGTGTCGGCGGGCTCAGACGTGGTCGATGGGCGTGTCCTTCTTGCCGCCCTGCTGGAATTGACGCTCGATCATCCGGGCGGCGGCATCGCGGGCGCCGAGACCCACGGCAAGCGCCGAGGCCAGCACCACGCCCCCGAAGAGGATACCGAACGCGAGGACGAGAATCTGGCGGCCGATGCTCAGTTCCTCGAGCGCCATGGAGGCCGCGACCACGAGCACCAGCCACTTGACCCCGAGGCTCAGCGCGCGGGCCGAGTGAATCTGCATGTTCACGGCCCCGATGAGGACCGCGCGCGACAGGAACTGCGCGAGGATCGTGCCGATGACGATGATGATGAGCGCCGCCAGCAGGTGCGGCACGTACTGGAACACGGTGAGTGCGAAACGCGACGGGATCGCGGCGTTGAGCGCCGTGAGTCCGATGAGCAGCCCGAGGACGAGGATCGACCATTGGACGCCCCTCGCGACGACGACCGACAGGCTCCTGGTCGGCGACCACTCCGCCAGCATCGTCAGTCCCCACCGCGCGGCCCGCTCGTCGAAGTCCAGCCCGCGGAGCGCCCGGAGCACGAGCACACGTGCGCCGATGGCCAGCACGAGCGACACGGCCACGATGATCACGAGCGCCAGCACGCCCGGCATGAACGCGGCGACGCTCTCGATGATGCGATTGGTCGCGTCCAGGACGATCCGTTCAACCTGCGTCAACATGGCGGTTCCTCTTCGGGCTCTAGGCTTGAACCTTGCACTTTGAACTCTGAACTCTGAACTCTGAACTTTGACCTCGTCCTTCCGCTCCTACGACCTGAACCGCTCCGGCCAGCGCCAGCGCGCGATCAGGTACGCCTTCTCCGTTTCGAATGCGAGGCAGAGCCGCTCGATCCGCGCGTCGGCCGCGGAGGCATCCGTCCCGTTCATTTCGAGGACGAACGACGCGAGCCAGCCCAGGTAGAGCGGCGTCAGCGAGCCGAGCAGATGGTCGCGCGGCAGGGCCCGCACGCGGTGGCCGAGTGCGAAGTCATAGATGATTCTGGCCCAGATCTCATCCGCGATGCGGAACTCCGACGCGGGCGTATCGGCGAGCTTCTTGAGCTGCAGGATCGTCTTCGGCGGCAGGATCCAGGCCCACACGTCGCGGAGCGCGTCGTAACCGAGGCGGAAGGCGTCGATGAGCTCGGCGGGATCGACGTCGCGCGGCGGCGACAGCGTCGCCGGCAGCTCGCCGACGACCACGACGGGCGTTGTCTGGCGCATGCGCTGCCAGCGGTCCGCCTTGGCTTCGAGATCGAGGAAGAGCGCACCGACGACTTGGGTCAGCGTCGTGCTGAGATCCGGCGCACCCGCGCGAGGGGCCTGCGCGCGCACGCCCATTCCCGCCTCGCAGATGCGGAACCCGCCGGCCACGGCCGCCGACGTGAGCCAGAGGTCGATGCCGGACTGCGATCCCTCGCCGGTCCAGGTGACCTGCTCCAGGTAGTGGCTCATGAGCGGCGCCGAACAACCGAATTCGGCGGCCGCCGGCTGCCGGAGCCGCGCGCCGGACAGGGCCCTGAACACCGGGTAGACGATGCTCTTGGTGATCGCGCCCTCGGCCGGCCGGCGGGCATAGTAGGCCGAGACGTAGTCGAACGAGCCGCCCAGGATCGGATCGACGAGACGCTCGATCCAGGTGGCCGTGAGGCTGGTGAGCCCGGCGTCGAGGATGGCGCACGCTGCCGCGCCGCTGGCGACGGCCTCGGTCAGCACGGAGCGCACCGCGTCGGGACGGCCCGGCAGCCCGTGAAAGGGCGTCTTCAGGGGATCGACCGTTGGCCGCTGATACGGCCGGACGACGAGCTCGGTCACGCCGTCGAGGGCCTCTCGCGCCAGGTCCAGGGTCTGGTCGGTCGATCCGCCATCGGCCAGCACGACGTTGGCACGGCCCGGACGGCTCTCCAGCGCTTCGCGCACGCGCCGCACCACCGCGCCGACCGTGGCCGCGTTGTTGTAGCTCGTGAGGCCGATGACGACCTCGGCGTTCCGCGCCGGCGTCTCAGCCGGCCGGACGCTGGAGCTCGAACCAGTAGAAGGCATAGGGCCCCAGGGTCAGGAAATACGGCAGCTCACCAATCCGCGGAAACTCCGTGTAGCCCAGCATCTCCCTGGGCACGTGGCCCTCGAACATGCGGAGGTCGAGCTCCACGGGCTGCACGCTGCGCGCGAGGTTGGCGACGCACAGGATGATGTCCTCCTCGTAGCGCCTGACATACACGAGCACCTTGCGGTTGGCCGGCCGCAGGAACTCGATGCTGCCGCGCCCGAACACGCGGAAGAGCCGGCGCAGGCGAATCATGTTCTTCATCCAGTGCAGGAACGATGCGGGATCGTGCTCCTGCGACTGGACGTTGACGGCCTGGTAGCCGTAGACCGGATCGCTGACGACCGGGCTGAACAGCATGGAGGCGTCGGCCTTCGAGAATCCCGCGTTCCGATCGCCGTCCCACTGCATCGGCGTGCGGACGCCGTTGCGATCGCCGAGGTGCATGTTGTCGCCCATGCCGATCTCGTCGCCATAGTAGATGATCGGCGTCCCCGGGAAGGAGAAGAGGACGCTCGTCAGCAGCTCGAGACGGGGGCGGCTGTTCGAGAGCAGCGGGGCCAGGCGCCGGCGAATCCCGACGTTCAGCCGCGCCTGCGGATCGGCGCTGTAGGCCAGGTACATGTAGTCGCGCTCCTCGTCGCTGACCATCTCCAGCGTGAGCTCGTCGTGATTGCGCAGGAACAGGGCCCACTGCGAGCGCTCCGGGATGGTGGGCGTGGCCTCCATCACGTCCACGATGGGGTCGCGCTCCTCGAGGTGCAGCGCCATGTAGAGCCGCGGCATCACCGGGAAGTGATAGGCCATGTGGCACTCGTCGTTGTCGCCGAAGTAGGCCCGCACTTCCGAAGGCATCTGGTTGGCCTCGGCCAGCAGCAGACGATGGGGCCATCGCGCGTCGACGTGCGCGCGGATGGTCTTGATGACGTCGTGCGTCTCCTGCAGGTTCTCGCAGCTCGTGCCCTCTCGCTCCACGAGGTACGGGACCGCGTCGAGGCGAAACCCGTCCACGCCCATCTCCAGCCAGAAATCCATCACGCGGAGGATCTCCGCGATCACGGCCGGATTGTCGTAGTTGAGATCGGGCTGGTGATGGAAGAAGCGATGCCAGTAGTACGCCTTGGCCGCCGGATCCCAGGTCCAGTTCGACCGTTCCGTGTCCACGAAGATGATGCGCGTGTCCGCATAGCGCTGATCGGTCTCGCTCCAGACATAGAAGGCCCGCTCGGGCGATCCGGGCGCGGCCAGCTGCGCACGCTTGAACCACTCGTGCTGATCGGATGTGTGATTGACGACGAGCTCGATGAGCACCTGCAGGTTGCGTGCGTGCGCGGCCTCGACGAAACGGCGGAAGTCCTCGAGCGTGCCGTAGCCGGGATTGACCGACAGATAGTCGGCGATGTCGTAGCCGTCGTCTCGCAGGGGGGACGGGAAGAAGGGCAGGACCCACAGGCAGGTGACGCCGAGGTCCTGGAGATAGTCGAGCTTCTGGATGAGGCCGTCGAAGTCGCCAATCCCATCGTTGTTGCCGTCGAAGAACGACTTGACGGGCACTTCGTAGATGATGGCGTCCTTGTACCAGAGCGGGTCTCGCACCCGGCGGTTCTGCGACATCGCGACCTCGGCGGCACCATGCGGTGTCCGGGTGGACGGACCGCCGCGGGCGGATGAACAACAGCTGGTGTCAGTCGGCCGATCACCAGCGGGTTCGATTGTAGTGACTGCGCGCGCGCGCCCGCAACGTGCATGTCCGCGCGCTCAGCGGCTGAGCTTGGGTTGAGGAGCGTCTCGCCGGTCGACCGGGACAGAGAAGTCGGTCGAGTTGAAGCTCGGGGACCGGCAAAGGTAGGATGGGAGTCCATCACGCGAGCTCATCGAGACGTGCTCGGAAGGAGATAACCGAATGAAGCGATCTGTTTGTACTCTCGCGGCCCTGGCTCTTGCCGCCCAGTTCGGCGCGACCGTGCTCGCACAGAAGACCACCCTGGTTCACCCGGGCAAAGCCGGCAGCCCTCACGTGAAGAGCGAGTTCGTCGTCGACGGCGCAAACATCTCGATCACCTACGGCCGTCCGTCCCTCAAGGGACGCACCGTCGGCAAGGAAGTCGCCCCATTCGGCAAGGAATGGCGGACCGGCGCGGACGAGGCCACCACGCTCACGACGGACAAGGCCCTCATGTTCGGGTCCCTGCACCTCAACCCGGGAACCTACACGATCTACACCGTTCCCAACGAGAAGGACTGGACGCTCGTCGTCAGCAAGAAGACCGGGCAGTGGGGCATCCCGTACCCCGCCGGTGAGGACCTCGGACGCGCGCCGATGACCGTCGGCCAGGCGCCCGCGGCCGCCGAACAGTTGACCATGTCGGTCGAGGACGCGGCCAAGGGCGGAGTGCTTCACATCGACTGGGGGACGACCCGCGCGAGCATCCCGTTCGCCGTCATGTAGAGGCGACTCTCTGTGTCGGGAACCGGGAACCGGGAGCCGGGAACTATTGCGACCTCGCGGAGGCAACCTTGTGGAGGCAACCCTTCAGGGTTGCCTTGAACGACCAACGGCCCGGGGCAACCCGGGCCGTTGTCATCTGGCGGCCAGTCGCCGCAGCCGTTCGTAGTCGTCGATCGTGTCCATGTCGGCAAACGCGCCCTCGTCGGTCACGGGCACGTTCTGGATGTCGTGCTCGTGGGCGCGGATCACCGCCTTGGCGCCCACGCCCAGGTCCGCCGCGAACAGCTCGTCGAAGATCGCGCGATCGAACAGCACCGGGTGCCCGTGCTCGCTGCCGCGGACCGGCCGGACGATGAGGGCCCGCGACTCGGTCCATCTATCGATGACCGCCCGGACGGTGGCGGGGCTGACGAGCGGCACGTCCACGAGCGTGACGAGCACGGCCTCGAGCTCCGGACGGTTCACGGCCGACAGTCCGGCCTGCAGCGACGACAGCTGGCCGTCGCCCCAGTCGGCGTGCTCCACGATCCGGACGCGCCGATCCGCCTTGCGCCAGGCGTCCCGGACCGCGCCGGGGTGCGCGCCCGACACGACCACGACGCGCGGCACGCCGGCGTCGAGCAGGGCCCGGACGCCCGTCGACAGCACGGTCTCGCCGGGCGGGCCCAGCGGCAGGGACGCCTTGGGCACCCCCATCCGGCTCGAAGCGCCGGCAGCCAGGACGACGGCGGCAATCACCGCCGGCACACGGCCAGGGTCTCGAGACCGCCAGAACCAGGAGGTCTCGCCCGTTCGTCTACTTGACTTCGCACTGGTCACCTGCCTACACTGTCGCGCACGTTTCAGGTCCCCTTGAACCCCAGTCGCCGGCCCCCTCGCTTGGCCTCATTCTCAGATACACGGTATCGGGTGCGGCAGCTTCTGGGACGTCCCCAGGGGCTTGGAATCGGAGGATACGGGTATGCCGACCGGAACGATCGCACGACTCCTCATTGACAAGGGGTTCGGGTTCATCCGGGATGAGTCCGGCATCGAGCACTTTTTCCACCGTAGTTCGGTTCGCGGTGCGGTGTTCGAGTTGCTCCGAGAGGGGCAGCGGGTCGAGTTCACTCCCGAAGATTCACAGAAAGGGCCCCGCGCAGGGGATATTCGCCTGATCGAGAATTGACGCCGTCCCTCGGCGTTCTTGCAAGTTGATGCTTCCCAACCGGCCCCGCTCTCCTGGGGCCGGCGTCTCAGACTACATCGGCCGCGCCGTACGCAGACCCTCCTTCGCGCTGCTGGCGCTATGGAGGGCAAGACGCAGCGACCGCTTGGCGCTGGGCTTGCCAAGCCGTAGCCGCGAGCGAGACGAGCGCTTGGCGAAGGCTGGCGGAAGCGCCTGGGAGTCGCACCGACTCGGCGAGCCGAAGGCGATGCCGGTCTGACTGACGAGCAGGCGATTCGTGGCACTCGGCAAGGCCGAGTGGCGGAAGCGCCTGGGAGTCGAACCCAGCCTGCCCCACAAGGAGGCAGCAACCGATTTTGAAGACCGGGAGGGCCACCGGGCCCCGGTCGCTTCCGCAAGGATCATAGCAGCAGGCTCAACACACGGTCGGTGTCCGACAGATCGTCGAGCACGACGTCTGCTCCGGCATCGGCGAGCTCTCTCGCCGTGTGGCCGCCGGTCGCCACCGCGATGGACCGCGCACCGGCGACCGCCGCGCACTCGACGTCGAACGGTGTGTCGCCGACGACGATGACGCGCGAGCGCGCCTGGTCCGGGACGCCGTGCTCCTCGGCACGAAGGCGGGCGATCGGCACGAGCGCGTTTCGGTCCGCGGAGTCGTCCGAGAAGGCGCCCCACGCAAAGTAATCCGCCAGTGCGAAGTAAGACAGCTTGACGGCCGCGGCCTCGCGATAGTTTCCCGTCAGCAACCCGAGATGGAGCGCCGGATGCGCGTGGGTGGCCTCGAGCAGCTCACTCACGCCCGGCATGATGCCCTTGCGGCCGCTGCCGGGCGCGAGGATCTCCTCGGCGAGCCTCGGCACGTACGCGGCACGAAAGGCGGCGTGAGCCTCGGGCGTGTCCGGCAGGCCCGCATGCGTCAACGCCTGCGACACCAGGAAGCTGTCGGTGCGGCCCCCGGCCGACACGCCGGTGAATGCCTCGTCAACGCCGAAGAGCGACCGGAACGTCGCCTCCATGGCGCGCAACCCGGCTCGCCCCGTCAGGAGCAACGTGCCGTCGATGTCGAAGAGGATCAGCGTCGCGGACTCGCGCATCGAGCCGCGATCGCCGTCGTCAATCGAGCTGCTCATGGTGGACATCGACAGCACGCGGGCCCGACGTCGTGGATTCGGCGGCAAAGGCAACACGCTCGCCTTCCCACACTGCGTCCAGCCCGCCGCGCACGTTCTCGTTCACGAAGAACCAGTCCATCCCGCCATCGTCCACGATGAAGCCGTAGCCATGTGCGCGTTCGATCCGTGTGATGCTGCCGTAGGGCATGACCAGAAGCGTACAGCCCACAGCCGGCCACTGGCAACCACCCGGCGGATGAACGCCCGGTCGGTACGGGTGCGCCGGCTGTGGTCCTGCGCCCGCTATCGTGTGCTCACGAGCATCTGTCCATCGGAAGCAGACTCCCACACGGCGCTCAACCGATACGTGCCATCGTGACGCGTGAACTGCAGGGCGGGCGTGGAGCCTGCCGGGTCGTGCCCGCCGGCAGGACGGACGAAGGCGAAGGCAAAGGCGTGCGGCCCGTTGACCTCATGGACGACGAGCAGCAGCGGATCGGTCACGTCGCGCTCGAGGCGGTACTCGCCGGCGGGCATCGGCTGCCCGTTGACCGTGAACGCAAAGGGAACGGTGGCGGTCACTTCGTCGGCCCGTGCGGGCCCGGCCGTCACGGAGAGCAGAACGAGAGCGGCAAGTGCTGAGATGCGAAACATCCGGAACATGACGAACTCCTTTCGCGCAGCGATCTGCGCCAGCAGGGCCTCGCGGCCAGCCGGCTGCGCGACCCCCTATAGAGTTGGACGAAAGAAATCCGCCGGACATCGCTGTCCGGCGGATGACATTCGTGTCAGGTTCCGGCAGGCGGCTATCGCCCGGCGGGGCGTTCGGCACGGTCCATCGTGACGAATACGTTCCGGCCCTCGCGCGACACGAGGAGGAGTGCCGGCCGGTCACCCGACTGGTCGAGCGCCGATTTGAGCGACTCGGCCGATTCGACCTCGCGGCCGTTCACGCGGCGGATGACGTCGCCCTTCTGCAGGCCGGCGTCGGCGGCGGGGCTGCCGGGGTTGACACCCGCGACGACCACGCCCCTGGCATCCTTGCCGAGCTCGCGCGAGAGCTCCGGCGTGAGGGGCTGGATGGCCAGGCCCCACGTGGATTCCTTCGCCGCAGCCGGCGTCGGCGCCGCGTCGCCGTTCGACGGCAGCTCCGCGAGCGTCGTGGCGAGCTCCTTCTTCTCGCCATTGCGCGAGATTGAGAGCGTGACCGAAGCGCCCGGCCCGAGCGGGGCCACCTGGTTGCGCAGTGCGTTGCTCGAGTCGATCGGCGTGTCGTTGAGCGCGAGCACCACGTCACCGGTCTGCAGTCCGGCCTTCTCGGCAGGGCTCCCCGGCTGCACCTCGCTGACGATGGCGCCGCCGGCCTTCTCGAGACCGAGGCTCTTCGCCATGTCGGCGTCGATGCCCTGGACAGTGACGCCCAGCATGCCGCGGCGTACCTGGCCGTTCTCGATCAGCTGGTCCATCACCTTCCGCGCCATGTTCGACGGAATCGAGAACCCGATGCCGATGTTGTAGCCGACCGGCGACAGGATCTGCGCATTGATGCCGATGAGCTCGCCGCGGGTGTTGATCAGCGCCCCGCCGGAGTTGCCCTGGTTGATCGACGCGTCGGTCTGGATGAAGTCCTCGAACGATCCGTCACCCATTCCGGTCACGCGGCCCTTGGCGCTCACGATGCCCATCGTAGCCGTCTGCCCGATGCCGAGCGGGTTGCCCACCGCGAACACAACGTCGCCGACGCGGGCCGTATCGGAGTTGCCGAGCGCCACGGTCGGAAGGCCGTTCAGCTCCACCTTCAGCACCGCCAGGTCGCTCGGCTTGTCGGTGCCCACGAGTCTGGCGTCGACCGTCCGTCCGTCGTTGAACTCGACGCGCAGCTTCTGCGCGCCCTCGACGACGTGATGGTTGGTCAGGATGTAGCCGTCGGTGTCGACGACCACGCCGGATCCGAGGCCGCCTGCGCGACGAGGCGACTGCGGCGCCCGGGGCATCTCCGGCATCCGATCGCCGAAGAACCGCCGGAGCAGGTCGTCGTCCATCGGCGCCATCGTCTGCTGCACCATCCGCTCGGACCGGACGGTGACGACGGCGGGCATCACCTTCTGCATCAGATCGGCGTACGATCCCGATCCGTCGGCGGCCACCATCGCGGGCATGACATCGACGATGCGGGCCTCCGCGCGCGGCGCCAGCGCATACCAGCCGCCCGCGGCGCCAACGAGCATGAGGGCGCCAAGGCCGGCACTGAGCACGTGCACCCGTGCGGGCCGGGTGCGGGGGTCGGTCGGAATCATGTGTGTCTCCAATCGATCGCAGAAAGGCACCATCGCCTTCTGTTCATTCGACGTCGGAGACCGGGCCGCGGGCTTTGCGGCACCATTACATCTGTGAAAGGGAACGTCAGGCGGCGGGAAGGGCGATCGTGAAGACGCTGCCGGCGCCAGGCGTCGAGGCGACGGTCACGGCGCCGCCGTGCCCCTCGACGATGGCCTTGACGAGAGACAGGCCGAGTCCGAAGCCGCGCTCGGACCGGCTGGCATCGGCACGAAACAGCCGGTCCCAGACGCGCGGCAGGTCGTCGGGCTCGATCCCGGCGCCGGTGTCGGCAACCGAGACGAGTACGCGCCCGCCTTCACGCCACCCGCGCACCTCGATTCGGCCGCCTGGAGGCGTGTACTTGACGGCGTTGTCGAGAAGGTTGGCGAGGACCTGGCGCAGCCGGACGCGGTCGGCGACGAGCGTCAGTTCCGGCGGCATCGCGTGCACGGTGAGGGCGACACCCTTCTCGTCCGCCACATCGGCATAGATCTCCTCGGCCTCGCGGACGACCTCGTCGAGACGGAGTGGAACGCGGTCGAGCGGCAGCGTGCCGGTCTCCGCGCCCGAGATGTCGATGAGCGTCGTGAGCGTGGCCGTGAGGCGCTCGGTTTCCTCGAGTGCCTGGACGAGCCCCTCGCGCACCTGGTTCGGGCTGTCGGCAGCCAGAGCCTGCTCTCCGACGTTCCGCAAACGCGTGAGGGGTGTGCGGAGGTCGTGCGCCACATTGTCGAGCGCGCCGCGCATGCCGGCCACGAGCCGCTCCAGCCGATCGAGCATCAGGTTGACGAGGCTCGCGAGGTCGTCCAGCGCGTCGTGACTGCCCCGCATCGGCACGCGCTGATCCAGCCGCCCGGTCGTGATGATGGACCGGAGCGTCGTTTCCATGTCGCGGACCGGCCGCAGCCCGATCGTCGTGAGAATCGCGCCCCCGAGGAGAGCGATCGCGAGGACGAGCCCGAGGAGCAGCGACGTGATCTGCCGGAAGCGCGAGAGGAGCGACTCGCGCAGCGCGGAACTGCGGCCGAGCTGCACGAGCGTGCCGTCGGAGAGCCGGAGCGTCGCGACTTCGAGGGTGGTGCCTCGCCGTCCGGTGATCGTCTGCCACCACTGGGCCGCCGGCTGCCGAAGGTCGAGCGCGGACAGGTCGAACTCGTCCCATCCCGCGGGCAGGTTGAAGTAGGTGGCGGTGGCGGCCCGGCCGACGACCCTCACGAATGTCTGCTCGTGGCGGCCCTGCAGGCGGTCGCTCGCGATGACGCGGTCGAGCGCGCCCAGCCCGCCCCCCGCATACGCCGCCGCGTAGCGGTCGAGCATCGTCGAGACGGTGTCGCGATCCTGGGTCTCGAGTGATCGGGCGAGGAGCAGATACGTGGTCCCGACGAGGACGAGACTGCTGACCGTGAAGAGGAGGAAGTACCAGAGCGCCAGCTTGAACGACAGCGCGCCGCGGAAGGGGTCAGTCCACCTTGAGGACATAGCCAACACCGCGGATGGTGTGAAGGAGCTTCGGCTCGAAGGGCTTGTCGATCTTCTCGCGCAGGCGGTGCACGAGGACGTCGACGATGTTCGTGCCGGGATCGAAGCTGTAGTCCCAGACCTGCGCAATGACCATTGTCTTGGACACGACCTTGCCGGCGTTCCGCATCAGGTACTCGAGCAGCGCGAACTCGCGCGGGCGGAGATCGATGGGCGTGCCGGACCGCTCCACGCGGCGCGTGAGCCGGTCCAGAGTGAGGTCGGCGAGCGTGAGCGCGGCGGGTTCGGCGGCCGAGGCGCCCCGGCGCATGAGCGCGTGCACGCGCGCCAGCAGCTCCGCGAACGCGAACGGCTTGGTCAGGTAGTCGTCTCCGCCGCTTTGCAGCCCCTTCACCCGATCGTCCACGGTGTGCTTCGCGCTCAGGAACAGAACCGGCGTCTGGACGCCGGCGCGCCGGAGCGCCTCGACCAGGCTCAGGCCATCGAGGCGCGGCAGCATGACGTCCACGATGATGACGTCCCAGGACTGCGCCCGTGCGCGGTCGAGGCCGTCCATGCCGTCGGCGGCAATGTCCGCGACCAGGCCTTCCTGCCTGAGGCCGTTCGCGATGAACGTCGAAATCGTCGGGTCGTCCTCGATCACGAGCACGCGCATAGTGGTGGCGGTCGGGCGCTCCCATTAGTGTAGGGGCGATCCTTCAGGGTCGCCCACGTCGGTGGAGGGGCGACCCATCAGGGTCGCCCGCGTCTATTCGAACAGGCGCCGGAACCGCTCCCCTATCCCACCCGTCTCGCTCAGTTCGCCCGTCGCCGGCGCGAGACGGAGCAGCCGTCCGCCCAGTGCGCGGGCGAACTCGGCATCGGCTGTCAGGACGACGAGCGCCAGCCCCTTCGCGCGCGCCTGGCGGCCGAGCTCCGCCGCAACACGCGGGACGGCCTCCCGTGGCAGCGCCGCCGACGGATGCTCGGCCACGACGAGCCTCGGGCTGGTCGCGAACGCGCGTCCGACATGCACGCGCAACCGGGTTTCGGCGTCGGTCTCGCCCAGCGGCCGGTTCCATGCGCCGGGGTCGATACCGGCCTCGCGTGCGATGGACTCAGCAGCCGCGAGGATGTCGGGCGCGATGGGATTGACATCGAGGGTGAGCGGCAAGGACACGTTCTGCATCACCGTGAGCACGTCGAGGAGCACGGCCCGGCTCGACACCAGGCCCAGCCCGTCGAGTGACTTCAGCCACTCGTCCGCGCTTGGCACCTGTCGAGTGTTCCGCCCGAAGAGCGCGATATCCCCCTCGTCGGGAAGCGCGGCGCCGGTGACGAGATGCACGAACATCTCGGCCGCCTCCGCGTCGAGGCCGGCAATGCTCACGACGTCGCCGGCAGCCACGGTAAGCGTCCGCACGCGGAGCGGCCTGAGCGACTGGTAGTCCTTCACCAGACCGCGGATGTCGAGAAGCGCGCTCATGGACGCCCAATCTGCAGTCGCTCAACCTTCAATGGAGCGCCGTACGCGCGACTCGAGCTCGGCGAAGTCCGCAGCGGGGAGCGCGACCAGACCAAGGGCTGCCCGCGTTTCGCCGTAGCCATGGAAGTCCGACCCCCCGCTGGACGCCAGGCCCAGGCGCCGGGCCAGCGATCGATACCTGTGCCGCGCCTCGTCGTCGTGATCGGAGTGGTAGACCTCAATCGCGTCCAGGCCCGCTTCGGCCAGCGGCGCAAGCAGCGCGTCGCGCCTCGTGACGCCGGGGTGCGCGAACGACGCGATGCCTCCGGCAGCGTGCACGATCTCGATGACGGCCGCGGGCGAGCTTCCCGTCCGCGGCACGAACGCCGGCTGACCCGCTCCGATGTATCGGTCGAACGCCTCGGCCACCGAAGCGACATGCCCGGCTTCCACGAGCGCGCGCGCCATCCAGGGCCGGCCGATCGACGTGCCTGGCATCGCGGCGGCCCTGGCGAGAAGCGCTTCGACATCCACCGGCACCCCGAGCAGGGACAGGCGGCTGCCAATCTCGGCAATGCGGCTGGCGCGCAGCTTCCGCTGCGCCTCGAGGAACGACGCCAGTACCGGGTCGTGAGGATCGAGAAAGTAGCCGAGCATGTGGACGTCTCGGCCCTCGTCCACGGAAGTGATCTCGATGCCCGGCACGGTCCGGATGCCGCGCGCAGCCGCCAGGCGCGTCACCTCGTCGATGGACGTGGTCGTGTCGTGGTCGGTCACCGCAATCGTCGTCAGGCCGGCCGCGGAGACGCGGTCGACGAGCTCGGCGGGCGTCAAGCGCCCGTCCGAGGCCGTGGTGTGCATGTGGAGATCGATCAACGCGACTGAGGCCGTGCAGCACGGCGCCTGGCCGCCGGCCGTTCACGCCCCTGCCGGTGCTTCTTCTGCAGCAGGCGGTACTCGCGAATCAACAGCTCGAGGTGCTGGCGTTCCTCCTCGGCGAACTCGAGGAAGACCTGCTTGCCCTCTGAATCCTCGAACCGCTCGCCGTAGCGCTTGAAGAAGCGGTGCGAGCCGCGCTCGCATCGGATGCCGATGCGAAGCGCCTCGAGATCGTCCACGCCGTCGCGGCGCAGCTGGTCCGCGCCGGCCGCGAAGAGCCCGTTGGCGGCGCCCTTGAAGAAGAGAAACGTCGGCCGCGCCTCGAGCTGGGGGTCCTGTTCGAGCAGCTTGCGATAGCGCTCCTCGAGCGTGCCGAGGTGGTGCTTCTCCTCCTCCGCGAGCTCGTGGAAGATGCGCCGGCCGCGCGGGTCCTTGGTGATGCGCGCCGCGCGCGTGTAGAACTCGAGCCCGCTGCGCTCGGTCGCGATCGCAATGCGCAGGGCATCGCGCGCGAAGAGCATCTCGGTCGTAGAGCCCTCTTCGGCGGGCGGACGGCCCGTCCGGCAGGCTTCGCACGTCCCGTAAATCTGCACGACGCTCTGGCGCGCGGTGAAGCCTCGGGCCGCCGCCACTTCCTCCACGAGCGCCTCGATGTCGGAACTCAGGAACTCGTACGACCGGTTGCAGGTCTTGCAGATGAGGTGAAAATGCCTCGGGTGCCGGTACGAGTGCTCGAACCGGAACCGCCCTTCACCGAAGTCGACCTTGCGCGCAATCCCCGCCTCGACCATCCACTGCAGGGTGCGATACACGGTCGCCCGGCTGATACGCTGGTCTTCGCGCTTGATGACCTCGACGAGATCGTCCGCGCTGAGATGCCCCTCCTGGCGGAGGAACACATTCACGATCAGGTCGCGCTTGCTGGAGCGCTTCGTCCCGGCCGGCCGGAGTCGGTCGAGATCGGGAATGGCCGACGCTGTGGCCATGTCACGCCTCCTCTCGGCTACGGATGACACGCCGCCCGTGACAACGAGCCAGCGGGCGGCGAGGATTCTTCTGTGTCTCGGGGCAACGACCGCGCGCGCTCTGTGTCTCGCAGGCCGTGCCCATTCTTCACCACGGCCTGCTAGGCGTTGAACGACTGTCCACAGCCGCAGGTCGACGACGCATTCGGGTTCTTGATGGTGAAGCCGCCACCGGTGATCGTGTCCACGAAATCGACCTCGGCGCCCTTCAGGTAGCTGATGCTGACCGGGTCCACGAACAGCCGCACGCCGTTCGATTCGAAGGCCTGGTCGCCCACTCCCGCGCCACCCTCTTCGATCATCAGTCCGTACTGGAAGCCCGAACATCCGCCGCCCTGTACGAACACGCGCAGCCCGCTCTCGGCCTTGCCCTCTTCGGACAGCAACTCCCTGATCTTCGAGGCCGCCGCTTCGGTCACCGTGATGAGCGTCGGCACCACCGGCACAACCGGGGTTGGGGTCTGGATGTCTGTCTGCATGGTGCTCCCATTCTATCAGCCAAGGGTCCGGCTGGGCCAGATGACTTAAGGTATTGAGGCGCAAGGCTTTGACGTCAGGCGACCCTGCAGGGCCGCCTCTACCAGCCGTGTGGAGGTGACCCTGAAGGGTCGCCTCTGCCTGCCATGTGGGGCAACCCTTCAGGGTTGCCCTGCCGCCACCAGTTCCGCCAGCTTCTCCGCCGACTGCGCCTCCACGTCCTTGTGCAGGCTGTTGCCCTCGGCATCCATCGTCACGATGGCGGGGAACTCGCGAAGCTGCAGGTGCCACATCGCCTCCGGCGTGCCGAACTCGATCAACGATACGCCGTCTACCCTTTCGATGCATCGCGCGTAGAATTGGGCCGCCCCGCCGATGGCGTTCAGGTAAACGGCGCCGTGCTCGCGGAGGCCGGCGAGCGTCTTCGGCCCCATCCCGCCCTTGCCCATGACCGCGCGGATGCCGTACCTGCCGATGATGTCCGCCTGGTACGGCTCTTCGCGTATGCTCGTTGTCGGGCCGGCCGCCGTCACCGTCCACGTACCGTCTTCCGACTTCCTGACGACCGGACCGCAGTGGTAGAGGACGGCGCCACGCAGGTCGACGGGTGGCTCGTGGCTCATCAAGTGGTGGTGCACGGCGTCGCGGCCCGTGAACGACGGCCCGCTGATCAGGACGACATCTCCGACCCTGAGCGAGCGGACGGTCGCATCGTCGAGCGGTGCGCGCAGGGCGATCTCGCGTCCCGTGCGCTGAAAGCCTGACTGGTCCATCATCGGCGTGGTCGGGACCGCAGGGTCGCGGTACAGCCAGCGCGCGATGGTGCCCGTGCCGGCGTCGAGCGTCACACCAAGCCGGCGGAACGCCCAGCAGTCGTAGGCCACCGAGACGAAGAAGCTGGCCGGCAGGCGGTTGAGCACGCCCACCTTGCAGCCGATGAGCGAGGTCTCACCGCCGAAGCCCATGGTCCCGATGCCGAGCGTGTTGACGGTGCGCATGATCTCGGCCTCGAGGCCGGCGAGCCGCGTGTCGGGATTCACATCGTCGAGCGTGCGGAACAGCTGCTGCTTCGCCTCGACGTAGCCGCTGGTGCGATCGCCGCCGATGGCCACGCCGATGGCGCCGGGCCCGCACCCCTTGCCCTGCGCCTGCCATACGGCGTGCAGGATGCACTTGCGCACACCCTCGATCGTCCGGTCCGCGCGTCCAAGGCGAGGCAGCTCGGTCGGCAGCGAGTATTGGATGTTCATGTTCTCGCAACCGCCGCCCTTGAGGATGAGGCGGACCTCGATCTCGTCCTTCTCCCACTGCTCGAAATGCAGGATCGGCGTGCCGGGCCCGAGGTTGTTGCCGGAGTTCTCGCCCGTCAGGGAATCGACCGAGTTGGGCCGGAGCTTGCCGCCCCGCGTCGCCTCCGCGACGGCGTTCCGGATCTGTTGCTTCATCCAGATGTGATTGGCGCCGACGGGCGTCTTGATCTCGAAGGTCGGCATGCCGGTGTCCTGGCAGATGGCGCCTTCGCCCGCGGCAGCCTGGTCGATGTTCTGCGCGATGATCGTCAGCGCCTGCGCGGACCGGCTGCCTTCGGCCTCCGCGCCCCGCGCGGCCTGCACGGCCGCGCGCACGTCGGGGGGGAGGTCCGTTGAGGTCTTGACGATGAGATCGAGGACGCTGTCGAAGAAGTGCGGAAGCATATCCGGACAGTCTATCCCGCCCGAATCGACGCTCGCACGGCAGTCCCGGCACACAGCAGGGACCCGAACGCCGGCCCCCTCAGCCACGTCTAAGCGGGAGTGAGATACGCCTGGAGACGGCTGGTCGGGAGCCCTGCGTTCACCCTGACAGGGCTCATCACGCTCGGCGTCGCCATCGGCGCCAACGCGCTCATCTTCAGCGTCGTCAACGGCGTCCTGCTGAAGCCCCTGCCGCTGGCGGATCCGGATCGCCTGGTTGGTGTGTGGCACGTCGCGCCGGGCATCATGGAGGGCGACCTCAACCAGTCCCCGACGACCTATCTCACCTATCGTGAGGCCGGTGTCTTCCAGGACATCGGCATGTGGGACAACTCCGCGGCGTCGGTCACCGGACGGGGTGAGCCCGAACGCGTCGACACGCTCCTGGTCACGGATGGGACGCTGCCTGTCGTCGGCGTGCACCCGGTGCTGGGTCGAACGTTCACCGCCGCAGACGATGCCCCAGGCAGCGCCGAGACGGTACTGCTCAGCCATGCGTACTGGCAGCGGATGTTCGGCGGGAGCGAGACGGCAATCGGCCAGTCCATCGAGGTCGACGGCACGCCGCGCGAGATCATCGGCGTGCTTCCCGACGGCTTCCGGTTCCTCCGCTACAACCCCGCCATCGTCTTGCCGTTCCGATTCGATCGCTCGAAGCTGTTCGTCGGCAACTTCAGCTACCAGGCCGTGGCGCGCCTCGAGCCCGGCGGCACGATGGAGCAGGCGTCGGCGGACATGGCACGGCTCATCCCCTCGATTCCGGACCACTTTCCGATGCCGCCCGGCTTCAGCCGCGAGATGTACACCGAGATTCGGCTCGGCCCGAACCTGAAGCCCCTCGCAGAGGATGTCGTCGGCGACATCGGCCCGGTGCTGTGGATCCTTCTGGGCACGGTGGCCCTCGTGCTCCTCGTCGCGTGCGCCAACGTCGCGAACCTCTTCCTGGTCCGAGCCGAGACCCGGCAGCAGGAACTGGCCATCCGAACGGCGCTCGGCGCGAGCCGCGGGCAGATCGCGCGCGAACTGATCACCGAAGCGCTGATGATGGCCGGCCTCGGGGCCGGCCTCGGCCTCGCGCTGGCGTCTGCCGGCGCGCGGATCCTGGTGGCGCTCGAGCCAACGGGCCTGCCGCGGCTCGAGGACATCACGATCGACGGGCGCGTGCTGGCCTTCACGCTTGCCATCTCGCTTGCCGCGGGTCTGCTCTTCGGCCTCATCCCGATTCTCAAGTACGCCAACCCGCGGCTCGCCAACGCCCTCAAGGAAGGCGGCCGCGGGTCGAGCGACGGCCGCGAGCGGCACCGGGCGAGGAACGGCCTGGTCGTCGCGCAGGTCGCGCTGGCCCTCGTGCTCCTCGTCGCTTCGGGGCTGATGATTCGCACGTTCGTCGCCATGCGGGCCGTTTCTCCCGGCTTCGTCGACCCCGAGAGCGTGCTCACGATGCGCATCGCCATTCCCGACGCCGTGGTCAGGGATCCACTGCAGGCCGGCCACGCGCACGAGCTGATTCTCGAGCGCATCGCGACCCTCCCCGGCGTGACGTCCGTGGCGCAGAGCTCCTCGATCACGATGGACGGCAACCGGAGCATGGATCCGGTCTGGGCAGACGACAAGCCCATGCCCGAGGGGCAGATGCCGCCGCTCCGCCGCTACAAGTGGATCTCGCCCGGCTACTTCAGGACGATGGGCAATACCGTCGTGGCGGGGCGCGATCTGACGTGGGACGACATCCACGCACGGACCCCGGTCGTGATCGTGAACGACCGCCTCGCCAGGGAATTCTGGGGCAGCGCCGAGGCCGCTCTCGGCCGGCGCATCAGGAACAGCCCCAAGAACCAGTTCCGGGAGATCGTCGGCGTGGTCGGCAACGAGCGAGACGACGGCGTGGCGAGCGAGGCCGCGCCAATGGTCTACTGGCCGACGGCCATGAACGACTTCTGGGATCAAGAGGTCTTCGTGATGCGCTACCTGAGCTACGCCATCCGAACGCCGAGGGTGCAGACGCCGGGCTTCCTGCGCGAGGTGCAGCAGGCCGTGTGGGCCGTCAATCCCAACCTCCCCGTCGCACGCGTTGCGACGCTCGCGGAGCTCTACAACCGGTCGATGGCGCAGACCTCCTTCGCGCTCATCGTACTGGGCGTGGCCGGCGGCGTCGCGCTGCTCCTCGGCCTCGTGGGCATCTACGGCGTCATCGCGTACATCGTCGAGGGGCGGAAGCGCGAAGTGGGCATCCGCATGGCGATTGGCGCGACGGGCGGCCAGGTACAGTCGCTGTTCCTCAAGCGCGGGTTGGTCCTCACCGGCGTGGGCCTGGCCGTCGGGTTGCTCGCGTCGGCGGCCGTGATGCGTCTGCTCTCGACGCTCCTGTTCGGCGTGAGCCCCTTCGACCCGCTGACCTATGCGGTCGTCGTCGGTGCGCTCGGCAGCGTTGCCGTGCTCGCCACGTGGCTGCCGGCGCGGCGCGCAACCCGCGTCGATCCGTCGATGGCGCTTCGATCACAATAAGGCGGCTCTTCAAAGCCGCCCGCCTGCGGTCTCTGAGCCGCCTGGGGTGCCGGAGCTGAAGCTCCGGCCTACCACAATGGCCGCTCCGGCCTGCGACGACTGCCACGTCCACGACGCCCGACGACGTGCGGACTCGTCTACCAGCGTCCGGACGCTGTCGGCTCCCGGCTCGTGAAGATGAGGAAGTACTGAAACGGCAGGAACGTCTCGTCCTGCGCGAGCCGCAGCCCCGCCTTCTCCGCGTCGCGCACGACGTCATCGGGGCTGACGCGCTCTTCCGGATCCGGTCCGGGCCCGCTTCCCTCCGGCCTGAAGTCGACGACGCCAATCCGTCCCTGCGGTTTGAGCGCCCTCGCGATGTTGGTGAGCATCGTGACGCGATCCTCGATCTCGTGGAACGCGTCCACGACGAGGGCCACGTCGAGGCGATTGGCGGGCAGGTTCGGGTCGGCGCCGCGGCCGAGGACGGGGCGCACGTTGTTCAGGCCCTCGCGCTGGACGCGCCGCGAGATCGCGTTGAGCATCTCCTGCTGCACGTCCTGCGCGAAGACGAGGCCCTGCGGGCCGACACGGCGGGCGAGGCGGATGGTGAACCAGCCCGCCCCGGCGCCAATATCGGCGACGACCGAGCCGTCGGCGACACCAAGCGCGTCCATGATGCGATCCGGCCGCTGCCACTGATCGCGATCGGGCGCCTCGAGCAGCCCGAGGTCCTGTGGGGGAAACAGGCGTCCATGCGTCCGAGACTGCTGCGCGTGCGCCGGCCAGAGCAGGCCAACGGCCGCGATGGCGACGAGGAGGGCATGGGTCGCACACGACACCAGTCGGCGGGACGTGCGCGCGTCGGCGGCTGAAGACATGCTCGAGGGCCTGGGTCGATTATACGAGCGCCTTCACGCAGTCGGCTCCTTGTCGATGGCCCCACCCCACTCGGCTCCGGGCCGATTCGTCAACCACAGGATGAAGTCCGTCTGTGGCGGCACGCCTCCATGTCGCCGAAGCAGCTTCGCGCACTGCGCTCGATGGCCATGCGAATGAAGACAGACCTGTACGAGCGCTTGCGACACCGAACACGTGCCATTGGGAATGAGCGGGTCCACGAGGTGCCGTGAAAGGTCGTCCTCCGTGGCGGTGTCGAGCCAGGCGGATTCCTGTGCCTGGGTACTGCGGTACCGTTGGACGAGAGCGTCGAACGAAGGCGAACGGCGAGCCTCGTCTTCGTGAACGAACCCCAGCCCCAGCACGGTGCACAGCCAGAATCGATTGGCGAGCAGGATGTGGTGAAGCATGGCCCAGAGCTCGGGATCGGACTGAGCCGTGCCGTTCTGGCGAATGGCATTCAGCAGGGCCGCATTCGCGTGTCCCTTGTGAGCAACCAGGTCACGAAGCATCTCGAGCATCTGTGCCCATCCCGTCGGTCAGTCGCGGCGATCCGGGCGGTCGCGGTCAGGTGTTACGGAGAAGTCCAGCACGACGACATGCCACACCTCTCCAGTGGTCGCGTCGGGATAGACGTGCAGCGTCTGGAAGCCCGCACGAGCGTGTGCTCGAAGCGACCTGGCGTTCCGTTCAGCGACTTCGGTGATCGTGAAATCGAAACGGTCGCGATACTCTGCGGCCATTGCCCGGTACAGGCCGTCGAAGATACCCGTCCCTCGATACGCGTTGGCGACGCAGATCTGGCCCATCACGAACCAGCGCGGGTTCTCGCCGAGCGGCACACCCTTCCATGCCAGACCGTCGAGGGTCTCGAAAAGCGGACGCAGGATGGGCAC
Organism: uncultured Bifidobacteriaceae bacterium; assembly: GCA_964543955.1. Classification (GTDB taxonomy): domain Bacteria; phylum Acidobacteriota; class Vicinamibacteria; order Vicinamibacterales; family UBA2999; genus VFZN01. Next base: position 21,686 of record CAZJBN010000011.1, read on the forward strand.
GAACGCCGCGAAGTCCCGGAGCATGACGAGGGCATAGCCTACGACGCGGTCCGATGCCTTGGCCACGATGGCCGGCGCGACCTCGTTCATGCGGCGCAGGACCGAGGGCTCGTGACGGACGGTCACGAACCCCTCGCGCGTCATGGTCTCGGCCGTGAGCGCCGACGGGAGATTCTCGGCCTGCAGATCCAGGATCTGGCGAACGTCTTCTGGGGTCGAGACCTTGGTGAAGTGGACTTGCCGGGACACGTCGTGCGCTCGCCTGTTTGTCGGCCTTGACTGAGGACCCGCGCGAGAGCGCCGCGCTGACGGCCGGAGCCGAACCCCGGGATGGGCGATTCAGGGCCTCACGTTCGGGCTACTTCCGTACCATGCGCCAGGCGCCGGGAAGCACGGCCGCCGAGGCGACGATCTTGACCAGATCCACGAGGACGAACGGATAAAATCCGACGGCCAGGGCCGTGGAGAGCCCGAGACCCAGGGCAAGCCACAGTACGCCGCCCGCGAAGATCGTCCCGAGGCCGGCGGTCATCGCCAGAATCGACGTCAGCACGCGGCGATCCATGCCTCGTTCGGCCAGCCACCCGGTCACGAACGCTGCCAGCGGATAGGCCATGAGGTAGCCACCGGTTGGCCCGAGCAGGCGCGCAAGGCCCTGTGGAAGGTCCGGAGCGTACGCAAAGACCGGCATCCCGGCCAGACCAAGCATGAGATAAAGGATCTGGCTTGCGGCGCCCAGCCTGGCGCCAAGCGCGGCCGCGCCAACCAGCACCACCACGGGCTGCAGGGTGAAGGGCACGGGCGTGAACGGCAGCGGGACGCTCACCTGGGAGAGCGCAGCCGTCAACGCCGTGACGAAGAGCACCGCGAGCACGCGCATACCCGACCACGAGGCGGCCGGCGCGACGTGATCGAGGATCGTGGACCGACAGGTGACAAAGGCTCGGGCAGGCATGACGACCAATTCTACTGGCACGCCGAGGGCACTGACAATCGCGGGATCCGACTCGGGCGGCGGCGCCGGCATCCAGGCCGACCTCAAGACGTTCGCCGCGTTCGGCGTCTACGGCACGTCGGCCATCACCGCCGTGACGGCCCAGAACACGCTCGGCGTCACCGGCGTGCACGTCGTGCCGGCCGAGTTCGTCACGGCACAGATCGAGACCGTGGTCTCCGACATCGGGTGCGACGCGGTCAAGACCGGGATGCTGGCCACCGCCGCCATCGTCGAGGCCGTGATGGCCGCGATCGAGTCGCTCGAGCTTCCGAACCTCGTCGTCGATCCGGTCATGGTCGCCAAGAGCGGCGATCGCCTGCTGGACGAGGACGCCGTGCGCGCCCTGCGGACCAGCCTGCTCCGAATGGCGCGCGTCGTCACGCCGAACGTCCCGGAAGCCGAAATCCTGACCGGCCGCACGATTCGAACGCGGGGGGACATGCAGGATGCAGCCAAGCGCATCGCAGACATGGGCGCCGCCGCGGTCGTGATGAAGGGCGGCCACTTGCCGGATCCGGCCATATACGATCTGTTGTGGGACGAGGACGCGGCAATCGAGTTCGAGAGCCCGCGCGTGCCCGGGCGGCACACGCACGGCACCGGGTGCACGTTCGCATCGGCCATTGCCGCCGGCCTGGCGCATGGCCTGCATCTCGCGGACGCGGTGCGCGAGGCGCGCGATTATGTGGCCGGCGCGATCACCGTGGGCATTGCCGTCGGCCAGGGGCATGGCCCGCTGGACCACTTCTGGGACGGCGCACCGGGCCTGCAGGCCCGGCGGAGGGATTGATCGCACCAGGCATCCGATGAAGCAGTGATCTGGAGATCGATCGGCGGCCTTACCCTCTCAGGGCTATACTCGAGAATTCCCATGCCCCTTCCCATCGCCGTCACGTCCGAGCCGCTCGACCCGGCCCGCCTCGTCCGGCTCGTCGAGGATCGGGGACATGGCGCCGTCGTGACATTCCTCGGTCTGGTACGCGACCATAACGAGGGCCGTCGCGTGACGCACCTCGTGTACGAGGCGTACGAGCCGCTGGCGGTCAAGACGCTCACGCGCATCGTCGAGGAAGCCGAAGATCGGTGGAAGAACATGAGGCTGGCGATCCATCATCGGATCGGGCGCCTGGAGATCGGGGAGCCGAGCGTGATCATCGCCGCCGCGTCGGCGCACCGTGCAGATGCGTTCTCGGCGAGCCGGTACGCCATCGAGCGGATCAAGCAGATCGTCCCCATCTGGAAGCATGAGTACTTCGAAGATGGGGACGCGTGGATCGAGGGCGCCCCGGCGAACCCGGACGATGACGCGGCGCGGGAGCAGGCGCTGAGGATTGCATGCGCGTGACCGTACGACTGTTTGCACGCCTGCGTGACATCGCGGGCGCGCCCGAGCTCAGCCGCGACGTTCCCTCGCCGAGCACCGTGGCGGGCGTGTGGTCGGGTCTCGTGGCGGAGTTCCCGGAATTCGCGCCGTACGCGCCGTCGATCTCGTGCGCCGTCAACGCCGACTACGCACGCTTGACGTCCCCGGTGGCCGACGGCGACGAAGTCGCGTTCCTCCCGCCGGTCTCGGGCGGCTGATCCAGGGTTCGGCTGCGCGGCTCGATTCGGTACCCGACGTGAGTTCCGCTTCTGACGTCTGACTTCTCACTTCTCACCTCCCTATGTTCGACAAGCTTGCGGCCGTCGAGATGCGCTACGAGGAGCTGGCCTCGTCGCTCGGCACGACAGCCGTTCAGAACGACCCGGCAGAGTATCGGAAACAGGCCAAGACGCTCAGCGACCTCGAGCCGCTGGTCGGCAAGTTCCGCGAGTACAAGGCGGTGACCTCCGAGATGGCGCATGCGCAGGAGCTTGCCCGGGGTGCCGACGCCGACATGCGTGAGCTCGCACAGGAAGAGCTGGCCAACCTCACGGCCCGCCAGGCCCGCATTGTCGACGAGCTCAAGGTCCTGCTCATCCCGAAGGATCCGAACGACGAGAAGAACGTGCTCGTCGAGATTCGGGCGGGGACCGGCGGCGAAGAGGCGGCGCTCTTTGCCGGCGATCTCTATCGCATGTACACGCGATATGCCGAGCGGCAGGGCTGGAAGGTCGAAATCCTCAACCTCAGCGAGGCCGGGCAGGGTGGATTGAAAGAAGTGATCTGCAGCATCACCGGGCGCGGTGCCTACAGCCGGCTGAAGTACGAGAGCGGCGTGCACCGCGTGCAGCGCGTGCCGGCGACCGAGGCCAGCGGACGGATTCACACGTCGGCGGCTACCGTCGCGGTGCTGCCGGAGGCCGACGAGATCGACATCCAGATCCAGGAGAAGGACCTGCGGATCGACACGTTCTGCTCGAGCGGACCAGGTGGCCAGAGCGTCAACACCACCTACTCCGCCGTTCGCGTGACCCACATCCCGACGGGGCTCGTGGTGTCGCAGCAGGATGAGAAGTCCCAGATCAAGAACCGCGCAAAGGCCCTCAAGGTGCTGCGCTCGCGCCTCTACGAGATGGAGATGCAGAAGCAGCAGGACGCCACGGCGAAGGAACGCCGCGGACAGGTCGGGTCGGGCGACCGGTCCGAGAAGATCCGCACCTACAACTTCCCGCAGAGCCGCATCACCGATCACCGGATCAATTTCACGACTCACCAGTTGACGAGCGTCCTCGACGGCAGCCTCTCCGAGCTCATCGACGCGCTCACGACGCACTACACGGCCGAGAAACTGAAGGAAGTCACCGAAGCCGATCCCGCATGATCCTGCGCGATCACCTCCGCGGCGCGCGCGAGCGGCTGGTGGCAGCGGGCGTGGACCCCGAGGAGGCGGCGCTCGACGCCGAGATTCTCGCGAGGGACGTCCTCGAGGTCGACCGGGCCCGCCTGATTGCCAGCCTGACCGATGCTGCGCCCACGGAGTTCGCGGCAGCCTTCGACGCGCTCATCGCCCGCCGCGCGGCGCGCGAGCCGATCGCCTACATCCGTGGCCGGCAGGAATTCTGGGGACGCGATTTCACGGTAGGTCCGGGCGTGCTCATCCCGAGGCCGGAGACCGAGCTCATCATCGAAGAGGCCTTGACGACGCCCTTTCGCCGCGCGCTCGACATCGGCACGGGCAGCGGCTGCCTGGCGATCACCCTGGCGTTGGAGTGCTTGGGCAACCCTGAAGGGTTGCCCCTACAGGTTCACGCTTTGGGCAACCCTGAAGGGTTGCCCCTACAGGCGCCAGTCGAGGCAACCCTTCCGCCTTCGCAAATGCTTCGGCGGACCGCCGTAGCCTTGGCGGAAGCTGGTCAGGGTTGCCTGATAGTTGCCACGGATGTCTCGGAAGCCGCGCTGGCAATCGCGCGCGAAAACGCCAATCGCCTGCTCGATTCGAGGATCAGGCATCGCATCGAGTTCCGGCACGGCGCCTACGCCGCCGGCGCCCAGGGGCCCTTCGACCTCATCGTCTCGAACCCGCCGTATGTCACGACGATGGAGTACGCCGGGCTCCAGGCCGAAGTCCGCGGCTACGAACCCGCCACCGCGCTCGTCGCCGGCGAAGACGGTCTCGATGTCATCCGCGAAATCGTGCGCCTCGCGCCACGTCTTCTGGCGCCGGGCGGCCGTCTCGTGATTGAAATCGGCTACGGCCAGGCCGACGCGGTGAGGTCGATCATCGGCGCCCAACGCGGCCTGACCCTCGTTCGCATCCGGGAAGACCTGCAGGGCATTCCACGGGTCGCCGTGATCACGAGCGGGTGAGACGTCTCGAACACACCACGAACGAGAGCACGAAGAGGCCGAACGCTCGAAGGCCACGAAGGATCGACTCCCAAGCCCGTCAGTGCGCCGGACCGGGAAGTTGCGGCTCTCGGGGCAATCTGCAACTATCACCGCGATGCGGCTCAGAGTCGTCGCACGCAACGCGTGGCCGCTGGCGTGCCTTGCCCTGGCTGGGGTCGTGGTTGCTTCGGGTGAACCTCGTGCCCAGTTTCGTGCTGGCACGACGCTCGTCGTGGTCGATGCCGCTGTCACAGGACCTGACGGGCAGATCGTTCGCGATCTGGCAGCAACCGACTTCGAGTTGCTGGTGGACGGTGCCCGCACACCAATCGAGCAGTTCCGTCTGGTGGATGCCAGCGTGGCGCCGGCGGAGGCGGACACGCCCGACGGCGTTGCCTCGAACGCCGCCGAGCCTGGAGGGGTCTTTGCGCTGGTCATCGACGAGCTGAACCTCGGCACGCGGAGCGGCGCGCAAGCGCGACGTCTCGCCATCGAGTTCATCCTGAACACACTGCAGCCGCACGACTACGCCGCCGTCCTGCGCTCTGGCGGCACGTCGGCGCTCCTCTTCAGCAACGACCGCGATCGCCTCGTCGGCGTCGCACGAGGCACGTTCGGCCGCGGTGGCGTCCAGGAAGCCAGTGTGGATGTGATCGCCGCCGCCGAGGCAGATGCGATGGACCAACCGGGCGCCGATGGCCTCGACCCGGCGGATGCCGGTGATGGCGGCACGCCGTTCGACCCCGGCGCGGGGCTCGAGATGGTCCGGCTGGCCGTGGAGCGCCTTGCGGCGATTCCCTCTCGGCGCAAGGCGGTCATCTGGTTCAACGAAGGCATATCGGTGGACGTGCGGGCGGCAATGGCGAATCCCACCGAACGCACGGGCGGCAAATTGAGGGAGGTGATTCGGGCGGCCTTCGAAGGCAACGTCGCGATCTATCCCGTCGATCCACGAGGGCTGTACTCCGGCCCCAATCTCTCGCGCTTCCGCAAGGCTCCGGAGAACGGCGCCGAGCTCGATGCGCTCCGCGACGTCGCTCGCCTGACCGGAGGCGCGGCCATCGTCAACACGAATGCCATCGCCGAGGCACTCCGAAACGTCGCCCGGGAAAATCGCGCGTACTACATGCTCGGCTACGTGCCCACGACGCCACCAGAGGAGAAGTGGCGCGTGCAGACCATCGACGTACGTGTCCGCCGTCCGGGCGTAATCGTGCGGCACCGGACCGGATTCGTCCCTCGAGACAGACCGGAGGCGCCGGCGCTTGCGCCCATCGCGGCGCCGGTGCCGATCCGCGGCCTCCGCCTGGCAATGGCTCCCGCGCTGGTGAGTCATCTGTCCCGCTCTCCATCGGTGGTCGTGCCATTCACCGTTCTGGAGGAGTTACCCCGCGGGAGTGATGCCACGTACCTCGTCGTAGCGGTCAACGAGAAGGGAGAGATGCGCGCGCAGCAGTCCGGGCGATTGCCGCGACCAGAAGCCGCCCCGGTCGTGGGTGCCCCACGGCTCTCGCTTCCGGACGGGACCTATCAGCTCCGCCTGATCGTTCAAGGGGTCGGCACGGGCGGGACGATGTTCGCGGACTTGACGGTTCCGAAGCGAGCCGTCTCGCCGGCGGTCTGCGTTGGGGTTCACCTGGAACAGGCCGGAGCGCAAGCGGCCAGTGCGACGCACGTCTTCGCCGCAGGCGCTACCGTGCGTGCTCATGCAACGGCATCTGCACCCGCCCGCTTCAACGACGGGAGCGTCGCCGCAATCCTCACGCGCGAGAAGGTGGAGATTGATTCGCCGGTGAGCGTCTCGCCAGCCGGCCGCGGTTGGTGGCGCATCGAGTCATCACTGACGCTTCCGACGGCGCCTGGCAGATATCGCTGGACCTTCCAGTCGGACGGCCGCGCGATCGAAGGCTGCTCCACCGAGTTGGACGTGGGCGCCTCCTAGATCGATCGCAGCTTTCGCGCCCTTGGCACCCCACTCCGCTCGCGGCTCCGTTCTTCGCGAGCTGCGGCGCGGCAAGCCCTGGGCACCCGTGCACTCTGGGCACTTGTGGACCGTGGGCACCTGGGCAC
>CAZJBN010000011.1:28603-42086 GCA_964543955.1 uncultured Bifidobacteriaceae bacterium
TGGGCACCAGTGCACCTGTGCACCTGGGCACCCGTGCACCTGGGCACCCGTGCACCTGGGCACCTGGGCACCTGGGCACCTGGGCACCTTGATTTAGGATGTTCCGATGTCCTGCCTCTTCTGCAAGATCATCGCCGGCGAAATCCCGGCGTCGAAGGTCTACGAAGACGATGAGCTACTGGCGTTCGACGACATCAACCCGCAGGCGCCCATGCACGTCCTGGTGGTGCCGAAAACGCACATCGCCACGGTCAACGATGTCGGCGCCGAGCACGAACGCCTTGTCGGGAGCATGATCAGGCGAGCCGCCGCCATTGCCGTCGAGCGTGGCTTCGAGGGGAGCGGCTACCGGACGGTGTTCAACTGCAACGCGCAGGCCGGGCAGACGGTGTTCCACCTGCACCTGCACGTGCTCGGCGGGCGGCCCATGTCCTGGCCGCCAGGTTGAACATCTCGTGACGTCGTGAGCTGGTGATCTGGAGATCTGATCGGTTGATTTTCGGACCTCTCGATCTATCTGCGAGCTGTCGATCTCACAGGACAGCCGGAGCCGCTCGACCGATCTCGAGATCAATGGATAGATCCCAAGATCGACAGATCTCCCGATCAGATCACTCGATCACGAGATCACCACATCACCAGATGTAAGGCGCTCCCCAGTCAGGCCGCCGGCTCGACCGGGATCGCCAGGAGATAACGGCCGAACCCGCCCCGGCGATCGAGGCCGAAGTCCACCACCCGATATCCTCGCCTGAAATACGTCTCGAAGATCTCGCGCGTGTGCAGGCGCCACTGCAGCGCGAGCTCGGGTTCCTCTTGCTGCATCTCGGTGAAGCCGGTGGGGATCTCCAGCCAGAGGCGGCGGTCGTCCCTGTCGAGATCGATGGTGGCCGACGTCAGCCACGCGCCCGCATGCGCCGTGCGGTTGATCAGCGGCGCATCAGAGGCTTCTTGCGCCCGCACGCGAAGCTCGGGCGCGACGGACAGGCGACGCTCGACGTGCGGCGCGGCAATGTGCCACTGCGCCACCAGCCGATCGGTCGGCGTGCCCTTGTGAAGCGCGCTCGTCGACTCGCCGTAGACGTTCCGGTGATACTCCTCGGCGACGCACCCGAGCTTGGTCATGTTGAAGTGCGCGTTCATCGCCTGCAGCGGATCGAAGGTCCACTCGATGAGCTCGTACCCCAGTTCGAGGGCCCGGTTGCGCTGCGCGAGCTTGAGCCGGAGGCCGAGCCCGCCCCGGTACTCGGGCAATACCCCCGTCATGTGCGACCACTGCAGGGGCTTCCCGTCCTTCATCCCGACCAGCGAGTAGGAGAAGCCGATCATCCGATCGCGCTCGTCGAAGGCGCCGAGCAGGATGGCGCCGCGCTTGACCGTGATCGTGAAGACGACGGGCGGCACCATGTCGAAAGGGTCGCTGAACCCCCAGACGGCCCGCTCCAGCTCGACGACCTGCTTGTACTCCTCGTGCGTATGGAGCTCGCGAATCGTGATCGATGACATGGGATGCGGCAGACGACTCTACCCCAGTTCGTGCGGCTCCGGCCAGCGCGTCACACGAGCGCCGGCAAGTCCGCCAGCGTCCGGATGACGGGGACGCCCTCCGGCAGGTCCGACGGCATGTCACCCGAGCGGCGCAGGAGAACGGCGCGCAGGCCCGCCGCCACGGCACCGCGAATGTCCGCCCGGAGGCTGTCGCCCACCATCATCGACGTCCGGGCGTCGGCGCCCGCGCGCGCAAGCGCCTCGTCGAAGATGCTCCGGTGCGGCTTGAGGTATCCGTGCTCCGCCGACGACACGGTGGCGTGGATGAGGCCGTTCAGCGCGAAGTGCTCGCGAAAGGCGTCGAGGCTCCGGTGGCTGTTCGAGATCACGCCCACCGTCAGGCCCCGGTCCGCGAGTGTCTTCAGCACCGGCGCCACATCGTCATACATCTCGAAGTGGTGGTTCCCCGCCCACTGCTCGTAGATCTCCGCGGCCGCAGTGATGACGCCGGCGCCGCGGCCGCCCATGAACTCGATGATCGAGGCCGTGTAGTGGATGAACAGCTTCTCGTCGTACAGCGGCTCCTCCACATCGTCCAGGATGAAGGAGGAGGCTTTCACGGCGGCATCGAAACACGCGGCGTCGACCTCCACGCCGTGCGCCGCGCAGAAGGTGCGATAGCCCTCCCCCTGGAAGGTCGAGCCGGGGTAGATGAGCGTGAAGTCGACGTCGAAGAAGACGGAGCGGATGGGCGCCACGAAGACAAGCGTGCCACAGGTGGCTTGCCACGCCGTAGCTCCAGGGAATCCAGGGAGCGAAGGCGGAGCTTGCCGCGCCGGAGCTCCGGGAAGTCAGGGAGCGAAGGCGGGGCCTGCAACAACCACGGCCGCGCGCGCGGGGTCCAGCAGCCGGCGCGCCGCGGCCACTGCATCATCGCGGCTCACCGCACCGATGAGGCCAGGCAGGCGCGCGTCGTAGTCCATCCCAAGGGCGAGGATCTCCGCATTGAAGAGGAACCCGGCAATCCCCGCGTTGGTCTCGAGCTGTCGCGGAAGCGAGCCCACGAGGTACTGCTTCGACTCGGCGACCTCTTTCTCGGTGAGCCCGTCGGCCAGGACCGCACCGAGCTCGGCATCGATCGAGGCGACCGTGCGCTCGACGTTGGCGGCCGAGACGCCGGCCCGAATCATCACGGGGCCGGGGCCGATGCCCGCGTCGAGCGAACTGTAGACGTAGTACGCCATGCCCTGCCGCTCCCTGATGCTGTCGCCGAGCCGACCGCCGAGCGCGTACTGGCCGAGCGCGTTGTTCATCACCCAGGCCGCCATGAAGGCGTCGTCGGAACGGCGGATGCCAGCCAGGCCGTAGGCCACGTCGGACTGCGCCTTGTCCGGCATCGGCACCGTGATGAGCCGACGTGCGGACGCGGACGGCGGATCCGGAACCGGTACCTGCGGCCCGACCGCGATCGCGCGCCAGTGGCCAAAGAGCGCCGTCACCGCGTCGGACACGCGTACCGCATCGATCGCGCCGACGATGACGACGATCAGCGATTGGGGCGAGACGTGCGCCGCGTGAAACCGTTCCAGATCCTGGCGCTCGAGACGTTCGACCGATGTCAACGTCCCCCTGACACGCCTGGCGTACGGGTGGCCCTGGTAGATCTCCTCCATCAGCCGGTTGACCGACACGGCCGCCGGGTCGTCGTCGTCCTGGTGAATGGTCGTGATGAGCTCGCCGCGCCGGGTCACGACATCGCGGGCGGGGAAGGCGGGCGACTGCAGCGCGTCCGCGACGAGCGACAGGACGGGCATGAGGTCCTCCGCGAGCGCGGTGGCCGAGACGGTCGTCGTGTGCCGGCCCGCACCAACGGAGAGGGACGCGCCTCGTCCGTCGAGCGCATCGGCGATCTCGTCCGCGGTGCGGGTGGCCGTCCCTCGATCGAGCGTTCGCGCCATGAGGGCGGCGGTGCCCTCCCTGCCAGCCTCGTCGTCGATGGCGCCCGCGCGAACTCCCGCGAGAATCGAGACCGCCGGAATGGTCGCGTTCTCCTGGACGATGAGGGTGACACCGTTGGACAACGTCTGGCGGAGGGCGCTGAGCGGCACGGTTCGATCATACGTCGCGCCGTGCCGGACGCCGCCGCCGTTGCCTGCCCTACTCGCTCCGGAGCGACGTCGCCGGATGGACGCGAGCGGCGCGGATCGCCGGCACGAGCACGCCGGCGGCGGCCGCCGCGGCGATCCCCGCGGAGGCCAGCGACAGCACGACGGGATCCATCGGGCTGACGCCGTACAACAGGGTTCGCATGACCTGCGAGGCTCCAGCCACGCCGAGAAGCCCGATGCCGATGCCGATGGCGCTCAGCCACACGCCTTCGCGCATCACCAGCGCCACGACCCCTTCGCGCGACGCACCGAGCGCGGAACGGATGGCGAGCTCACGCCTCCGCTGGGCAACGGAGTAGGACATCACGCTGTAGATGCCGACGACGGCAAGCATCGCGGCCAGCAGCCCGAAGACGCCCGTCAGCACGGAGTAGAGCCGTGGATTGCGCGTCGCCTGGGCAACGACATCGTCGAACCGGCGCACGGAGGCGAGCGGGAGGTTGGGATCCATCTCGGCAAGCACGCGTCGAATCGCCGGGACGAGCGCCTCGGGTTGGCCCTCCGCGCGAATCGCGTAGACCATTGTCGGCATCGAGTACTGCGCGTGCGGGACGTAGAGCTCCGCGTCTGGCGGCTGGTCGGGGCGCCGGGATCGCACGTCGCGGCTCACACCGACGATCTGCCGCCAGGCGGGAGCGCCATTCCCTTTCTCGTCGAAACCGCTCCCGATCTGGCGGCCGACGATGGCGTGGAGCGGCTGGCCGGGCCAGAGGGCGGTGGCCAGCGTCTCGTTGATCACGGCCACCGGTGTCGTGTTGCTCCTGTCGCGCGGATCGATCCCTCGACCTGCAAGGACGGGAATGCCCATGGCGCCGAAGTACCCGGGGGTCACCGCGCGAAATTCGGCGAGCGGTGACTCCTCGGGGCGGATGACCTGCCCGGGCACGCGAACCGGGCTGTTCATCCCCGTCGAGGCAATGGGCAGCATGTGAATCGCCCCGACGGCGTTGACGCCCGGCAGCGCGGACAGCCGGGTCTCGAACGCGTGCACGAAGTCGACCGTGCGCGGCACGACCGTATCGACCGCGCCGCTGTCTGTCGCCGGTCCGGGCAGGTTGACGCTGAAGGTCAGCACCCCGTGGGCGTCGAGACCCAGGTCCTGGCGCGAGAGCCTTTGCAGGCTGAGGACCGTCAGTCCGGCCATCGACACGAGAACGACCGCGAGCGCGATCTCGCTGGCCACGAGCGCCCGGCTCAGGCGCCTGACGCGGCCGGACGTGGCGCCCCGCGCCGTCGAGTCCCGCAGCGTGTCGGCCGGCGCCGCGCCCGTCGTGTGGAGGGCGGGAATCACCCCGGCCAGCACGCCGGTCGCGGTCGCGACGAAGGTGGCAAAGCCAAGCACGCGCAGGTCGAGACCGATCGCGGCCAGCCGCGGAAAGCTCGGAGGCGCGATGATGGCGAAGAGGTGCAGCAGGCCGGCTGCGAGCCCGAGGCCGAGCGCGCCACCGATGGCGCCAAGGAGCAGTGCCTCGGTCAGCAGCTGGCGCGTCAGCCGCCAGCGGGCCGCGCCGAGTGCGGTGCGCACGGCCATTTCACGCTGGCGGACAACGGCCCGTGCCAGCAGCAGGTTGGCGACGTTTGCACACGCGATGAGCAGCACGACGCCCGTCGCGCCGAGCAGGATCCACAGCGCCTGTCCAGGGCCTCTCGTGAGGACCTCCTGCAGCGTGAGCGTGTAGAAGCCATAGAAGTCGGTCCCCGGATACCCCCGCTCCATCTCGGCGGCGAGTTCACGGAGTCCGGCTTGCGCCTCCTCGGCGGTCATCCCGTCCTCCAGCCGGCCGACGAACAGCAGCGCGTTTGCGCCGCGCTGGGTCTGATCCACCTCCATCGCCAGCGGCGTCCACGCCTCCACGCGCCACAGCTCGGTGAAGATGGCCGGCGCGATGCCGACCACCACGTGGGGCGAGCCGTCGAGCGTGATCGTCGAGCCCACCACGCCGGGGTCCCGGCCAAAGCGCCGCGCCCAGAATGGCTCACCGAGCACCACGACCTTTGCGCCGCCGGGCCGATCCTCGTCGTCGCTAAAGTAGCGGCCCGCGGCGGGCGGAGCGGCAAGCGTCCTGAAGAACGACGCAGTCGCGCGCCCGCCGGCCACCCGCTCCGGCTGCTCGCGCCCCGTCATCGTCAGCGCGCCTGGCCGCCACGCGCCCGACTCCTGGAAGACGCGGTTCCTGCTGCGCCAGTCCACGTAGCGTGGAAACGAGACGGATCCGTACTGCAGGCGAGGCAGCTCGGTCCGCCACACCTGCAGCAACTGGTGGGCATCCGGGAACGGCAGCGGGCGGAGCAGCACCGTGTTGACGATGCTGAAGAGGGCGGTGTTGACGCCCGTTCCAAGGGCCAGCGCGATCAGCGCCGCCGCCGTGACACCGGGTGAGCGGATCAACAGACGCAAGGCGTAGCGGACGTCCTGTGCGAAGGTCTCCATGCAGACCTTGGACGACCGAACGAGGCGAAACGTGCAGGCGCGGGACGTGCGTACGCGAGCGATGGGATGAGCCGCGTGACAGGCGGCCGGAATGGTCAGTGTTCGGGGCCAGGTGACGTGCCGCCGCCGGCCTTCACGACGTGCCCGATCGTCCGATTCTCCGCGGTCAACGTGGCGCGCGCGACGCGCTGGACGTCGGCGGCGGTCACCTGGTCGAGCCGCTCGTTCAGGGCGAGGGCATCACGCCAGGAGCCGATCGTCTCGAAGTACCCCAACTGGTGGGCAATCTCGGTCACGCCGTCCATGTCGAACACGAACCGGGCGCGAAGCTGCGCTCGCGCCTTGGCCAGCTCGTCCGCCGTGATGCCGTCGCGCGCGAGGCGATCGATCTCGCCGAGCGCAACCTCCTCCACGGAGTGCAGCGACTGCCCCGCCGCCACGGTGACGGTCATGGAGTACAGGAATGGGTCCGCCGTGGGCATGAGTGCGCCTCCGACGGAGGAGGCCAGGCCGGTGTTGACGAGCGTACGATACAGCCGGGAGCTGCGCTGCGGACGTGCCACGCTGCCGCCGGACCAGATGTTGAGTCCCGCGGCGCCGTTCAGGACGGCGTCGGCCACGAGCAACGGGAAGAAGTCCGCGTCACGGAACGCCGGCGCGTGGTACGCCGCCTTCCAGTACTCGGCCGCGTCGCCTTTCCGGAGCGTCACGCGCCGCTCGGCCACCTGCGGCGGTTCGACGGCGCGCCGGCGCCGGGGCGGCGCGTTCGCGCGAATGCCGCCGAAGTGGTGCGCGACGCGTCGGATCGCCTCGTCCGTGTCCACGTCGCCGACGATGACGAGCGTGGCGTTCGAAGGCGTGTAGAAGCGCCGATAGTGGCCGTACAAATCGTCGCGCGTCATCGACTCCAGGTCGGACTGCCAGCCGATGGTCGGGTGGTGATAGGGATGGACCTTGAAGGCCGCCGCGGTCACCTCGATGTCCAGCAGCTGTTCGGGATCGTTCTCGCCGCCCTGCAGCTCGGAGATGATGACGGTGCGTTCCGACTCGCAGTCGCCCGGGTCGTACAGGCACTTGTCCATCCGCTCGGCCTCGATGAAGAGCATCCGGTCGAGCGCATCGCGCGAGGCCGTCTCGAGGTAGGTGGTCTGATCGATCCAGGTGTAGCCGTTCCAGCTGCCGCCGAACTGTTCGATGATGCCCTTGACCTGATCCCGGGGGATGTTCTCGGTCCCCTTGAAGTTCATGTGTTCGACCCAGTGGGACACGCCGGTCAGGCCGGGGGCCTCGTCCCTGGATCCCACGCGGTACCAGCACCAGACCGACGCCAGCGGCGCGGTGTGCACTTCCTGGACGAGGACTTTCAGCCCGTTGTCGAGCGTGGTCTCGCGGATGATGGGGCGCGGCGTGATGACGGCTGAATCGGGCATGGGAATGCGTCCGGGAACGGGCCGCCCGGACGTGACGTCCCGGGCGTGACAGTACAATATCAGCACCGCCATGCCCGAATGGAAGCAGACCTGCAACCTGCCGAAGACGGCCTTCTCGATGAAGGCCAACCTGCAGACGACCGAGCCCGACACGCTGGCCCGCTGGGACGCGATGAACCTGTACGGCCAGATTCGCGCGGCGCGGAAGGGCGCGCCCCTGTGGCTGCTCCACGACGGCCCGCCCTACGCGAACGGCGAGATTCACATCGGCACGGCGCTCAACAAGATTCTGAAGGACCTGGTCGTCAAGTCGCACAACATGGCGGGGTTCGACGCACCGTACCTGCCTGGCTGGGACTGCCACGGTCTGCCTATCGAGCTCAAGGTGGACCGAGAGCTCGGCCCGAAGAAGAAGCAGATGAGCACGGCGGACTTCCGCCGGGCCTGCCGCGCGTACGCCGACAAGTATGTCGACATCCAGCGCCGCGACTTCAAGCGGCTCGGCATCATCGGTCTGTGGGACGACCCCTACAAGACCATGGCTTTCCGCTACCAGGCCGCCATCGTCCGTGCGCTCGGGACCTTCGTCGCGAAGGATATGGTCTACAAGGGCAAGAAGCCCGTTCACTGGTGCACGCACTGCCGCACGGCGCTCGCGGAGGCGGAGGTCGAGTACGAGCCGCACACCTCGCCGTCGATCGACGTCGAGTTCCCACTGAGCCCGGAAAGCGCGGCGGAGGCCGCTCAGCGCGTGCCGGCGCTCGCGGGCCGCACGGCGTCGGTCCTCATCTGGACGACCACGCCGTGGACGATCCCGTCGAACCTGGCCGTCGCCTTCCATCCGGACTTCGTGTACGGCGCGTACGACGTGGGTGGCACGGCGGTCATCGTGGCCGAGGATCTGGCCGAGGCCGTCGCAACGAAGACCGGCCGGTCGTTCGGTCGACCGCTGGCAACCTTCGAGGGTCGGACCATGGAAGGCCTGCGCTTCCGTCACCCGCTCTACGACCGGGATTCGCTTGGGGTGCTCGGCGACTACGTGACGCTGGAGCACGGCACGGGCGCCGTGCATACGGCGCCGGGCCACGGTGCCGACGACTACAACACGGGCGTCAAGTACGGTCTCGAAATCCTCGCGCCGCTCGACGCGGGCGGCCACTTCCTCGACACCATCCCGCTCGTCGGCGGCCTGATGGTCTGGGAAGCGAACCCGAAGGTCGAAGCCGCACTCGCCGAGCGCGGGCGGCTGTGGCACCGGGAGGACTACGACCACTCGTACCCGCACTGCTGGCGCTGCCACAATCCCGTCATCTTCCTGGCGACGGCCCAGTGGTTCATCAGCATGGAGGCCGAAGGCCTGCGGACGCGCGCGCTCGAGGCCATCGATCGGACGCGGTGGATCCCCTCGTGGGGACGCGCCCGCATCGAGGGGATGATTGCGAACCGGCCCGACTGGTGCATCTCGCGGCAGCGCTCGTGGGGCGTGCCGATTCCGGCCATGGACTGCCGGGCCTGCGGCCACGCCGTCCTGACGGCGGCGCTCGTCGAACAGGCGGCCTCCGTCTTCGACGAGTACGGCGCCGATGCGTGGTACGAGCGGCCGATCGCCGAGTTCCTGCCGCCCGGGTTGGCGTGCCCGTCGTGCGGAGGCATGGACTTCGAGCGGGAGACGAACATCCTGGACGTGTGGTTCGACTCGGGGTCGAGCCACGAGGCGGTGCTGCCCTTCCGCGAGGATCATCGCTGGCCTGCGGACATGTACCTCGAGGGCAGCGATCAGCACCGGGGCTGGTTCCACAGCTCGCTCCTCGTCGGCGTCGGCACGCGCGGCCGTGCGCCGTTCAACCAGGTGCTGACTCACGGCTTCGTGGTGGCCGAGGACGGGCGAAAGATGTCCAAGTCGCTCGGCAACAGCATCGCGCCTCAGGACGTCATCAAGCAGAGCGGCGCGGAGATCCTCCGCCTGTGGGTGTCGATGGTGGACTATCGCGAGGACATCCGCATCGGACACGAGATCCTCACGCGCACGGTGGAGGCGTACCGGAAGATCCGCAACGTCATCCGCGTGCTCGTCGCAAACCTGTACGACTTCGATCCGGCCTCCGACGCCGTGCCGCACGACCGCATGCTCGAGATCGATCGCTGGGCGCTGGCGAAGTACGCCGACACGGCGGAGCGGATTGTCGCCGCCTATGACGAGTACGACTACCCGGCGATCTTCCAGGCCGCCAACACGTTCATCACCGTTGACGTGAGCGCGTTCTACGTGGATGTGACCAAGGACCGGATGTACACGTTCGGCGCGACGTCCGAGGCACGGCGTTCCGGCCAGACAGCCATGTACATCATCGTCGACGGGCTGGCACGGCTGCTGGCGCCAGTCCTGTCGGTGACGATGGACGAGCTGTGGCGCACGCTGCCGGGCGACCGGGCGCCCTCGGTCCACATGGCGCTCTTCCCCATGGGCGAGGAGACCAGCCGACTGGCGGACGCGACGCTCCTCGACCGGTGGGCCGCGCTCGGCGCGGTGCGCGATCAGGTGAACGTGGCGCTCGAGCACAAGCGGCAGGAACAGGTGATCAAGGCCAACCTGTCGGCGCGCGTGCGCGTCGTCGCGGGCGGGGCAGCAGGGGCGCTGCTGAGCGCCTACGAGAGCTTCCTGCCGACGCTCTTCGGCGTGTCGCAGGTCGACCTGCTCGCGACGCACGACGGCCCCGTCACCGTGGCAGTGGAACGGGCCGAGGGTGTCCGCTGCGAGCGCTGCTGGCGCTGGGTGCCGAGCGTCAGCGAGGCCGCGGAGACGACGGGACTCTGCTCGCGCTGCGTCGACGCGCTCGGCGGCGCTCCGGCGGCTCAGACGGTGACCAGCCGTTGACGGGTGTTCTGGCCGAGCGGCGGCTGGAGGTGGCCGTCGTGCTCACCGTGGTCGTCCTGGACCAGATCACCAAGGCCGTGGTGCGATCGTGGCTGGCGCTGCACGAGAGCATCGAGGTGATGCCGGACCTGTTGAACCTCACGCGCGTGCACAATACGGGCGCCGCCTTCGGCATGCTGAACGGCGTGGAGTTTCCGTTCAAGACGCTCGTCATGTCGCTCGTGGGGCTGGCGGCGCTCGCCGGCGTGGCCTGGTACGCGGCGACGGTGCCGCTCGGCGATCGCCTGGCACGACTGGGCATAGCGCTGGTGGTCGGAGGCGCCATCGGCAATCTGATCGATCGAGCCACCGCGGGCTACGTGCTGGACTTCGTCGACGCCTACTGGCGTGGATGGCATTTCTGGGCGTTCAATGTTGCGGACGCGGCCATCACCGTTGGGGTCGCTTTCATGATTCTCGATATGCTGGGGCTGGGACGCCGTGCATCCAATCCTGTTTAGCCTTGGACCGCTGACCATCTACTCGTACGGCGTGCTGCTCGCGGCCGCCTACCTGCTCGGCCTCGGCTCGGCCGTGCGGCGGGCGCGCGCGGCCGGACTCGACGGCAACCGCGTGCTCGACCTCGGCATCTGGGTCATCATCGCCGCGCTCGTCGGCGCCAAGGCCCTCCTCTTCGTCGTGGACTTCGAGCACTTCACGAGCAGCTGGCAGGAGTTCACGACGCTGCTGCGCTCGGGCGGCGTGTTCTACGGCGGCCTGATCGCGGCCGTCCTGGTGTGCATCCACCAGCTCCGCAAGCACAAGCTCCCGCTCTGGCCGTCGGCGGATCTCTTCGCTCCGGGCATCGCGCTCGGATACATGGTCGGTCGGCTCGGATGCCTGATGGCCGGATGCTGTTATGGCAAGCCGACCCAGGTGGCATGGGCCATCACCTTCACCGATCCGGCCGCCAGCCTCAACGTCGGCACGCCGCTCAATGTCCCGCTCCACCCGACCCAGGTCTACGAGTCACTGGCCGGGCTCGTCATCCTCGTCGTGCTCCTCGTCCTGGAGAAGCGCTGGCGCCACTATCCGGGCCGGACGTTCTGGACATTCGTGCTGATGTACTCGATCTCCCGTTTCATCATCGAGTTCTATCGCGGCGACGATCGCGGCTTCGTCCTCGACATGGTGTCGACCTCGCAGGCGATCTCGATCGTGCTCGCTCCACTCAGCCTGTTCATGCTCTGGTATCTCGGCCGGCCGGAAGCCCCTGCCGCACCAGAGCCCTCGCGCGGCCCGAGAAAACCGCGTTTCGCGTGAGAGGTCAGTCACGGACAGACCACAGACACGGAGACACAGAGACGCGTCCTCGGAACCCGTTGAGGCGATCGCTGCGGGACGCGCGGCCGGTCGAAGACCGGCCGGCCGCGAGAACGGATCATCGGATCCGCATGAGCCTCAGACGCCGATTCATGGCTCATGCGGATCCGGAGATCCGTTCTCGCGGTCGGCGCATTGCGTCGACACGCGTCCCCACGTCGGGCCTCGGTGCCTCGGTACCTCGGTGGTTTGTTCGCTGGGCCACAGGATCCCCATGGAACTGACGTTCACGGTTTCACCCGAGTCCGAGGGCGAGCGCCTCGACCGGTTTCTCGCCAGCGAGGTGCCCGGCTACTCGCGATCCCAGATCCAGCGGCTCATCGAGGGCGGCGGGGTACGCGTACCTCGCGTCAAGACGACCAAAGCCAACATCGTCCTCCGCGCGGGCGACGTGATCGAGGTCGAGCTTCCCGCGATTGCCGCCCCCACGCCGGTGGCGCAGGACCTCCCTCTCGCCATCCTCCATGACGATGAGGACGTGGTGGTGGTGGACAAGCCGGCCGGCATGGTCGTGCATCCCGCTGTCGGCAATCCCGACGGCACGCTCGTGAACGCACTGCTGCATCATGTGACGGACCTGAGCGGCATCGGCGGCGAGGCCCGTCCCGGCATCGTCCATCGACTGGACAAGGGGACGAGCGGCGTGATGGTCGTGGCGAAGCACGACGCCGCGCACCGCGAGCTGGCGCGGCAGTTTCACGACCGCGAAGTGGAGAAGGAGTACGTGGCGCTCGTCTGGGGGCTCGTGCAGCAGCGCAAGCGCATCGAGGCGTCGATCGGCCGCGACCCGAAGAACCGCCAGAAGATGTCGACGCGCGCGACGCGTTCGCGCGAGGCCTCCACGCGGGTGACGTGGGCCAGGGACCTGAAAGGGCTGACGCTCATCCGTGTGACCATTGCGACCGGACGGACACACCAGATCCGCGTGCACCTGGCCGCAATCGGCCACCCCGTGGTCGGCGATGCGCTCTACGGCGGCGTTCATCGCCGCGTGCCGGGACAGTTCCGCGCGGTACAGCGACTGACGCGGCCGTTCCTGCACGCCGAGCGGTTGACGTTCACCCACCCGCGGACGGGCGAGCGGCTGACGTTCACGGCACCGCTGCCGGAGGATCTCGAGGCGGTACTGCGCCAGGTGGTGCCGGAGGAAATGCAGCGTTCGCTGTTCGGGGAGGCGTCGGATGACCAGAGGCAATCCGAAGACGATCGTCAATGAACATCGGCTGATCTACGAAGGACGGATCTTCCGGCTCGAAGTCGACCGCGTGACGCTTCCGACCGGGCACACGATCGACATGGAGATCGTCCGGCATCCGGGTTCGGTCGTCCTGATCCCCGTGCCCGCGCCCGGCAACGTCATCCTGATTCGCCAGTACCGCTACACGCTCGATCGCTACATCTGGGAGCTGCCGGCCGGCAGCCTCGAGCCTGGCGAGGATCCGGACGCTGCCGCGGCTCGCGAGTGCGAAGAGGAGATCGACCTCGTCCCCGGCCGCGTCGAGCGGTTGCAGGGGTTCCATCCCACACCCGGCTTCTGCGACGAGCTGATGACGTTCTATCGCTGCACGGAGCTTCGCCCACCCGATGCGCGCTCGACCGCGCGGAAGGACGAGGATGAGGACATCGAGCCGCGCACCTTCACGCTGGAGGCGGCGCGTGCCCTCGTACGGTCCGGCGAGATTGTCGACTTGAAGACGGTGGCGGGGCTGTCGCTGATCTGAGCGCAGGC